>NZ_ANAS01000035.1:0-10330 GCF_000341205.1 Nocardiopsis baichengensis YIM 90130 | reverse complement strand
AGCAACAATCCCTCTCGCTGGCCGCTTGACATAGAAGCGTCAACGGGGGTGTCGATGCGGGCGGCCGGGCCCGGAGGGTTCCACCACACCAGCGGACACGGCCTCATCGAGTGTGCAGAAAGGTGCACACTCGAGCGCTTTTTGCGGTCGGTTCCGCACACTCGATGCACGAACCGCCCCTCTCACGCCCGGTATGCGAAGCCTGTCCGCCCGTGCGCGCCGGCCCGCACCCGGCCGGGGCCCGTGAGCGGGGCACCAGCCGAGCCGTCGCCGCCCTCCCCTCCACACCCGGACGGGAGACGCGTGCAGGGCACACGCCCGTTCGGCGTGCAGGGTCGAGCGGCGGCGCCCCTCCGCCCCGGGCGGGAAACCCTTCTCACCCCATGTGGGGGTAGCGCCAGTCCGTCGGGGGGACGAAGGACTCCTTGATCGCTCTCGGGCTCGCCCAGCGGACCAGGTTGAAGATCGAACCGGCCTTGTCGTTGGTGCCGGAGGCCCGCGCCCCGCCGAAGGGCTGCTGGCCGACGATGGAACCGGTCGGCTTGTCGTTGATGTAGAAGTTGCCGGCCGAGAAGCGCAGCGCCGCGTCCGCCTTCCCCACCGCCGCCCGGTCGCGGGCGATCACCGCCCCCGTCAGCGCGTACGGCGCGACGTCGGCCATCTGGGCCAGCACCCGCTCGTAGTGGTCGTCCTCGTAGACGTGCACCGCCAGGATCGGGCCGAAGTACTCGGTGCGGAACACCTCGTCCTCGGGGTCGTCGCACTCCAGCACCGTGGGCTGCACGAAGTAGCCCTCGGAGTCGTCGGCGGCGCCCCCGGTCAGGATGGTGATGGAGTCGGTCGCCTTGGCCCTGCGCAGGGCCTCGGCGTTCTTGGCGAACGCCCGGTCGTCGATCACCGCCCCCATGAAGGTGGACAGGTCGGCGGTGACGTCGCCCATGGTCAGCGACTCGGTCTCGGACAGCAGCCCGTCGCGCATCCGGTGCCACAGGCTGCGCGGCACGTACGCGCGCGAGGCCGCCGAGCACTTCTGCCCCTGGTACTCGAACGCCCCGCGGATCATGGCGGTGCGCAGCACGTCCGGGTCGGCCGAGGAGTGGGCGACGATGAAGTCCTTGCCGCCGGTCTCGCCGACGATGCGCGGGTAGGACCGGTAGCCGTCGATGTTCTCCCCGGCGGTCCGCCACAGGTGCTTGAAGGTCCGGGTGGACCCGGTGAAGTGGATCCCCGCCAGGTCCGGCTGGGACAGCGCCACCCGGGAGACCGCCTCGCCGTTGCCGGTGACCATGTTGACCACCCCGGGCGGCATGCCGGCCTCCTCCAGCAGGCGCATGAGGCACCACGCCGCCGGGGTCTGGGTCGGCGAGGGCTTCCACACCACCACGTTGCCCATCAGCGCGGGCGCCGTGGGCAGGTTGCCGGCGATCGCGGTGAAGTTGAACGGGGTGATCGCCAGCACGAAGCCCTCCAGCGGGCGCAGCTCCTGCCGGTTCCACACCCCCCGCACCGACACCGGCTGCTCGGCGTACAGCCGCCGGGCGAAGTGCACGTTGAAGCGCCAGAAGTCGATCAGCTCGCAGGCGGCGTCGATCTCGGCCTGCTGCACCGACTTGGACTGGCCGAGCATCGTGGCGGCGTTCACCGTCGCCCGCCACGGCCCGGCGAGCAGGTCGGCGGCGCGCAGCAGGACGGCAGCGCGGTCGTCGATCGACATGGCCCGCCAGGCGGGCGCGGCGGCCCGGGCGGCCTCGATCGCGGCGCGCACGTCGTCCTCGGTGGCCTCGGGCATGCGGCCCAGGACGTGGGCGTGCCGGTGCGGGACGACCGCGGGGAGGGTCGGCCCGCCGCCCATCCGGCGCTCGCCCCCGATGGTCTGGTCGAGCCGGGCCTCCTCGCCGCTCTGGCGGACGATCTCGGCCTCCAGCTCGGCGCGCTCGGGCGTCCCCGGGGCGTAGCTCAGGTTCGGCTCGTTGACGGGTTCGGGCACGCGGGTCACGGCATCCATCGTCAGCCTCCAGGACGGGTCTGCGGTCAGGCATACCCGAGCGGGTGGCGGGGGTCACATTTTCCCGCTCGCCCCCCGTGACCGCTGCGTCGCGTCCGCGCTACGTTGCGCACATGGCCGGTGAGGCGTCCTCCGCAGACGTGCCCGCCGCCGCGGTGCGCGCGGTGCTGTGGGGTGCGCGCCGCCAGGGGGTGGCGTGCGGCCCGCTGCTGCTGCGTGCGGGCATCCCGCCGTCGGCGGCCGACGGGCGGGCGGGAGCGCACAGTGCACACAGTGCACACGGGACGCACGGGGCCCATGTGCCCGCCGACCGCTTCGCGCGGCTGGTGCGCGAGGCCTGCGCCGTCCTGGGCGACGAACTCCTCGGGCTGGCACCGGGGCGGGTCCCGCCCGGCGGCTTCGCGATGATGTGCCGGGCCGCCCTGCACAGCCGCGACGCGGGGGCCGCGCTGCGGCGGGCCGCCGCGTTCTACGCGCTCTTCCCGGGCGGCCCGCGCCCGAGGCTGGGCCCGGGGCCGCGCCCCGGCACGGTCCGCTGGACGTTCACCGGGCGCCCGCGGGACGCGCCGCCGCCGGTGCGCGGCTTCGCCGAGGCGTGCCTGCTGGGGGTCACCGTGCGGACGCTGGAGTGGGCGGCGGACCGGCCGGTCCGCCCGCTGGCCGCGGAGGTCTCCCCCGGCGCCGACGTGCGCGGGCTGCCCGCGGGGGCCGTTCCCGGCGGCCGGCCGGTGCCCGGGGCGGGGCCGGCGCTGGTGCTGGACGAGCGGGACCTGGCGGTGCCGCTGGTGCGCTCGGAGGCCGAGCTGGAGCACCTGCTGTCCGGCGCCCCGGCGGGCCTGCTGCGGGCGCCGCGCGCCCCGGTGGCGGTGGCCGAGCGGGTGGCGCGGCTGCTGGCCCGCTCGCCCGAGGGGCCGCCGAGCGCCGAGCGGACGGCGGCGGTGCTGGGCATGAGCCCGCCGACGCTCCGCCGCCGCCTGCGCACCGAGGGGACCTCCTTCCGCAGGATCCGCGAGCGGGTGCTGTGCGAGGCGGCCATGGCGATGCTCGCCGAGGAGGGGGCGAGCGTCGCCCGGACGGCGGAAAGGCTCGGTTTCGCCGAACCGAGCGCGTTCCAGCGGGCGTTCAAGCGCTGGGCGGACACGACCCCGGGGGCCTACCGCGACGCCCTGCGCGGCGCAGCGGACCTGCGGAGAGCAGGAGCCGCGCTCGAGAGCGGCGGATTCACCGCCAGGGACCGCCGAAGGCGGTGATCCCGGCACTCCCGATGGACCTGTCCGCCAGCACGGCCTCCGTGCCGGTCGGGGCGGAGGAAAGCGCG
Source organism: Nocardiopsis baichengensis YIM 90130 (assembly GCF_000341205.1). Lineage (NCBI taxonomy): Bacteria > Bacillati > Actinomycetota > Actinomycetes > Streptosporangiales > Nocardiopsidaceae > Nocardiopsis > Nocardiopsis halophila. The sequence continues at coordinate 7,007 of NZ_ANAS01000035.1, read as the reverse complement.
CCCCTGTCGAGGACGCGGTCGGCCCGGAGAGGGAGGCCGCCCTCACGGCCGCGGAACGTCCGCGGACGGTCCGGATCGACGACGGGGCGAGCCGCGCGCCCTCGTCCCGCCGACGCGCCTCCGGACCGCCCGGGAACGGGCCACCGGTCGCGGACGGGCCGGGGCGCGCCGTCCGCTCCTCTCAGATGCAGAGGGGCGGCCGGGCCGACTCGGGGTCGAGGGCGTTGAAGACGTACCGGTGCACCACCGGGTCGAAGGCCACGCCGATGTGGCCGGACAGGTCGGTCCGGCACCGGTCCTGGAGCACGATGTTGGTGACGTCGTCGCCCTCCAGGAACCCGCTGGTGTACGGCTGCACGAGGAAGTCGTACTTCGTCATGACGGTCGTGTAGGTGACGCCCGGGACGGCGGCCCCGCCCTCGTTCATCTCCTCCAGGAACTCCGACCCGGTGAGGAACTGGCGGCACGGCCCGCAGATCTCGTCGACCGAGCGGCCCAGGGTCGGGCCGAGCCCCCACTCCTCGCCGATCCTGTTGACCTCCGAGGCCCCGAAGAAGCGGGTGCCGTCCCACAGCGGGGTCAGGGCCACGTAGTTGGCGACCTTGTCGGCTCCGCCCAGGAACGTGACGTAGTGGTTCGGCATCAGGCTGCCCTCGGAGTGGCCGACGATGTCGACCTCCTCGGCGCCCGTCGCCTCCAGGACGCGGTCCACATAGTCGGACAGCTCCTGGGCGCTCTCCTCCATCGGGACGGCGCCGCCGACCGCGCTCAGCGGCAGCGGCAGCTCCGAGCGCAGGCCGTAGGTGGGGGCGAAGACGCAGTAGCCGCGCAGGGCCAGGCGCGGCGAGAGCGCCTGCCAGTTGGCGAACCCGTTGGCGCCGTAGCCGTGCAGCAGGACCACCGGGCGCGGGTGGTCGTCGGTGGGCTCGCAGTCGAAGTCGTTGGCGCCGGGCGCGTCCGGCCAGGGGTCCTCTCCGGCGGCAGCGGCGGCCGGGTCGGGCTCGGGCAGTTCGGGCGGCCCGGGCGGGCCGTAGGGGGCGGCCGCCCCGTCCTCGGCGGCCGTCGGCGCCGGCGCCTGCGGGGTGTCGGCGGCCGCGGGCGCCGCGGGCGCGAGCAGCAGCGCGGCCGCCAGCGCCGAGGCGGCCGCGAGAAGGGGATGCGGTGGGGTGCGGGGGGACACATGGCCTCCAGGGGGTCGGGGGCGGGGTGTGCCCTTGAAGGTAGGAGGGCGTCCGGCAACGTGCGATGCCGGAAGCGATCAGCCTGACCCGCAGTTCCGCTCACCGGGGTCCGCGGAGCCCGCCCGCCGTTCGGGAGCGGGGACCGCCCCGTCGCCCCGCCGGGAACCGAACGACCCATCGGCGACCTGTGATGACGGGGCGTGGAGGTGACGCGGCGGCACGTTCTCAGGTCGCCGGCGCGGCGACCGGGGAGGCCGCCTGCAAGGTGAGCGAACCGGCCCGGGCCTCTCGCGCGCTCCCCGTTCCCGGCGTACCGGCCGCCACCGGCGCCCCGGAGCCCGCACCGCCTACTCCACCAGGTACTTCAATTCCTGGACGGCGTACCACATCAGGTCGTGGTCGTCCTGGTGCCCGGCCTCGGGGTCGGCGGCGGCGCGGGCGATGCCGGCCTCGGCACCCTCGTCGTCCACGTGCGCCGACGCGAGCTTCTTGTAGGGCACCGGGCCGTCGACGCGGACCGCGGCCGGGCCGCCCCGGTCGGGGTCCCCGGCCAGGGCCGCCTCGGGCATGTCGGCGGCCAGCACCACCCGCCGCCGGGGCGCGCCGGGGTCGGCGGCCAGCAGGCGCAGGGAGGCGTCGGCCGCGGCGAGCATGGCCTCGTACTCCAGCTCCTCGTCGTCGCCCCCGGTGGCCCGCAGGGGGCCGGTGGCGGCGAACGCGGTCAGCGGCTCGCCCCCGACCCGCCCCTCGGCCAGGATCTCGGCGAGGGCGGGCAGTGTGCTCGGCAGGTAGATGCGCATGGGAGAAGTCTGCCAAAACCCGGCCCCTGGGCAGGCCGGGGACAGGCCGACCTGTGGACGGCGTCCGGCCGCACCGCTCACGGCGGCCGGACACGGCCCCCGGCGCCTCCCCGATGGGAACGGCTCGGCACCGGGGCTCGGGGGTGCCCGGAACCACCCCGGGCGCGGCCGGGTCAGGCCCCCGCGGGCTCGAGTTCGGCTCCGAAGGCCTCGGCGAGGAGGGTGCGGGTGGTCGCCGGGTCGGTGTGCAGGATGCCGATCATGCCCAGGTCCATCGCGGCCTCGACGTTGTGCTCCAGGTCGTCGATGAACACGCACTCGCGCGGCTCCAGGCCGCTCTGCTCCGCGGCCAGCAGGAAGATGTCCGGTTCGGGCTTGCGCATGCCCACCTCACCGGAGATCACCACCGCGTCGAAGGCCTCGGCGAACCGGTCGCGCGGGTAGCCGTTGCCCCAGGAGTTCGACAGCAGCGCGGTGCGCACGCCCCGGCCGCGTGCCCGCCGCATCACCTCGTACATCTCGTCCACGGGGCGGAAGGAGGAGAACATCCGGGAGATGAGCCCTTCGGCGGGGACCGGTCCGCCGTCCTCCAGCCGCAGTTCGGCGGCGAGGATCCGCTCGAACTCGGGGACGGGGATCTCGCCGCGCTCCAGGGCGTGGATCGCGTTGGCGCCCTCGGGGGTCGTGCGCAGTCCGGCGAACCACTCGCGCATGACGGCTGCGTAGTGGTCGCGGTCGATGCGGTCCGCCGCCAGCCACGCGTCGATGGTGGGGCCCAGCGGGGCGGTGAGCACCCCGCCCCAGTCGGTGATGATGCCGCGCAGAGCGTCGGGCATGCGATCGCCTCCTTCGGCTCCCCGGGGGTCGGCGGTACCGGGGGAGGGCATCCTTCCCCGCCGCCCGCCGGCGAACCGTCCGCCGCCCCGGGAAAATCGACCGCCACCGGAGGATACCGACCGGTCGGTGAAGTGGCATACTCGACACCATGGACTTCGGACTCAGCCCCAAGGCCCGCGACCACCTGTCCCGCCTCGAAGAGTTCATGGACGCCTGCGTCTACCCCGCCGAGCCCGCCTACCGGCAATGGCGCGAAGAGGCCGGCCCCGACGACCACCGCCTCCCCCCGGTCATGGAGGAGCTCAAGGCCGAGGCGCGCGAGCGCGGCCTGTGGAACCTCTTCCTCCCCGAGGTCGGCGGCCTGAGCGTCGCCGAGTACGCCCCCCTCGCCGAGGTGACCGGCCGCTCCCACCTCGCCCCGCAGGCGCTGAACTGTTCGGCGCCCGACACCGGGAACATGGAGGTGCTGCACATGTTCGGCACCCCCGACCAGAAGAAGCGCTGGCTGGACCCGCTGCTGGAGGGGCGGATCCGCTCGGCCTTCGCGATGACCGAGCCCGACGTGGCCTCCTCCGACGCCACCAACATCGCCACCTCGATCACCCGGGACGGCGACTCCTACGTGATCAACGGCCGCAAGTGGTGGATCAGCGGCGCGGCGGACCCGCGCTGCGAAGTCTTCATCCTCATGGGCAAGACCGACCCGGACGGCCCGGTGCACCGCCAGCAGTCCATGATCCTGGTCCCCAAGGACACCCCGGGCGTGGAGATCGTCCGGTCCCTGCCGGTCTTCGGCTACCAGGACCAGGAGGGGCACTGCGAGATCCGCTTCACCGACGTGCGGGTCCCCGCGGAGAACCTCATCTCCGGTGAGGGCGACGGCTTCATGATCGCCCAGGCCCGGCTCGGCCCCGGCCGGGTGCACCACTGCATGCGGGCGCTGGGCGTGGCCGAGCGCGCGCTGGAGCTGATGGTGGACCGGGCCAAGAACCGCGTGGCCTTCGGCTCCCCGCTGGCCGACCAGGGGGTCGTGCAGCAGCAGATCGCCGAGTCGCGCCTGGCGATCGACCAGGCCCGGCTGCTGGTCATGAAGACGGCGTGGCTCATCGACGAGTACGGCACCAAGGAGGCCCGGAACGAGATCGCGGCCATCAAGGTCGCCGCGCCCCGGGCCGCCCTGGAGACCATCGACCGCGCCATCCAGGTGCACGGCGGCGCGGGCGTGAGCGACGACTTCCCGCTGGCGCTGATGTACGCGCACTCGCGGGCGATGCGCATCTTCGACGGCCCGGACGAGGTGCACCTGCGCTCCCTGGCGCGGCGGGAGCTGAAGAAGAAGGGCTGAGCGCCCTGATGGGGGTCGGCGGTCGGTGGCGGCGGTTCCACCACCACCGATGTGCGCAGGAGGGGCCGACCGCCCCGTGAACCGGTCCCCTGTTGTCGGACCCGGTCGTTGGATGCCGGGCCGCGCGGGTCCGGGCCCGGTACCCCGCCGGGCCCGGACCCTGTGGCGCCGCGGAGGCCCGGGGGGGTGTCGAAACGGCGTCGGACCGGGCCTGGTCGAACAGCTCTCCCCCGATGTCCCCGAAGAGGTCCTGGGCAACCGTGTTGTCCAGGCGAATCGCCCGGCGCGGCATCGACTGCTCCAGGTGCGCCCCGGCCGGGACGACCCGCCAGGTGCGGTGCCGGTACCGGAAGCCCCGGTCGGAGCGGACCTGCCCGGCCGCCGGAGGCCTCGGCACCGCCCCGTCTCGGATTCGCGCGGCGGGGCACCGGCCGGCGCCCGGTCAGTAGGACAGGCCGTCGCCGGTCTCCATGCCCGTGTCCGGGATCGGGACCGGGAGCCGGCCCTCGGGCCGCACCTCGCCCGCGATCGCACGGGCCGCCGCGGTGCGGGAGACCGGGACCGCGGAGTACACGGCCAGGAAGGCATCGGCGTCCTCCGCCACCTCCAGGTCGTACGGCGTCCCCTGGGCGACCACGGCCACCGGCGCCCCGCCGGACGACGCGCGCTCCACGGCCCGGCGCTGCTCGGCGTCGCCGCGCGCGCCGTTGGTCCCCACCACGACCAGGTCCGCCCCCGAGGCCGAACCGGTGGTGTCCACACCCAGGTCCCGCAGCGCCGAGGTGATCTCCTCGGCGCCCGCCCCCTGGACCGCCACCTTCGCCCCGTCCTGGACCGGCAGCACGCCGCCCTCGTTGCGCAGCAGCGTCACCGAGGCGTCGGCGAGGTCCTGGGCGGCCTCGGCCGTGTCCTCGGAGGAGAAGACGCCGGCCGCCGCCTCCGGGGCCGCCCGCTCGGCGTCCAGGATGCCCCGCTCGGCCTTGAGTTCGAGGATCCTGCGCACCGACTCGTCCAGGCGCTCCTCGGTGATGCGCCCCTCGTCCACGGCCGAGAGCACCGCGTCGAACGCGGCGCCGGGGTCCGGCGGCATCAGCAGCTGGTCCGCACCGGCCTCGACCGCCAGGACCGCCACCTCCCCGTCGTCGTGGGTCTGGCGCACGCCCTCCATGTTGAGCGCGTCGGTGGTGACGACCCCGTCGTAGCCCAGCTCGTCGCGGAGCACCCCGTCGATCACCTTCGGCGAGAGCGTGGCCGGCTCCCCCGAGTCGTCCAGCGCGGGCATGACGACGTGCGCGGTCATGATCGCGTCGACCCCGGCCTCGACCGCGTCGGCGAACGGCGGCAGGTCGTCGCGCTCCCAGGCGGCCCGGTCCTTGTCGATGACGGGCAGCCCGGTGTGGCTGTCGGTACCGGTGTCCCCGTGCCCGGGGAAGTGCTTGACCACCGGGACCACGCCGCCCTCCGCGAAGGCCTCGGCCTCGGCGACGGCCATCTCCCCGACCGGGCCCGGGTCCGCCCCGAACGAGCGGATGCCGATGACCGGGTTGTCGGCGTTGGTGTTGACGTCGGCGACCGGGGCGTAGTCGAGGTTGATCCCGACCGCGGCCAGCTCCGCGGCGGTGGACGCGGCCAGCGCCTCGGCCTGGGCGGTGTCGCCGGTGGCCCCGACCGCCATGGCGTCGGGGAAGCGGGTGCCCGCCTCCAGCCGGGCGACCATCCCCTGCTCCTGGTCGACGCCGATCATCAGCGGCACCCCCGCCCCCTGCTCGGCCGCCTGCTCCTGGAGCCCGTTGGACAGCTCGGCGATCTGCGCGGGCGTGCCGAGGTTCTCGGGAAAGTAGATGAGGCCGCCGGGCCGGAAGTCGGACAGGGCCTGGGCGTTCTCCTCGGGGGTGGTGCCGGCCGCGTTGAGCACGAAGAGCTGGCCCACCTTGTCCTCCACGGACATGTCGGCCAGGAGCGCATCGGCCCGCTCGACGGCCTGGGCCCCCGCCCCCTGGCCGGATCCGCCGCCCTCGTCGGAGGGGGCGGTCCCGCCCGAGCAGGCGGCGGTGAACAGCAGCAGGCCGGCGCCGACGGGCGCGAGGCGGCGGAGCGCGGACATGGCGGTCTCTCCGGCGGGGTGGACGGCATCGGTCGGCGGGGGACGGCGCGGGCCGGGTGAGGCCTGGGCCCGCGGATGGACTGTACCGCCGCGGGGACGCCGCGCGGCGCCCGACCGGCCGGGACCGCGCGGCGTCCCCGCCGCGCCGGGCCTTCGGCGGGGCGCTCAGCCGATCTGTTCGGCCAGGGCCACGATGACGCCCTCCGGCCCCCGGAGGTAGCAGAGCCGGTACATCTCCTCGAACTGCGCCACCTCCCCCACGAGTTCGGCTCCGTGGGGGCGCAGGCGGGCGATGGTGTCCTCGATGTCGTCGACGGCGAACATGATGCGCCGCAGGCCCAGCACGTTGGGCGGTGCCTCCTCGGGCTGTTCGGCCACCGCCTCCGGCGCACGGAACCGTGTCAGTTCGATCTTTCCGCCGCCGTCCGGGGTGCGCATCATCGCGATGTCCACGCGCACGCCCTCGATCCCGACGACGCGGTCCACCCACTCCCCGTCGACCGGCGCCGAGCCCTCCAGCTCCATGCCGAGTTCGGTGAAGAAGGCGATCGCCCCCTCCAGGTCCTCGACGACGACGCCTACGTGGTCCATCCTCCGAATCGCCATGGGCCGAGCGTAGGGACGGCCTGTGACAGAACCCCTGCTGCTCTGCGTCGGCAGGGCGGCAGGGGTCGGAACGGTGATCGATGGTGGTGGGACCACCACTTCAGGACACCGATAGTGGTGATCCCACCACCATC
>NZ_ANAS01000034.1:0-139707 GCF_000341205.1 Nocardiopsis baichengensis YIM 90130 | reverse complement strand
CGTGCCCGCCGTTCCGGCGGGCACGGCCCCGACGGCCTGTGCATTCGGGCCCGAGCGCTGAACGCGCGCCGCGTGTAGGCGCGTCCTCGGCTGCCGCCTACAGTCCCAGCTCGGCCACGCCCGGGAGGGCGTCCCGGGCCGCGCGCTTGGCCTCGTCGGTCCCAGGGGCGTCCAGGGCGGCGCTCGCCGCCGCCTTGCACTCCTCCAGGCTCGCGCGGCTCAGGGCCGCACGGACCAGCGGCAGCGCCGAGGCCCCCATGGACAGGGTGGTCACCCCCGCGCCGACCAGCACGCACGCCAGCAGCGGGTCGGCGGCGGCCTCGCCGCACACCCCGCACGGGCGCGCGGCCGCCGCGGCCGCGCGCGCCGTGGCGGCGATGAGCTCCAGCACCGCGGGCTGCCACGGGTCCTGGAACCGGCTCAGCCCGCCGGCCTCGCGGTCGGCGGCGCAGGCGTACTGGGTCAGGTCGTTGGTGCCGATGCTGAAGAAGCCGGCGCTGCGCGCCAGATGGCGCGCGCCCAGGGCGGCGGCCGGCACCTCCACCATGACGCCCGCGTGCTCGATGCCCGCCTCCTGCGCGCGCTCGGCGAACCAGGCGGCGTCCTCGGCGTCGGTCACCATCGGCGCCATGACGTTGAGCACCGCCTGCGCACCGCGCGCCGCCTCGGCCAACGCGGTGAGCTGGGAGGACAGCATCTCGGGGTGGCGGCGCATCATGCGCAGCCCGCGCACGCCCAGGGCCGGGTTGGGCTCCTCCCCCGGCGGCGGGAGGAAGGCCAGCGGCTTGTCCGCCCCGGCGTCCAGGGTGCGCACCACGACCTTGCTCCCGGCCGGGAACGCGTCCAGCACCGCCCGGTAGGCCTCCACCTGCTCCTCGTGCCCGGGGGCCTCGCCCCGGTCCAGGAAGAGGAACTCGGTCCGGTACAGCCCCACGCCCTCGGCGCCGTTCTCCAGCGCCGCCGGCAGCTCCTTGGGGCCGCCGATGTTGGCCAGCAGCGGCACCCGGTGGCCGTCGGAGGTGGCACCGGGCCCACCGCTCTGCGCGGCCGCGGCCTCGCGGGCGGCCTGCCGGGCGCGGGCCCGCTCGACCCGCTCGGCCGAGGGGTCGGCGACGACCTCGCCGGCGGTCCCGTCCACCAGCAGCGCGGCCCCCTCGGCGATGCCGTCGGCCGCCGCCCCCGCGACCACCGCGGGCAGGCCCAGGGAGCGGGCCAGGATCGCCGAGTGGCTGGTGGGCCCGCCCTCGCGGGTGACGAAGGCCAGCACCTGGTCCGGGTCGAGCGTGGCGGTGTCGGCCGGCGCCAGGTCGGCGGCGACCAGCACGAACGGGGTGTCGGACTCGGGCACGCCCGGCACCGGGACGCCCAGCAGCCGGGCGACGATGCGGTCGCGCACGTCGTCCAGGTCGGCCACGCGCGCGGCCATGTACTCCCCGGCCGCCGCGAGCATCTCGCGGTACACGCCGAAGGCGTCGGCCACGGCGCGGGCGGCGGCCGCCCCCTCGCGCACCCGGCGGCGCACGTCGTCGGCCAGGGCCGGGTCGCGGGCCATCAGCGCCTGCGCCGACAGCACCTCCTGGGCCTGCCCGCCGGCCTTCTCACCGCGCGCGGACAGGTCGCGCGCGGTCTCCTCCATCGCCTCGGCGGCGCGGGCGGCCTCGGCCTCGGCGTCCCCCTCGTATCCGGTCGAGGGCGGCTCGGGCACCGAGCGGGCCAGGCGCAGCGCCGGGCCGTAGCCCACGCCGGGGCTGACCCCGGTGCCCTCCAGTACCCGCTCGTCGGGCTGCCCCATCAGGCCGCACCCGCGATCTCGGCCAACCGGTCGAGCACCGTCTCGGCGTCCTCGCCGTCCACGCTGATGGTGATCTCGTCACCGTGCCGCACGTCCAGGCCCATCACGGCCAGGATGCTCTTGGCGGAGACGGGCGCGCCGTCCCCCTTGGCGACGGTCGCCTCCCCGGACGCCTTGGAGGCGGCCTCGACGAACATCGCCGCGGGCCGGGCGTGCAGCCCGACCTCGGACTCGACTTTCACGCGGCGCTCTGCCACTGCTGGCTCCTCTGTTTCCTCATGCCTTGGCTCGGCCGGTCCCGCCGGGCGGGGGCCAGCCCACTTCGGTCAGGTGGTCGACCACCAGGTCGGCACCGGACAGTGTCTCGCGGTCGTGGGTGGTGGTGACCCCGACCACGCCCATTCCGGCCCGTCGGCCGGCCTCCACCCCGGCGGGGGTGTCCTCGAAGACGGTGATGCGCTCGGGCGGCACGCCCAGCATCCGCGCCCCGGCGCGGTACCCCTCGGGGTCGGGCTTGCCCACGGCGACGTCGGCGGCGGTGACCGTGCCGGTGAACAGCTCCCACAGGCCGGCCATCTTCAGCGCGGACTCGGCCCACTCCCGTCCGGCCGAGGTCACCAGCGCCACCGGGACGCCGCGCCCGTGCAGGGAGCGCACGAACGCCACCGACTCGGGCAGCACCTGCACCGGGGGCAGGTCCGGCGCCGACCCGATGCGCTGCAGCTCGACCAGGAGCACGTCCCAGGAGACGCCGGGGAACAGCGAGGGGTCCTCGGCCACGACGTCCGGGCCGCGCCGGCCCATGAAGCGGTGGAGCACCTCTTCGTCGTAGGGCCGGCCGTGCGCCTGGAGCAGGCGCGCCCAGACCTCCATGGACCGCGGCTCGCTGTTGACGAGCGTGCCGTCCAGGTCGAACAGGGCGCCGCGCCCCTCGCCGCCGCCGGTCACCGCCATGTGAACAGCGCGGTCGAGCCGGCCTCGACCGCGCCGGACTCCACGGTGTCCAGCACGGTGTCCTGGGGGGCGTCCAGGGCGACGACCGGGACCGCCGGGGAGCGGCCCCCGGCCTCCACGGCCGCCGGGTCCCAGCGCACCAGCGGGGCGCCGGCCTCGACGGTCGCGCCCTCGGAGGCCAGGGTCTCGAAACCCTCCCCCTTCAGGTCGACGGTGTCGATCCCCAGGTGGACCAGGACCCCCTTGCCGTCCTCACCGGCGATGACGAAGGCGTGCGGGTGCAGCTTGACGATGGTCCCGGCGATGGGGGCGAGGGCGGTCTGGGGCGCGCGCTCGGGGTCGACCGCGGTCCCGGGTCCGACCATCCCCTGGGAGAAGACGGGGTCGGGGACCCCGGCCAGTCCGGTGGCGGTCCCGGGGACGGGCGAGAGCACTGCGAGCATGGTGGGCACCTCCCGGTGCGGGGCGCGGGCCGAGCGCTCGGCCCGCGCCGGGTGCGGGTGTCAGTCGAGGATGTCGTTGATGTCGTCGGTCAGCGCGTCGGCCTCGGGGCCGACGACCACCTGGACGACGTTGCCCTGGGAGAGGACCCCGTGGGCCCCGGCCGCCTTCAGCGCCGCCTCGTCCACCTTGGACGGGTCGGCCACCTCGGTGCGCAGGCGCGTGATGCACGCCTCGATGTCGGTGATGTTGTCGGCGCCGCCGAGCCCGGCGACGATCGCGGCTGCCTTGTCGGCCATCTTGTTTCCTTGCCTTGTCGAGGTTCCGGCGGGCCGCCCGCGCCCGAGGACGGCCGTGGGCGGTCGTGGACCGGCGCGGACCTGCCGGTCCATGCAGAGCTTAAGCGCCCGCGGGCCGCGGGCCGAAGCGTTCGGCCCGCACAGGGGCCGCCCGGGCGGTCAGGAGGTCTGGGTGACCTTGCCCAGGCCGCGGGGCGCGTCGGGGTTGTAGCCCAGGCGCCGCGCCAGCCGCTCGGTGAGCTGCTGGGCGGGGACGATCAGCCCGATGGGCGCGGTCCACTCCGGCAGGTCGGGCGCCGGGAGGGCCAGGTCGCAGGCGGAGGCCAGGGTGGAGCCGCCGCCGATGCCGTAGACCGGGGCGCCGGCCGCGGCGACCCGCTCGGCCAGGGCGGCGGTGCCCGGCAGCGTGGGGCCGGAGTTCGCCGCGACCAGGATGGCCGGGGTGGAGGAGTCGACCACGGCGATCGGGCCGTGCAGCAGGTCGGCGTAGGACAGCCCCATGGCGTGCAGGTAGCAGGCCTCCTTGAGCTTGAGGGCGGCCTCCAGCGCGGTGGAGAAGGCCATGCCGCGCCCGGAGATCACCGCCCCCTGCACCGGGGTCAGCCGCTCGGCCAGCTCCTCCACGCCGTCGCCGGGGGCGGCCAGCAGCTCCTCGATGGCGTCGGGCACCGCGTTCAGCTCGCCGGCGTCCAGGTCGGCGCCGAGGCCCAGGGCGAGCACGGCCAGGGCGGCCAGCTGGGTGGTGTAGGTCTTGGTGGCCGGCACCGCCAGCTCGTCCCCGGCCTTGGTGACCAGGGCCAGGTCGGCGGACTCGGCGAGCGGGGAGCCCTCCCCGTTGGTGACCGCCACGGTGCGGGCGCCGCAGTCGGCGGCCCAGGCCATGGTGTCGACGATCTCCTCGGTCCGGCCGGACTGGGAGATCGCCACGGCGAGCACGCCGTCCAGGTCGACCTTGGAGCCGTAGGTGGTGGCGATCGACGGCGAGGCCAGGGTGGCCAGCCGCCCGGCGTGCGCCTGGAGCAGGTAGGAGCCGTACACTGCGGCGTTGTCGGAGGAGCCGCGGGCGATGAACAGCACCTGCCGGGTGCGGCGGCCCAGCTCGCCCAGGTCCGCGGTGAGCGGCGTCAGGGCCTCCAGGGTGCGGCGCAGCGCCGCGGGCTGCTCGGCGATCTCAGCGCGCATCACGCTCGTCGTCGTGGTCATCAGGCATCTTCCCCATCGCTGGTGCCGCCGGAGACGCCGGCGCCCGTGTTAATCGCTGTGCGGCCGGGAACGGATCGGCACATGACAATGTACTCTGGTCTAGTCCGGCCTATACCAGTCATACCAGAACGTCCCACCAGCGAACAGGCGACCGAACCATGATCGACCCCACGAGCCCGGTTCCCAAGTACGCCCAGCTCCGGGACCTGCTGCTGGACTGGATCACCGAGCGCGGTCTCGCGGTCGACGACCCCATCCCCTCCGAGCGCGAACTCGGCAACCGCTACGGGCTCTCCCGGATGACGGTGCGCCAGACCGTGGACGTCCTGGTATCGGAAGGGGCGCTGTACCGGGTGCCGGGCAAGGGCACCTTCGTGGCCCGCCCCAAGATCGCCATGCCGCTCGAACTGGCCTCGTTCACCGAGGATATGCGCGCACGCGGCTTCACACCCGGATCGCGCGACCTGGCGCGCCGCGCCGCCCCCGCCTCCGCGCACACCGCCCGGCTGCTGGAGCTGGCCCCCGGCGACCAGGTCCTGCACATCGAGCGGCTGCGCACCGCCGACGGCGAGCCGATGGCGGTCGAGCGCACCACGCTCCCGCTGGCGCCGCTGCCCGGACTGGAGCGCGTCGCGCTGGGCGACCGCTCCCTCTACCGGATCCTGGAAGAGGAGTACGGGATCCTCCTCGACTCGGGCGAGCAGACCATCGAAGCAGGGATCTGCGACCCCGCAGACGCGAAGCTGCTCGGGCTGCCCAACGGCAGCCCGGTGCTGTCGATGCAGCGCCGCAGCTTCTGCAAGGGGGTCTGCATGGAGCTGGCCGTGTCCAGCTACCGTGCGGACCGCTACCAGCTGCACTCGCGTCTGGACCCGCGGCGCCCCGCCGGCGGCTGAGGCCGCCGGACGCGTCCCGCACACGCGCCGGCGCCGCCATCCCACCCGTCCGCATCCAATGGAGGAACACCAGTGAGTTCCACGAAATCCGCCGAGAGCGGCGCAGGAGCGGGATCCTCGCTCCTCGGGCTGCTCCAGCGCATCGGGCGCAGCCTGATGATGCCGATCGCCGTGCTGCCCGCGGCGGCGATCCTGCTCCGGCTCGGCCAGGGCGACATGCTGGGCGCCAACGGCCCGGAGCCGGGCGGCCTGGCCGACGTCACCGGCCTGGGCTGGATGGAGCCGGTCGCCGGTGTCATCGGCACCGCCGGCGACTCGCTCTTCCAGGCGCTGCCGCTGCTGTTCGCGGTGGGCGTGGCCATCGGCTTCGCCAAGCGGGCCGACGGCTCGACCGCGCTGGCCGCCGTGGTGGGCTACGTGGTGTTCGACCGCGTGACCAAGTACCTCTTCTTCCACTTCGACCCCAGCGGGCAGCTGAAGGAGTCGGTCACCACCTTCGACGCCGCCGGCGAAGAGGTCATCAACTGGGGGGTCAAGAACCCCTCCGACGTGCTCGGCGGCATCGCGATCGGCATCCTGGCCGCGGTGCTGTGGCAGCGCTACTACAAGATCAAGCTCCCGGCCTGGCTGGGCTTCTTCGGCGGCCGCCGCTTCGTCCCGATCGTCACCGCGGTCGCCTCGCTGCTGCTGGCGGTCGTCTTCGGCTTCATCTGGCCCACCGTCGGCGGCTGGATCAACGACCTGGGCACCTGGATCGTGGCCTCCGGCCCGCTGGGCGCCGGCGTCTACGGCGTCGTCAACCGCCTGCTGCTGCCCTTCGGCCTGCACCACATCGTCAACTCGGTGGTCTGGTTCGTCTTCGGCAGCTTCGAGAACCCCGCCACCGGCGAGGTCGTGCACGGCGAGATCAACCGCTACCTGGCCGGCGACCCGACCGCCGGCGGCTTCCTGTCCGGCTTCTTCCCGGTGCTGATGTTCGGCCTGCCCGCCGCCGCCATCGCCATGTGGCGCGCCGCGCACCCGAGCCAGCGGGCCACGGTCGGCGGCATCATGATCTCGGCGGCGCTGACCGCGTTCGTCACCGGCATCACCGAGCCGATCGAGTTCGCGTTCATCTTCATCGCCCCGGTGCTCTTCGCGGTGCACGTGGTGCTCACCGGCGTCTCGATGGCGATCCTGAACGCGCTCGACGCCCACCTGGGCTTCGGGTTCTCCGCGGGCCTGATCGACATGGTGCTCAACGCCTTCAAGTCCAACACCACCGGGCTGGTGTGGATCCTGCTGATGGGCGTGGTCTACTTCGCGATCTACTACGCGGTGTTCTACTTCCTGATCAAGAAGCTCAACCTGCCCACCCCGGGCCGCGAGCCGGTCGAGGAGAACGCCTCGGTGGCCGCCAACCCGGACCAGCCGGGCGAGGCCGCGGCGTCCGGCGACGGCGCCGCCAAGGGGCAGGAGAAGGGCGGCGGCACCGGCTGACGCCCTCCTCCTTCCTGTACGGACCACCACGGGGAGCCCCCGGCCTGCGGCCGGGGGCTCCCCCATGTCCGGACCCGGCTCCGGTGACGGACGGTCGGGTGGGACGCCGCACCGGAGGCGCCCCGCCGCTCCGCGTACGGACAGGGCGGCCCCGCCCTGCCCACTGGGCCTCCGGGCCTGCCCGCCTTCCCGGCGGTCACGTTCATCCGCTCAGGTCACGGCGGGTTCTGTGGCACCGGGGCGGGGCTGTTCGCCGTCTCCGGGACCGCGACCGGCGCCCGACCAAACGCGGCCGGGGCCACCCCCGTGGGGGCGGCCCCGGCCGCGTGCGTTCATGCCCGTCCGGCTACTTGTTCTTCGGGTCGCCGTGGCACTTCTTGAACTTCTTGCCCGACCCGCAGGGGCAGGGGGCGTTCCGCGGCGTCCCGGCGTAGGAGTCCTCCACCGTCTCGGTCCGCTTGTCGACCCCGCCGTCCTCGGACGGCGCCGAGTACTGGAGCCGGTCCGGGCCGCGGTCGGTCCCGAAGCCGGAGACCACGACCTCCCCGTCGTCCCCGGAGGAGCCGGCGTCGTCGTCGGCGGCGTCGTCAGAGGCGTCGGCGCCCTTCTCCGAGGGCTCACCGCCGTCGGTGTCCTCGCCGTCCTCCGCCTCGGCCTCGTCCTCGGTGGCGGTGCCCGCGGCCGCGGCGACCGCGGTGCCGTTGGCCGCCGCGGCGGCGGCCGCCGAGGAGGCGCTGACCTCCGACTTGCCCTTGACCTGGACCTCGACGTTGAAGATGTAGCCGACCGCCTCCTCCTTGATCGCGGCCAGCATCTCCTGGAACATGTCGAAGCCCTCCCGCTGGTACTCGATCAGCGGGTTGCGCTGGGCCATGGCGCGCAGGCCGATGCCCTCCTGGAGGTAGTCCATCTCGTACAGGTGCTCGCGCCACTTGCGGTCCATCACCTGCAGCACGATGCGCCGCTCGACCTCGCGCATCGCCTCGGCGCCCAGCTCCTCCTCGCGGCGGGTGTAGGCCGCGTGCGCGTCCTCGCGGACCCGCTCGGAGATCAGGTCCGGGGTGAGCGAGCCCAGGCCGCCGTTCTCCTCGATGAGGTCGTCCACCGTGAAGCTGATCGGGAAGACCTGCTTGAAGGCGTTCCAGAGCTTGTCCAGGTCCCAGTCCCCGGCGTCGCCCTCGGCGGTCGCCGAGCGCACGTAGCCGTCCAGCACGTCGTCGACCATCCCGGCGATCTGCTCCTGCAGGTCGGCCCCCTCCAGCACCTTGCGGCGCTCGGAGTAGATGACCTTGCGCTGGCGGTTGAGCACCTCGTCGTACTTCAGGACGTTCTTGCGGATCTCGAAGTTCTGCTGCTCGACCTGGGTCTGCGCGCTCTGGATCGCCTTGGTGACCATGCCCGAGGCGATCGGCTGGTCGTCGGGGAAGTTGGTGCGCTCCATGATCATCTCGACCCGGGCGCTGTTGAACATGCGCATCAGGTCGTCGCGCAGCGACAGGTAGAACCGGCTCATGCCGGGGTCGCCCTGGCGGCCCGAACGGCCGCGCAGCTGGTTGTCGATGCGCCGCGACTCGTGCCGCTCGGTGCCCAGCACGTACAGCCCGCCGGCCTCGACGACCTGCTCGTGCTCGCTGGCGACCTCCTTCTCGGCCTTCTCCAGCGCCTCCGGCCAGGCGGCCTCGTACTCCTCGGGGGTCTCCAGCGGGGTCAGGCCCCGGCCCTGCAGCTCCTCGTCGGCCATGAACTCGGCGTTGCCGCCGAGCATGATGTCGGTGCCGCGGCCGGCCATGTTGGTGGCCACGGTGACCGCGCCCAGCTTGCCGGCGCGGGCGATGATCGAGGCCTCACGCGCGTGGTTCTTGGCGTTGAGCACGTCGTGCGGCACGCCCTGGCGCTTGAGCAGCTTGGACAGCAGCTCGGACTTCTCCACGCTGGTGGTGCCCACCAGCACCGGCTGGCCCTCTTCGTGGCGCTCGGCGATGTCCTCGACGATGGCGTCGAACTTGCCCTCCTCGTGCTTGTACACGAGGTCCTTCTCGTCGGAGCGGATCATCGGCTTGTTGGTCGGGATGGGGACCACGCCGATGCCGTAGGTCTGGTGGAACTCGGCGGCCTCGGTCTCGGCCGTGCCGGTCATGCCCGAGAGCTTGTCGTAGAGGCGGAAGTAGTTCTGCAGGGTGATCTTGGCGAGCGTCTGGTTCTCGTCCTTGATCTTCACCCGCTCCTTGGCCTCGATGGCCTGGTGCATGCCCTCGTTGTAGCGGCGCCCGCGGAGCACGCGGCCGGTGAACTCGTCGACGATGAGCACCTCGCCGTCGTTGACGATGTACTCCTTGTCCTTGCGGTAGAGCTCCTTGGCCTTGATGGCGTTGTTGAGGAAGGAGACCAGGGGCGTGTTCGCCGGCTCGTACAGGTTCTCGATGCCGAGCTGGTCCTCGACCTTGGCGACGCCGGACTCGTTGATGCCGACGGTGCGCTTCTTCTCGTCGACCTCGTAGTCCTCGTCGCGGCGCAGGCGCGGGGCGATCTTGGCGAAGACCTCGTACCAGCGGGAGTTCTGCTGGGCCGGGCCGCTGATGATCAGGGGCGTGCGGGCCTCGTCGATGAGGATGGAGTCGACCTCGTCGACGATGGCGAAGTTGTGGCCGCGCTGCACCAGCGCGTCCATCGACAGCGCCATGTTGTCGCGCAGGTAGTCGAAGCCGAACTCGTTGTTGGTGCCGTAGGTGACGTCGGCGGCGTAGGCGGCGCGGCGGGCGTCCGGCTTCATCTCGGGGCTGATCACCCCGACCTCCAGCCCCAGCAGCTGGTAGATGCGGCCCATGTTCTCGGCGTCGCGGCGGGCCAGGTAGTCGTTGACGGTGACCACGTGCACGCCCTCGCCCGTGAGCGCGTTCAGGTAGACCGGCAGGGTGGAGGTCAGGGTCTTGCCCTCACCGGTCTTCATCTCGGCGATGTTGCCGAGGTGCAGCGCGGCCCCGCCCATGATCTGGACGTCGAAGTGGCGCTGGCCGAGGGTCAGCTGGGCGGCGCGGCGGACCGTGGCGAAGGCCTCGGGGAGCAGGTCGTCGAGCTTCTCGCCGTCCTTGAGGCGCTCGCGGTACTCGTCGGTGAGCTCGCGGAGCTCGGCCTCGGTGAGGTCGGCGAAGTCTTCCTCGATCGAGTTGACCTGGTCCGTGAGCTTCTTGAGCTTGCGCAGGATCTTGCCTTCTCCCGCGCGGAGGACCTTGTCGAGTATGCCTGGCACTTGCTCTGCGCTCCTCAGCAGATCGGGGCCCGCGTCCGGAGGCGGGACGGTGTCCTTGACCCCCAGCCTTCCATCCTAGGCGAGCTTATTGCCTCGCCGTCCCGCCCGCGCCCTCCCGACGGGGCGGCACGGGGCCGCGGCCGGGGGACGGAACGGGCAGAGGGCGTTCGTTCGGGTATATCGCCAGGGGGAGGGCCTGTGAAGGGCCGAGGACCACGGTGAAGGGGGACACCGAGATGGCAGACCGCCGCGAGCGCGAAGAGCACACCGGACGGGACGCCGGGCGCTACGACGCCCGCATCCGGGGCTACCAGAGGGAAGGGGGGCGGTTCGCCCCCACCGGCGACCACCGCGGGCGCGTCCGCTCCTGGATCGGGGTGGGGCTGCTCCTGGCGGGGGCGCTGCTGGCGGCCGCGGCGATGGTGGCCGGCACGCCCTGGCCGCTGATCGCCGCCGCGGTGGCGGCGCTGGCCGGGCTGGCGGTGTGCGTGGCCGGGGACATCTTCACCGACGTGGTGCTGGACGACCCGCACCGCGAGTCCGAGGAGCCGCACACCACGCCGCTGCACCGGATCAAGGAACGCGACCGCGAGCTGGAGGCCGAGCGCCGCCGGGCCGGGGCGTGAGGCGCCCGGCCGGGGCGTGAGGCGCCCGGCCGGGGCCGCGGGAGGGGGCGGCGCACCGGGTGCGCCGCCCCCGTGGTGCGGGCCGGGGCGGGTCAGTCCGTCAGGCGGATGACCCCGTAGTTGAAGCCCCGGCGCCGGTAGACGACGCTGGGGGCGTCCTTCTCCTCGTCGTGGAACAGGTAGAAGTCGTGGCCCACGAGCTCCATCTCCATGAGGGCCTGGTCGATGCTCATGGGCTTGGCCGAGTGGAACTTCTCGCGGACGATGACCGGGCCGTCCCCCTGGGTGTCCAGCTCGACGAACTCGTCGTCGAAGCGCCCCTCCTCCCCGGCAGCCGACTCCGCGGGCGCGCCGGCGGGCGCCGGGACCCAGGCCGCGCCGGCGGCGCCGGGCTCGGCGAGGTCCGCGGTGGCCGCCGCCACCGACACCGGGGCGCGCTTGCCCTTGCCCACCTTCCGGCGGTCGACGACCTTGCGCAGCCGCGACTCGACCCGGTCCAGGGCCAGGTCGAGGGCGCCGTAGCGGTCGTCGGCCGAGGCCTCGCTGCGGATGACCGGGCCGGTGGAGTGGATCGTCAGCTCGATCCGCTCGCTCTGGGACGACTGGCGCGGGTTGCGCTCGCGGGAGACCTCGACGTCGACGGTCATCCCCTTGCGCTCCCATTTCGAGAGCTTGGCGAGCTTGTTCTCGACGTGCTGCCGGAACTTGTCGCTGATCTCGGTGCGCCGCCCCTTGACGATGATGTCCACAAGACCCCCTTGATCGCTCAGCCGCCGCCCGTGCGGCGGCCAGGCCGTTGGTGCATCCCTGCGCGCGGCGCGCGCGGGGACCGAAGGGCTCCTCCTTCCGACCGCCCGGCTGCCCGCGGAACGCGCGGCCCAGGCGGCTCGCGACGGCTCGTCTGGGTTTGCGTATACCCCGGAACACGGCCATGATCACCCGCGCATCGAGTGGCAGAGACCCTGTTCACGGCCGGGAACACCACATTCGGGACAGGACCGGCGCGCCGTGCGGGCGCCCGGCGGGGCCGCCGGGCCCGCCGGCCGGGGCGCGCACACCGGAGGAAGAGGATGCCACCCGCCCGGCCGACCTGGTCTTCGTCCCCACATCCGCCTGCTGAGGGGTCCGCCGCTTTGCGTGCGACTACTGCCCTTCTCCCGCTCCCGAGGATCATCCGGACCCTCTGCGAGGCAGGTCTTACCTCTAAGGCGCACCGTGATCGGACGACGAAAAGTCGCCTTACGTGGGCCGTTTCGCCTGCGCCTGGCATCGGCTTGCCGCGGTCCGCTCCGCCTGTCGGCGCAGCGCACCCCGGCGCAACCACGGACCCGGGCGGGTGCCATGTCCGAAACGCTAACCCGAGAACCGCCACTTGTCAGGTGGAGAATTCGCACCGGAGGTCCTGGAAACGGCACGGATGCCCCTTCACGGCACCGGAGCGGACCCCTTCGGCCCCGCCGGCAAAAGATTTTTGACGCCCCCGGGGACGGCCCCGGACCGCCCCCGTCCCCCTGCTCACCTGCGCTCGGCCAGGACCGCCGCGGCCCGCACGGTGGCGCCGGAGGCCCGCAGCGCACGCGCCGCCTCGGCCAGCGTGGCCCCGGTGGTGACGACGTCGTCGACCAGCACCGTGTCGACCACCACCGTGCCGGTCGGCGCGGTGTCCGGCGGCGCGCGCCCCGGACGGACGGCGAGCGCACCGGACAGGTTCCGCCGCCGTCCGGCGCGCCCCAGGCCCACCTGGTCGTCGACCCGGCGCACGTGCCGGAGCAGGGGCAGGTGCGCGGCGGCGCGCCCCCGCCCGCGCAGGGCACGGGCGGTGCGGCGGGACAGCGGCAGGACCTGGTCGCCGCCCCGGCGCCGGACGCTCTGCGGCCGGGCGGGCACCGGGACCAGCAGCACCGGCCGGGGGCCGGGGACGGCGGCCGCGACGGCGGCGGCCAGCCGCTCGGCCGACCGCGCGGCGAGCGCCCGGGCGCCGCCGTGCTTGTAGGCCAGCAGCAGGGCCCGGTCGGCGCCGGTGTAGGGCCCGGCGGCCCAGGTCGGCGGGCACCCGGGACGGGCCGAGCAGCGGTGCGGCCGGGGCGCGAGCCGGTCCGCGCACTCCGCGCAGACCAGCGGCCCGGGACGCCCGCAGCCGGCGCAGCACTGCCCGATCGCGAGGCCGCCCAGGGCACGGAGCCGGGAGAGGGAGAGCACGCCCTCAGTCTCACCCGGCGCGGCCCCGGGGGGACCGGCGGACCACGCCCCTGTGGACGGCCGGGCGGGGACTACCCGGGGAAGACCGGGTCGCTGCCCTCGGTCGCGCGCTGCCAGCTGACGCGGTCGGCGGTCAGCCAGAGCTGGTCGTCGTCGGCACCGGCCAGGAGCGGCAGCTCGGGGGCGGCCGCGATGGTGCGGGCCCCCGACAGCGGGCCCACGCTGGAGGGGGCGGTGCCGCCGTCCAGCGGGACCAGGTAGCCCCGGACCGCGCCGTCGCGCTGGGTGCCCAGGACGGCCAGCTGGTCGGCGCCGCGCCAGGCGGCGTCGACCACCTCGCCGACGTCGCGCGCCAGCCCCATGAAGCCGCCGAGCCGGACGCCGCCGTCCTCGTCCGCGGACACCCGGCCCACCCACAGCCGGCCGCCGGCGCCGCCGTCCTCGGTGATGACCGCCGCGCGGGTGCCGTCGCGGGAGAGCCGGAGCTGGGAGACGGCGCGGTCGGTCAGGCCGGGGACCTCCACCTCCACCGGGTCGGTGCCGCCGCGCAGCATCCACACCCGTGTGGACGGGGACTCCTCGTCCTCGGACTCACCGCCGCCGGACCCCTCGTCCCCGGACTCCTCGTCACCGCCGGCCCCCTCGGAGTCCTCCGCGTCCCCGTCCTCGCCGGCGCCGTCCTCCCCGCCGTCGTCGGCGGGCTCCGGGCCGAGCTGCTCCACGGCCCAGAGGTTGCCGTAGGAGTCCCAGGACAGGGCCGAGAACCCCTCGCCGTCGAGCACCGGGCGGAAGGACCCGTCCCCGGCGTCGGCCAGCACCACCCGGTCGTTCTCCCCGTCCACGGCGGCGAAGTGCTGCTCGTCCAGGGAGACCGCGTACCCGCCGAGCGCCTCGCCGCCCTGGCCGGGCGCCCCCGGGACCGCGGCGACCTCGGGGCGGCCGCCGTCCTGCTCGCCCTCCATGCTCCACAGCCGCCCCTCGCGCACGAAGTAGGCCTTCAGCCCTCCGCCGCCGACGCCCGAGGGGTCGACCGACGCCCACTCCTCGGTGGCGCCCTGCAGGCTCTCCTCCTCGTCCTCGGGGACGCGGCTCTCCTCCCCGCCGGCGCGCAGCACCACCTCCTGCACCTCCGGCAGCTGCTTGAGGGTCCAGCCCAGCTGGGCCTCCATCGCCTCGCGGTCCTCGGCCGAGGGGGTGCGGCCGCCCAGCTCCACCGTCACCCGGCCGCCGTCGAAGGCCACGTCGGCGCGGGCCTGCTCCGGGAACGCCGAGCCCACCGCCGGGGAGAGCCAGCGGGTCGGCCCGGCCACCACCTTCTTGGCCAGGCGGGTGGCCACGTCGTCCGAGGTCACCGGGATGAACACCGGGTCGGGGACCAGGGTGCGGCGGTCCCGGTTGAAGAAGTACATGTTCAGCGGCCGGTACACCCGCTCGACGTCGGCGCGGGCCAGGACGAGCCGGTCGGGCAGGTCGGCGATGCGCCACTCGCCCTCCCCGTCCCGCTCCAGCCGGAAGGAGACGTCGATGAGGTCGCCGCCGTCGCCGGCCACGTAGTGGCCGTCGGGGTCGATCACGGCCGCCTCGGGGGTGCGCATCCGCACCGTGGCGGTGTTCTCGTCGGTCCCGGGCTCCACGTCCAGCGAGACGGTGTCCATGCTCTCGTAGACCAGCGCCGAGTCGTCCGGCGACCAGGAGGAGCGGCGGTCGGGCAGCAGGAACCGCCGGGCCGCGGCGTGGTTGTCCTCGAAGCTGGCCATGTCCTTCAGGAACCCCTGGACCAGGCCGTCCTCGCTGACGCCGGGCTGGGGTCCGGCGGGCAGCATGCGCACGTAGGAGTCGGAGGCGGCGGGGGAGTCCCCGCCGCGGTCGCTCTGGGCGATGGGGCCGGCCGAGGGCACCGTGGCGCAGCCCCCGGCGATGAGCACCGCCAGGGCCCCGGCGGCGGCGCCGGCACGATTGGGCACGCGTCTCATCCGACCTCCCCCGCGGTGGTGGTCCGCCCCTGCTCCTCGGCGGGCGCCGGCTCGCCCGCGGGCGCCTCCTCCGGCGCGGGGCGGGCGATGCGGCCGCGGCCCATCGAGCGCTCCGGCGGCACCAGCGGCAGCGGCGAGCCGCGCAGCTCCTGGCCGGCCGAGCGGGGCAGGGAGAGCCGGAACTGCGACCCGGCCCCGGGCTCGCCCCAGGCCTGCAGCCAACCGCCGTGCAGCTGGGCGTCCTCCTTGGCGATCGACAGCCCGAGCCCGGTCCCGCCGGTGGTGCGGGCGCGGGCCGGGTCCGCCCGCCAGAAGCGGTCGAAGCACAGGTGCTCCTCGCCCTCCTTGAGGCCCACCCCGTGGTCGCGCACCGCCACGGCCACCGCGTCCCGGTCGCACGCGGCGGTGACCACCACGTCCCGGTCCTCGCTGTGCTCGATCGCGTTGACGACCAGGTTGCGCAGGATGCGGGTGATGCGGCGGGCGTCCATGTCGGCGGTGCACGGCTCGGCGGGCAGGCGCAGCACCACCTTGATGCCCCGCTTCTCGGCGATCTGCTCGGAGTCGCCGACCGCCTTGAGCACGCAGTCGCGGATGTCCACCGGCTCCACCGCGAGGGCGGCCGCGCCCGCGTCGTGCCTGCTGATCTCCAGCAGGTCGCCCAGCAGCTCCTCGAACCGCTCCAGCTGGCCCTGGAGCAGCTCCACCGAGCGGTTCATCGCCGCGTCCAGGTCGTCGCGCTGCTCGTAGAGCAGGTCGCCGGCCATCCGGATGGTGGTCAGCGGGGTGCGCAGCTCGTGCGAGACGTCGGAGACGAACTGGCGCTGGGACTTGGACAGCTCCTCCAGCTCCTGGATCTTCTCCTGCAGGCTCCCGGCCATCTCGTTGAAGGAGACCGCCAGCCGGGACAGGTCGTCGGTGCCGCGCACCTGCATGCGCTCGTTCAGCTCGCCCTCGGCCAGCCGCTCGGCCGACCCGGCCGCCGCCCGCACCGGGCTCACCACCTGCCGGGTGACCAGGTAGGAGATCACCCCCAGCACCAGGCACAGCAGCGCGCCGACCACGAACAGGGTGTTCTGCACCAGGTCGAGCATGTCCTGCTCGTGCGAGAGCGGGAAGACGTAGTAGAGCTCGTAGGTGTGCGAGAGCGGGGCGCCGACCACCAGGCCGGGCTCGTCGTCGGCGTAGTCCCGCCGGATCTCGGTGTAGGTCCAGTAGGCGGGCTCGCCGGTGGCCGAGGCCTGCACCGTCTCGCGGAGCCGCTCGGGGACCGTGGCGCTGCGCACGTCCCCGCCGACGAACCCGCGGGTGCCGGACACGCTCGGCAGGATCATCACGTCGTAGGCGCCCGACTCGGCACGCCCTCCGGCCAGGTCGTCGACGATGCTCTCCAGCAGCTCCTCGGAGTCCACCGACTGGTCGCCGTCCTGCAGCGCGTTGATCGCGCTGCTCACCCCGGCGGCGTGGTCGTTCAGCGCCGCCTCGCGCTGGGCCTCCAGCAGCCCGCTGCGCACCTGCTGGACCAGGAAGAAGCCGAGCACGGCGGCGACCGCCACCGAGATCGCCAGCGTGCTGGAGACCACCCGCAGCTGCAGCGAGGAGCGCCAGCGCTGGTGCACCCAGCGCACCAGGCCGCGGGCGGCCCGCTGGGCCGCGAGGTAACCGCGCAGCAGTCCGGTGCTCACCCTGTGCAGCGCCCCCGGGGCCGACTCGTCCGCCCCCGCCGCCTCCTGCGGCGCGGCGGGGTCGCTGGTCCCGTCGGCGGCCACTGCTCCCGTTGCTCCCGTTCCCGTCCGGATCCGGTCAGGCGGCGCCGCCGGCCTTGTAGCCGACGCCCCGCACGGTCACCACGACCTCGGGGTGCTCCGGGTCCTTCTCGATCTTGGCCCGCAGCCGCTGGACGTGCACGTTGACCAGGCGGGTGTCGGCGGCGTGCCGGTAGCCCCAGACCTGCTCCAGCAGCACCTCGCGGGTGAAGACCTGGCGCGGCTTGCGGGCCAGCGCCACCAGCAGGTCGAACTCCAGCGGGGTGAGGCTGATCGGCTCGCCGTCCCGGCGCACCGCGTGCCCGGCCACGTCGATGGTGATGTCGCCGATCTGGAGCACCTCGGGGGCGGGCTCCTCGGTTCGGCGCAGGCGCGCGCGGACGCGGGCCACCAGCTCCTTGGGCTTGAACGGCTTGACGATGTAGTCGTCGGCCCCCGACTCCAGGCCGAGCACCACGTCGACGGTGTCGCCCTTGGCGGTCAGCATCACCACCGGCACGCCCGACTCGGCGCGGATCTGACGGCACACGTCGATGCCCTCGGTCCCGGGCAGCATCAGGTCCAGCAGCACCAGGTCGGGCTTGGACTCGCGGAAGGCCTCCAGCGCCTTGTCCCCGTCGTGCACGAACGTCGGCTCGAAGCCCTCGCCTCTGAGGACGATGCCGAGCATCTCGGCGAGGGCGAGGTCGTCGTCGACGACCAGTACGCGTCCCTTCATCAATGCTTCCGGCACCCGGTCCGCCTCCCCGATGGGGACGCGTCACCCGGCGCCTTCTCCTTTCTGGACACTCAAGCGGCGAACTGCGGTCACTTCTGCCGGGGGTCCCTGGCGGGAGCCGTGGTCTCCCCCACACCTTGCCATCTCCCCGGCGCGTCCGGCTGCGGTTCGCCCCGGTCACCCCGCGGCCTCGGCCCGATCGCCTCCCCGATCGCGTACTCCCCGCCCCGTCCGCGCCCGCGGGCACCGCCCCGGGCTGTCCGCCTCCGGACATCGCGCGACTTGGTCGGTAGATAACCGAAAGCATACAAAACGAACGAATGGACGCGCCGCTCACGCAGGGCGCGAAGGGTGGCCGGGGCGGGCCGCGGCCCGCCCCGCGGGCGATCTCGCATAGCGTGGGGACACCCATGCGTTAGACGGACGGCGGAGGAGAGATGACGCACGACGACGGCCGCCCCGGAGGCGATCCGGGACCCGAACAGGCGCCGCCTCCGGGTCCGTGGGCCGTCCCCGGCGGAGGCGCCGCGCCCCCGCCGCAGGATCCCGGGCCCGCCCCGTCCGGCCCCGGATACGGCCCGGGGTACGCGCCGCCCGGCGGGTCCCCGCCGCCCCCGGGGGGCCACCCCCCCTACGGCGGCCACGGCGGGTACGGCGCCCCCGGCTGGGGGCCGCCGCCGGTGCCGCGCCCGGGCATCATCGCGCTGCGACCGCTCACCCTGGGCGACATCTTCAACGGGGCCTTCAGCTACATCCGCGGCAACCCCAAGACCGTGCTGGGGCTGGCGGTGCTGCTCAGCGCCGTGGTCAGCCTGCTGCCCTCGATCGGCAACGGCACCCTGCTCAACGACATGGACCGGTTCGCCACCCAGGTCGAGCCCGGTGGGGCCCCCGGCGACGCCTTCCCGTTCTCGGTGACGACGATGGCGCTCAACGCCGGAGGCCTGGTGGTGCAGTTCGTCGGAACGGCGGTGCTCTCCGGCGTGCTGGCCTCGGTCATCGGCATGGCGGTGCTGGGGCGGCGGCCCACCGTCCGGGAGGCGTTCGCCTGGTTCGCCCCGCGCACCGGCGCCGTCCTGGGGGTGGCCGGGCTGCTGGTGCTGATGAGCATCGGCTGGTTCGTGCTGTTCTTCGGGGTGCTCATCGGCGGCGTGTTCCTGGCCGTGGAGGTCGAGCCCTGGCTGGGCGTGCCGCTGCTCATCGGCGGCCTGCTGCTCACCGCGGTGCTCGGCGTGTGGATCTACGTCCGCGTGGCGCTGGCGATGCCGGCCGCGGTGCTCGAGCGGGTGGGCGCCGGACGGGCCCTGGCCCGCTCCTGGCGGCTGACCACCGGATCGTGGTGGCGCACCTTCGGCATCCTCATCCTGGCCTCGATCATCACCAGCATGGTGGCGGGCATCCTGGCCACGCCCTTCTCCCTCGGCGGGTCGGTGGCGATGGTCGCCGTCACCGACACCGCGCTGGCGGCGGTCCTCTACGCCACGGCGATCTTCCTGGGGTCGGTCCTGGGCGGCGCGATCACCTCGCCGTTCCTGAGCGGGGTCACCGGCCTGCTCTACGTCGACCTGCGGATGCGCCGTGAGGCCCTGGACCTGCGGCTGCAGGCCGCCGCCCAGCAGGGCGCCGCCATCGGCCCCGAGGTCTACCTGCCCGACGCGCCGGCCGCGCCCCCCTCGGGGGCCCAGCCCGCACCGGGGGCCCAGCCGTGGTGACCCGCGAGGAAGGCGCCCGCATCGCCGGAGAGGAGCTCTCCGACCCGGCCTACGGCGCCGCCGAACCGGGGCTGGTCCAGCGCGCCCTGTCCCGGTTCTGGGAGATGCTGACCGAGCTCGCCCAAGGCGCCGCGGGGGACCTGCCCGGCGGCTGGTGGACCCTGGGCCCGCTGCTGGCGGTGCTGGTGCTGGCCGCGGTGGTGCTCATCGTGCGGGCCCGCCCGGCCCGCAGGGCCTCCTCGGCCGCCGCGCTGTTCGGCGACCGGGCCCCGGCGACCGCGGCGGACCACCGGGCCGCCGCCGAACGGCACGCCGCGGCCGGGGACCTGTCCGCCGCGGTCCGCGAGCGGCTCCGCGCCATCGCCCTGGACCTGGAGGAGCGCGCCGTGGTGGCGCCGCGCCCCGGGCGCACCGCCACCGAGCTGGCCGCCGACGCGGGCGAGGCGCTGCCCGCCCACCGGGCCGCCTTGGAGGAGGCCGCGGTGGTCTTCAACGACAGCGCCTACGGCGACCGGCCGGCCACCCCCGAGGGGTACCGCGCCCTGCGCGACCTGGACGAGGCCCTGTCCGCCGCACGCCCGCAGGAGGCCGCACGGTGACGACCGCCTCCCCGACCGCTCCCCCGTCACTGGCGGCCCGCTGGCGCAGCGCGCGCGGGCCGGTCGCGGTGATCGCCGTCCTGGTGCTGTTCTCCTTCATCGTCTCGCTCGGGGCGAGCCCCGAGCGCACCGGGCTGCTGGAGCCCGAGGCGACGACGCCGGAGGGCTCGCGCGCGCTCGTCAACATCCTCGAAGACCAGGGCGGCGACGTCACGGTGGCCCGGGACAGCGCCTCGGCGCTCGACGCCGCCTCCGGCGACGCCCTGGTCGTGCTGTCCGCCTCCTACCGGCTGACCGGCGACGAGCTGGACCGGCTCGCCGGCTCCGGCGCCGACGTGC
This sequence comes from Nocardiopsis baichengensis YIM 90130, assembly GCF_000341205.1. NCBI lineage: Bacteria > Bacillati > Actinomycetota > Actinomycetes > Streptosporangiales > Nocardiopsidaceae > Nocardiopsis > Nocardiopsis halophila. Next base: position 119,464 of record NZ_ANAS01000034.1, on the reverse strand, counting down.
TCGCCGTGCGCCCCAGCGGCCCCGCGCTGCGGACCCTGGCCCCCGGGGTCGCGGTGGCCGGGCGCGCCGACGGCGGCGCCCTGGAGCCCGGGTGCGGGCTGCCCGCCGCGCAGGCCGCCGGGGCCGCCGACACCGGCGGCGAGACCTACACCGGCGGCGCCACCGGCTGCTACCCGGTCGACGGCGGCGACGCGCTCGTCGTCGCCGACCGCCCGGACGGGGCGGCCACCACCGTGCTCGGCGACCCGGCGCCGCTGACCAACGCCGAGCTGGGCCGCGAGGGCAACGCCGCACTGCTGCTCAACCTGGCCGACGGGCGCGACGTCGTGTGGTTCCTGCCCGACGCGGCGGTGCAGGGCGGCGGACAGAGCGTCTGGAGCCTGCTGCCGCGGCCGCTGGTCTGGTCCGCGGTCCCGCTGGCCGCCGCGCTGGTGCTGCTGGCGCTGTGGCGCGGCCGCCGGCTGGGGCCGCTGGTCGCCGAGCGGCTCCCGGTCGTGGTGCGCGCCGCCGAGACCACCGAGGGCCGGGCCCGGCTCTACGCCTCCCGGCGGGCCCGGGACCGGGCCGCCGCCGCGCTGCGCGCCGACACCGCCGAGCGGCTGCGCACCGCCGTCGGGCTGGGGCCCGGCGCCGGCGCCGACGCGGTCGCCGAGGCCGTCGCCCGGCGCACCGGGGACGACCCGGGGCGGGTGCGGTCGCTGCTGTACGGTGCCCCGGAGGGGGGCGACACGGCCGACGACGCGGCACTGGCCGCCCTCGCCGACGACCTCGACCGCCTGGAGCGGCGGCTCTCCCCCGGCGCCTGACCGCCCCACCCCACGTGACCACCGAGAGAGGGAAGCACACCGTGACCGCCTTCACCCCGCAGGGCGCGCCCAGCGCAGAGCAGGCGCGCCAGGCCCTGGGCGCCGTGCGCCACGAGGTCGCCAAGGCCGTGGTCGGCCAGGACGAGACGGTGACCGGCCTGGTCGTGGCGCTGCTGTGCCGCGGCCACGTGCTGATGGAGGGCGTCCCCGGCGTCGCCAAGACGCTGCTGGTGCGCGCCCTGTCGGCGGCGCTGGACCTGGACCACAAGCGCACCCAGTTCACCCCGGACCTGATGCCGGGCGACGTCACCGGGTCGATGGTCTACGACGCGCGCACCGCCGAGTTCGAGTTCCACCGCGGGCCCGTGTTCACCAACCTGTTCCTGGCCGACGAGATCAACCGCACCCCGCCCAAGACGCAGGCGGCCCTGCTGGAGGCGATGGAGGAGCGGCAGGTGACGGTCGCGGGCGACCCCTCGCCCCTGCCCGACCCGTTCGTGGTGGCCGCCACCCAGAACCCGGTGGAGTACGAGGGCACCTACCCGCTGCCCGAGGCCCAGCTCGACCGGTTCCTGCTGAAGCTGGTGGTGGCCCTGCCCGAACGGGACGACGAGGTGGGGGTGCTGGCCCGGCACGCCGCCGGGTTCGACCCCTCGGACCTGGAGGCGGCGGGGGTGCGCCCGGTGGCCGGCCCCGCCGAGCTGGCCGCCGCGCGCGCGGCGGCCGCCTCGGTGCGCGTCTCCCAGGAGGTCCTGGGCTACATCGTGGACCTGTGCCGGGCCACCCGGCGGTCGCCGTCTCTGCAGCTGGGCGCCTCCCCGCGCGGGGCGACCGCGCTGCTGCGCACCTCCCGGGCCTGGGCATGGCTGTCCGGGCGGGACTACGTGACCCCCGACGACGTGAAGGCGCTCGCCCGGGCGACCCTGCGGCACCGGGTGGCGCTGCGGCCGGAGGCCGAGCTGGAGGGCGCCACCGCCGACGGGGTGCTCGACGGCGTGCTGGCCTCGGTGCCGGTCCCCCGGTGAGCGGAGGGCGCGCGGTGGAGCCGACGGGACCGGGGATGGAGCACTGATGGCGATCACGGGCCGCGCGGTGGCGCTCGCCTTCGCCGCCGTTCCGGTGGTACTGGCCGCCGGGGTGCTCGCGCCGCAGGCGGCGTGGGCGTCGGTGGCGCTGGTGGTGCTGCTCATCGCCGCCGACCTGGCGCTGGCGCCCAGCGCGCGCCGGGTCGCGCTGGAGCGCTCCGGCGACACCTCGGTCCGGCTGGGCGAGACCGCCCGGGTGGAGCTGCTGGTGTCCGGCCCGCCCGGGCGGGCGCTGCGCGGGGTGCTGCGGGACGCCTGGCCGCCGAGCGCGGGGGCGCACCCGGCCCGGCACCCGCTGCGGGTGCCGCGCGGCGAGCGGCGGCGGCTGGCGACCGTGCTGGAGCCGCAGCGGCGCGGCGACCACGCGGCGGCGGGGGTGACCGTGCGCTGCCTGGGCCCGCTGGGCCTGGCGGCCCGCCAGGCCACGCACACCGCGCCGTGGACGCTGCGGGCGCTGCCGCCCTTCCACAGCCGCCGCCACCTGCCGGGCAAGCTGGCGCGCCTGCGCGAACTGGACGGGCGCACCAGCGCCCTGGTGCGCGGGCAGGGCAGCGAGTTCGACTCGCTGCGCGAGTACGTGCCCGGGGACGACGTGCGCTCCATCGACTGGCGGGCGACGGCCCGCCGCGAGGCGGTGGTGGTGCGCACCTGGCGGCCCGAGCGGGACCGGCGGATCCTGCTGGTGCTGGACACCGGGCGCACCTCGGCCGGCCGGGTGGGGGACGTGCCCCGGCTGGACCACTCCATGGACGCGGCGCTGCTGCTGGCGGCGCTGGCCGCCAAGGCGGGCGACCGGGTGGACCTGCTGGCCTTCGACCGCCGGGTCCGGGCCCAGGTGCGCACCCGGGGGCGGGGCACGTCGGTGCCCGCGATCGTGGGGGCGATGGCCCCGCTGGAGGCCGAGCTGGTGGAGTCGGACCCGGCGGCGATGGCCGCCGCGGTCCTGGGCGGCCAGGGGCGCTCGCGGCGGCTGGTGGTGCTGCTGACCGACCTGAACGCCTCGGCCCTGGAGGAGGGCCTGCTGCCGATGCTCCCGGCCCTGACCGCGCGGCACGCGGTGATGCTCGCCGCGGTGGGCGACCCGGCGGTGGAGGCGATGGCGGCCGAGCGCGGCGACGCCCGCGCGGCCTACCGCTCGGCGGCGGCGCGCCGGACCCTGGCCGACCGCAGGCGCGTCACGGCCGAACTGAAGAGGCACGGCGTCGAGGTCGTCGACGCCCCGCCCGACACGATCGCCCCGGCCCTCGCCGACGCCTACATCGCCATGAAGGCCCAGGGCAGGCTGTAGCCGACCGGGGGAAGGCCCAAGGCCCTCCCCCGGCGAAGCTCACCGTGCGGGGGCGTCGCCCTTCGGGAGGTCCTCCAAAAGTTCCTCAGCGGAACGGACATCGAAGGCCCGGTCCACCAGACCGCTGAGCACGGCCTCGTCTCGGCAGGCCGAAATCCGCTCCCGCACGCCGTCAGAGACCGGGATTCCCCGCCTCCTCAGTACGGTGAAGACCGAATTCGCCGCCATCTCCGCGCGGCCTTGCAACCGCATCTGGGACGGGTAGTGGTACGTCGCTCCGGCCATCAGTTCCCTCCAGAACTCTCGCGCCGGGCCTTCGTCGAGGCCGGTCTCGGTGAACTCGGCGATGTACTTCGCGGTCGCGACTTCGATCCTGTCCAGCGCTTCAGCCAGCGCTTTCAGTATGCCATCCCGCTTCGGGCCCTTCCTGTGCACGAGCGCGGAGAAGACCGCCAGCATCACGTCCTCGGCGGCCTGATCGGGGTCGGTGACGGTTGCGACGTTGTCCGGGCCGAGCACGATCGGGGCCGTCGTCTGGGTCGAGTGCCACCGAGAGCCGATGACCATGGGTTCACGTGCCCAGGACGCCGTGGCCGTCGACGGGCACGCGACGAGCAGCGTCACTCCGCACCCGAACTTCTCGTACAGGTAGGAGACGTAGTAGGGCCAGCTGCCCCGCTTGCCCCCGTCCTTCTCGGACTGCGCCTCGATGATGAGGATGTGGTCCTCGGCGCCGTACTCCAACCACAGGACGGAGTCCACGCGCCGTTCGATGACCTTGATCTCGGAGAGATCGGCGTTGAGCACCGACACCGACTCGGGCGCGGGCGGTCCGTTGCCGAAGAGGTGCTCGAAGGTGCGCCCCAGCAGGTGGGGATCCTCGCAGAAGATCCGGTGCAGGGCCTCATGAGGGGGTTTCACCATGCACGGGAAGCTAGCGGCGGATCTGTGCAGGCCGCAGGGGAAACGTCGAACCTGTGTATCAAGAACGCGACCGGAACCCCTTGCGTCCGCGCCGCCGACGGTCGGCCCCGGTCCGCTCCGCCGTCCTACGCCGCCGTCGGGGCCGTCTGGGGGGCGGCGGTGATGTCGCCCGTCTCGCCTTCCCGGTAGGCCTTGCGGCCGAGGGTGTAGACGTAGAGCAGGAACACCGCCTCGGCCGCCACGCCGATGCCGATGCGCAGCCAGGTCGTGTGCACCCACCCCGTCACCAGGCCCTCGATCAGGCCGGAGACGAACAGCACCAGCACCAGCCCCAGCGCCACGGCCACCGCCGCGCGCACCTCCTCGGCCAGGGCCCGGCCGCGCGGGCGGCCGCCCGGGTCGATGACGGTCCAGCCGAGCTTGAGGCCCACACCGGCCGCCACGAACACCGCCGTCAGCTCCAGCAGCCCGTGCGGGATGATCAGGCCGAAGAACACGTCCCCCTTGCCGTGGGCGACCATCATGCCCCCGGCCGTCCCCAGGTTGGCGCCGTTGAGCGCCAGGACGTAGACCGTGGGCAGGCACAGGAACACCCCGAAGATCAGCGCCTGCGCCGCCGCCCAGGCGTTGTTGGTCCACACCTGCGCCGCGAAGGACGCCCCCGGGTGCTCCACGTAGTAGTTCTCGAAGTCGTGCTCGACGTAGGCCCGGATGTCCTCCGGGGTGCCCATCGCCGCCATCGCCGCCGGGTCGTTGACCAGCCACACGGCGATCGCGGTGGAGAAGGCCACGGTGCCCAGGCTCGCCGCGATCCACCACCACCGCAGCCGGTACACCACCGCCGGGAAGGTCCGGGTGAGGAACCGGGCCAGGTCGCGCCAGGCCGGGTCGTGCGCCCCGACCACGGCGGCGCGCGCCCGCGCCACCAGGCCGGACAGCCGTCCCACCAGGGCCGGGTCGCCGCCGGCCGAGCGGACGGCCGAGAGCTGGGTGGACACCCGCTGGTACAGGTCGACCAGCTCGTCGACCTCGGGGCCGGTCAGCCTGCGGCGCCGGCGCACCAGCGCCTCGAGCCGCTCCCAGTCCCCGCGGTGCGCGGCGGCGAAAACGTCGATCTCCACGCCAAGCGACCCTACCCTTGGTGACAGACTGGGAGGCGGGCACCGGGGGCGATCGGTGCCCATCGGGGAAGAAGGGAGCACTGGTGGTACACCCGGGTCAGAACGCCCACGGGGCGCCGTCGCAGCTGGTCACCGGGGACGCCGTGGTGCTCGACCTGCGCCCGGCGGGGTTCGCCACGCGCGCCCTGGCGCTGGCCCTCGACATCGTGGTGCAGGGCGTGTCGCTGCTCCTGCTCATGCTGCTCATCACGGCCGTCGCCGACGGGGTGGACCCCGCCGCGACCATGGCCGCCTACCTGGGGCTCACGGTGCTGATCCTGGTCGGCTACCCGGTGGCCTTCGAGACCGCCACGCGGGGGCGCTCCCTGGGCAAGATGGCGCTGGGCCTGCGCGTGGTGGGCGCGGACGGCTCCCCCGAGCGGTTCCGCCAGGCGCTGGTGCGCGCCCTGGTGGCCGTGGTGGAGATCTGGACGCTGTCGGGGATGATCGCGCTGATCACCTCGCTGGTGGACCGCGACGGCCGGCGGGTCGGCGACTTCGCCGCAGGGACGCTGGTCGTCTCCGAGCGGACCCGGCGCACCGGGACCGGCGAGATCCCCATGCCGCCGCACCTGGCCGAGTGGGCGGCCGCCGCCGAGCTGAGCGGCCTGTCCCCGGACACCGCCGCCATGGCCCGCCAGTACGTGCTGCGCTTCGCCGAACTCACCCCCGAGGCCCGGCACGAGATGGGGGTGCGCATCGCCGACATGGTCGCCTCCCAGGTCGGGCCGCCCCCGCCGCCCGGCACCACCCCGCCCGACTACCTGGCCGCGGTGCTCGCCGAGCGCCGCCGCCGGGAGGCCGAGCGCCTCATGCACGCCAGGAACGCAGGTACTCCTCCTGCTCAGGGGTGAGCGCGTCGGTGCGCACGCCCAGCGCCTCCAGCTCCAGGCGGGCCACCTCGGTGTCGATGCCGTCGGGGACGTCGTGCACCCCGGGCGCCAGTGACGCCCCCTCGGCGGCGATCCAGGCCGCGGTGAGCGCCTGCCCGGAGAAGGACATGTCCATCACCGCCGCCGGGTGCCCCTCGGCCGCGCCCAGGTTGACCAGGCGGCCCTCGGCCAGCAGCACCACCCGGCGCCCGTCGGCCAGCACGTACTCGTCGGCCTCGGGCCGCACCCCGCGGCGCACCTCGACCGCCATGGCCTCCAGGGCGTCCAGGTCGATCTCGACGTCGAAGTGGCCGGAGTTGGCCAGCACCGCGCCGTCCTTGAGGGCCGCCAGGTGCTCCGGGCGCACCACGTCCCGGTTGCCGGTGACGGTGACGATGACGTCGCCGACGGGGGCGGCCTCGTCCATCGGCAGCACGGTGTAGCCCTGCATGGCCGCGTCCAGCGCCTTGACCGGGTCGACCTCGGTGACCACCACGCGCGCGCCCATGCCGCGGGCGCGTTCGGCCAGGCCCCGCCCGCAGTAGCCGAACCCGGCCACCACGAAGGTGCGCCCGGCGAGCATGGCGTTGGTGGCGCGCAGGATGCCGTCGATCGTGGACTGGCCGGTGCCGTAGCGGTTGTCGAACATCCGCTTGGTGGCGGTGTCGTTGACCGCGACCATGGGCAGCTTGAGCGCCCCCTCGGCGCTCATCCCGCGCAGCCGGATCACCCCGGTGGTGGTCTGCTCGCAGCCCCCGGCGGCCTCGGCGATCAGGTCGGGGCGCTCGGTGTGCGCGATGTTGACCAGGTCGCACCCGTCGTCGAAGAGCAGGTGCGGGCGGTGCTCAAGGACGGTGAGCAGGTTGCGGTCGTAGGCGTCCTCGTCCATGCCGGTGCGGGCGTGCACGGCGATGCCGTACTCGGCGACCAGCGCGGCCGCGGTGTCGTCCTGGGTGGACAGCGGGTTGGAGGCGGCCAGGGCGATGTCGGCGCCCCCGGCGCGCAGGGCCCGCAGCAGGTTGGCCGTCTCGGCCGTGACGTGCATGCAGGCCGAGACGCGGACGCCCGCCAACGGGCGCTCCGCGGCGAAGCGCTCGCGGATGCGCCCGAGGACGGGCATGGCGCGTTCGGCCCACTCCACGCGGCGGACCCCGGCCTGCGCCAGGCCGAGGTCCGCCACGTCGTGCTCAGGCAGTGCCATCGCGTGTGTGCCGTGCGGAGGAGTCGCTGCTCGAGGCGGCGCCTCAGTAGCGGTAGTGGTCCGGCTTGTACGGCCCGGCCACGTCCACGCCGATGTAGGCGGCCTGCTCCTTGGTCAGCTCGGTCAGCTTGACGCCCAGGGCGTCCAGGTGCAGCCGGGCGACCTTCTCGTCGAGGTGCTTGGGCAGCATGTGCACCCCGATCGGGTACTCCTCGGTCTTGGCGTAGAGCTCGATCTGCGCCAGCACCTGGTTGGTGAAGCTGTTGGACATCACGAAGCTCGGGTGCCCGGTGGCGTTGCCCAGGTTCATCAGGCGGCCCTCGCTCAGCACGATGATCGAGTGCCCGTCCTTGAAGACGAACTCGTGGACCTGGGGCTTGATCTCCTGCTTCTTGATGCCCGGGATCTTCTCCAGGCCGGCCATGTCGATCTCGTTGTCGAAGTGGCCGACGTTGCAGACGATCGCCTGGTGCTTCATCCGCTCCATGTGGTCGGCGCGGATGATGTCGAAGTTGCCGGTGGTGGTGACGAAGATGTCGGCCGTCTCCACCACGTCCTCGACGGTGGTGACCTGGTAGCCGTCCATCGCCGCCTGCAGGGCGTTGATCGGGTCGATCTCGGTGACGATGACCCGGGCGCCCTGGCCGCGCAGCGCCTCGGCCGAGCCCTTGCCGACGTCGCCGTAGCCGCAGACGACGGCGACCTTGCCGCCGATCATCACGTCGGTGGCGCGCATGATGCCGTCCGGCAGCGAGTGGCGGATGCCGTACTTGTTGTCGAACTTGCTCTTGGTGACCGAGTCGTTGACGTTGATCGCCGGGAAGAGCAGCTTGTCCTCGCGCGCCATCTCGTAGAGGCGGTGCACGCCGGTGGTGGTCTCCTCCGAGACGCCCTTGATCCGCTTGCCGATCTCGGTCCACTTCTTGGCGTCGGCCTTCAGGCTCTTCTGCAGGAGCGTGAGGACGACCCGGAACTCCTCGGTGTCGGCCGTGGAGGGGTCGGGGACCGCGCCGGCCGCCTCGTACTCGGTGCCCTTGTGCACGAGCATGGTGGCGTCGCCGCCGTCGTCGAGGATCATGTTGGGGCCGTCACCGCCCGGCCAGGTGAGCGCCTGCTCGGTGCACCACCAGTACTCCTCCAGGGTCTCGCCCTTCCAGGCGAAGACCGGGACGCCCTTGGGGTCCTCCGGAGTACCGTTCGGGCCGACGACGACCGCGGCGGCCGCCTCGTCCTGGGTGGAGAAGATGTTGCAGCTGACCCACCGCACCTCGGCGCCCAGGGCGACCAGGGTCTCGATCAGGACGGCGGTCTGCACGGTCATGTGCAGGGAGCCCATGATCTTGGCGCCCGCAAGGGGCTTGGAGTCACCGAACTCGGCGCGGGTCGCCATGAGCCCGGGCATCTCGTGCTCGGCGAGGCTGATCTCCTTGCGCCCGTAGCCGGCGAGGGACAGGTCCGCGACCTTGAAGTCGAATGACATGCGTGTCTTCACTCCTTGTGGTGGATGCGCACCGAGTCTAGACGCGGACCCCGCCGCAGGGCACGGGCTCGGCGGCGAATTTGACGCGGGTTTGTCAGATTCGCCCGGTCGGTCCCGGTGGGCGGGGCCGCGGTCGGTTAGGGTCGGGGCCATGTCCACTCCCCGCCCGGGCCGCGACCGTGCGGACGCGGTGCCCATCTCCGAGGCCGCCGAGGCGCTCGGCACCAGTCCGCGCAGCCTGCGCTACCGGGAGGCGCTGGGGCTGCTGCCGGCCACCAAGGAGCAGCCGACCGGGCGCGGTCACCGGCACCGCCGGTTCTCCCCCGAGGACCTGCGCACCATCGCCGCGGGGCTGGAGCTGGAGCGCGGCTACGACGTCTCCCCGGCGGCGCTGGCGTTCGCGCTGCGGATGCTGGCCGAGCCCGAGACGCTGGCCCGGGTGCGGGCCTACGGCGAGCGGCTGGGGCGGCTGGCGCCGCCGCGGGCGCGGGCGATGGACTTCGAGAAGCGCAAGGCGCTGCGGCTGCTGCAGTCCCGGGGCCGCACCGCCGACGGGCGCGGGAGCGAGCGGCGCTGACCGGCGGCCCCGCGCCTCACCGGCCGCGCCTCACCAGCCGGTCGCGGCGAGCATGCGCTCTTCGAGCACGGGCGCCATGGTGCGCATGTAGGTGGCGGCGATGTGGCTGCCGTCCCAGTAGACGAGCACGTTGCCGATGACGGAGGGGCATTCGCCGCCGCTGCACAGCAGGTCGTTGAGGTCGAGGACCTCCACGTTGCCGGGCAGGCCCGCCGCCCCGTCCAGGGGCGAGACCGGGGCCAGGGACTCCTCGGCGGGGGCGGTGCACTCCCCGGGCGCGCCCGAGGCCAGGCACTCCACCGCGTCGAACCCCAGCCGGGGGGTGTCGCGCACCGCCACGACCCGCACGCCCATGGCGTCGAGCTCGCGCCAGCGGTCGACGTAGCCGTCCACGACCTGCTCGCCGCCGAACCCGGCCGTGGCGTCCCGGCTGGTGGTGGTGCCGGTGGTGAACACCGCGTCCGGCCGCAGCTCCGCGAGCTCGTCCATGACGCCGCGGTTCCACTCGGCGCAGGAGGGGTAGGGCTCGCCCTTGTAGGTCTGCGGGGCGTCGGTGAACAGGCAGGCGCCCTTGACGATGTTGACGATGCGCCAGTCGTGCTCGGCGGCGATCGCCTCCAGGGCGGGGAACCAGTGCGTCGCGTGGGAGCCGCCGACGAGCGCGACCGTGCGCTCGGGGCGGTCCGAGCCGTAGACGCAGGTGATGACCTCGGAGGCCTTGGTGGTCTGGTTGCAGCCGTCGTCGTAGGTGACCGGGATGTCCTCGGCCGCCTCGGACGGGTCGGGGTAGACGGGGGCCTCGGGAACGGGGGCGCCGTCGGCCAGGGCGGCCGCGCCCGGGTACACCTCGGGGTCGGAGGCCAGGGCCTCGCGGGCGCGCTGCTCGGCGTCCATCCGCGCGGCCCAGCCGCCGGCCGCGAGCACCACCGGGAGCAGGCAGGCCAGCCCGACCGCCGCGGCCCGCGCGGGCGCGGGGAGCCGGCGCGGCCGACGGCGCCGGCCCTCCTGCGGCTCCCCCTCCTTCGGCCTGCGCTTGGCGAAGGCGGCGACCCGGTCGGCCAGCGGGGTGGTGGCCGCGGCCAGGAGCAGCGACAGGACGAGCACCGCCAGCCCGCCGTGCCAGCTGGCCAGGGTGCGCCCGGTGGCGTGCAGGTAGAACACCAGCACCGGCCAGTGCCACAGGTAGAGGGCGTAGGAGAGCGAGCCCAGGTAGCGCATCGGCCGCAGGGTGAGCAGCCGGTCGGCGCCCCAGGGCGAGCCGCTGGTCCCGGCCACGATGACCGCCGCCGCGGCGAGGGTGGGCCACAGCGCGATGTAGCCGGGGAACTCGGTCGAGACCTGGAGCAGCACACCGCAGCCGACCAGCGCGGCCAGGCCCAGCCACCCCAGGACGACGCGCACCGCCCGCGGCGGGTCCAGGCGCGGCAGGACGAGGAACAGCAGGCCGCCCAGGGCGAGCTCCCAGAGCCGGGCGCCGGTGTCGAAGTAGGCCCAGGGCTGGTCGGTGCGGGTCATGTACACCGAATAGGCCAGCGAGGCGGCGAACACCGCGAGCACGGCGACGGCCGCGCCGGTGCGCACCCCGCGCCCGGCACGGGCGGCGGCCCAGGCCGCCGCGGCCACCAGCAGCAGCCACAGCGGATAGAACTGGCCCTGGACCGACAGCGACCAGAAGTGCTGGAGCGGGCTGACCGCGCCGCTGCGGGACAGGTAGTCGACCGAGTCCAGGGCCAGGTGCCAGTTGAGGTGGTAGCCGGCGGCGGCGACCGTTTCGGCGAGGGTGTCGCGCCACCGGTCCTCGGGCAGGAGGAGCCGGGTGGCGGCCAGGACCGCGGCGAGCACGAGGGCGGCGGCGGGCATCAGCCGGGCGCAGAGCCGGCCGAGGAAGGCCGCGGCCCCCACCCCGCCGGTGCGCTCCACCGAGCGGACCAGCGAACCGGTGATGAGGAAGCCGCTGACCAGCAGGAACACGTCCACGCCGCCGGAGACCCGGCCGAACCAGACGTGGTAGGCGGCCACCAGCAGGACGGCGACGGCGCGCAGGCCGTCGATCTCGGGGCGGTGCCCACCGGAAGGGGGCGCGGACGCTGCTGCGGACCGCGGGGAGGAGGAGGGCCTCCCCCGAACGTCCGCGAGGAGGGACTGCACGGCGACGCTGCTCGCTTTCCGGTGCGCGGTCAGGGGGCTCAAGGGCGAGGCCACATCCTGCCCTCCCCCGGTTACCGGAGGGCGTACACGGCCTGAACCCCGCCGCTCCCGCCGGCGAACCCGCCCGCCCCAGAAGTCCGCGGCGCCCCGTGGGCACCCCGCCCGCGAACCCGGCGCTCTGCCCGGCCGACGGACACCGGCCCCTCCGGGCCCGGGCGGAATCGGCCTCAGCGCCCGTGTCCGTGTCCCGGCAGGCAGGCCGACCGGTGCCGCGCACCGCCCACCCCGGTCTCCCAGGAGTTCCACCGCTCCGGCGGACGTGACCGCCTCTCATCGGTCGGCGGCCCCGGCGGTCCGGGCAGTCCGGGCAGTCCGGGCAGTCCGGGCGGTACGGGCGAGAGGCGGTGAGAGGCGGCGACGACGAAGCAGGGGCGGTTCCCCGGCGCCTCCGGTCGGCCGCCAGGCTTCTCGCGGTCCCGGCGATGAGCAGCGGCGACGGCGCAGCAGTTACCCCGCTCACGCCCGCTTACCGGGCGGCAGGCCAACTGCGGTGCAGGGTGGGGGCGGCAACGATGAGGCAGGGGAGGTTCCCCGGGGCACCCGCCCGGCAGGCGCCCCGGTCGTGTCCGCTGGAGTGGTGGAACTTTCGGCCGCGTCCTTGTGAGCGGTGCGGCCGCTACGGCGCGATCGGGGCCCCGCCCCGGTTGCGCGCCCCTCCTCGCCGTTGATCTCGGGAAAGTCGGGGTAATACTCGCCGGTATTACCCCGACTCTCCCGAGATCAACAAGGGTGTCGGTGCGGGCGGCGGCCAGTGCCCCCGGGGGGGGGCGGCCGGGGCCCGCAGAGTTCCACCACGCCGGCGGACACGACCCGCCGCCGTCGCTGCTCACCGCAGGTACCGCAGAAGCCCGGCGGCCGACCGGCGACGCCGGAGAATCGCCGCGCTTCGTCGTCGCCGCCCTCCCCCTTTCGCCCCGGCGGCCCGCCGCCCGGCGAGCAGGCGTGAGCGAGGCACCAGCCGTCCCGTCGCCGCTGCTCCCTTGGCCATCCGCACGCCCGCCACCCGACAGCGCTGCCCGGCGTACCCGCGCGATCCGGCGCCACGCGTCCGTGCCGGCGCCACGCATCCGCAGCGGGGACCGCAGGGATCGCGGGGACCGTCTTCAGGGGCTCCATCCCCTTCCTCCGTGCGAATCCGCGGATTCCGGTTTCCGGCGCGGCCGTCACGGTTACGGTTGCAACCGTGGATTCCCTTGCCGACCGGACCCACTCGGGTGAGGACCTCCCTGCGCCGCTCCGCCGTTCCCTCGGGCGGCTCGACCGGTTGCACGAACTCTGCCAGCAGCGGTGCCGCAGCGGCCCGCGCGAGGGCCCCGACGGGCTGCGCGACACGGTGGAACGGCACGTCCGGGAGCTGCGCGCGCTGGCCGGGCAGCCCGGCTCCCCCGCCCGGTCCGGCCTGGACGCCGACGCGCTGTGCGCCGTCGCCGCCGAGCCGCCCTCGGGCGCCCCCCTGACCGCGGACCGGCTGGCCGCGCTCGCCCGGCGGATCCCCGACTTCGACCCGCCCGCCCCCGCGCCTCCGATCGGCGACGCGGCCGGGGTCGCACGGGCGGCCGCCGCCGAGACCCACCCCGTGGTGCGGGCGGCCCTGGTGTTCCGGCACACCACCGAGGCCCTCGGCCGGCGCCTGGAGGAGACCGGCACCGTCTCCACCGGGCCGCCGCCCCACCTGCGCCCGCTGCCGTGGGCACTCGCCTCGCTGTCGCTGCTGCGCTCGGACCACCTGCCGATCGCCGCCGACCGGCGGATCGGCACGCGGCTCGGCGCCGCGGTGGGCGCCCCCTCCCCCGAGGCGCGCACCGCCGCACTGGCCGCGCTCTTCGCCGACCTGCAGACCGCCGCCATCCGCGCCCGGCTGAGCTCCCCCCTGCACGGCCGCGCCGAGGCGCAGCCCTCGGCGCTGCTCGCCTCGGCGCTGCACCGGCGCGTCCTGGTGCACCTGCGCCGCCGCACCGGTCCGCTCTCCCAGGTGCTGCGCCAGGTCGACCCGGAGGCGGCCGCGCATGTGGAGGCCGCCGACGTCGCCGAGGGGGCCCGCCTGGAGCACTGCGCGGCGGCCGCCGAACGGGCGCTGTTCGTCACCGGCCCCGGGTGCCGCTGGGTCGCCCTGGACCTGCGGGCGGCGGGCGCCTCCCTGGAGCTGCTGGTGGCCGTGCACGACGTGGGCGGCCCGCCGACCGGGGCGCTGGCGGTGACGGCCTCGGCGGTGATGGACACCCCGGACGGCCCCGAGGAGGTCCTCGACCCGGCCTGCACCGACTGCGTCACCCTGGTCCCGGGCGACTCCGCCGGGGACCGGTGGCCCTGCGTGGAGGAGTTCGTCGACGACGCCGTGTCCCGGGCGGTCGACCGCCTGGCCCGGACCATGGCCTGAGAACGCGTCGGGGGAGCGGACATGCGCGGCGCGCCGAGCCCACGGGCACGTCATCGCCCGGGACCGGCCGGGCGTTCGGCGGGGCCGTCCCAGCGCTGAGCGGCGGATGCAGTAATCGCCCACCCCATGGCGGGGGTCGGTGCGGGGGCGTCGGCGTCACGGCCCTGGACCGGCCTCGCTCCCCTTGGCGGCCGACACGTCCGGGAAGAGCGCACCGCCCCCCCCGGGAGACCACCGCCGGGGCGGGGGCGCGTCAGCCGGAGAGGGCCACCAGCACCAGGATCAGGACCAGGATGACGATCGTGACCAGCACGGCCGGGATCACCCAGCCCTGGGACAGCACCGGGTCCTCCTGGGCCGGCGGCTGCTGGGGCATGCCCCCGGGGTAGGTACCCGGCCCCATCGTGGTGTTGGGGCCGCCCATCGTGGTGTTGGGCCCCATCGCCTGCGGCCCCATGGGTCCGCCGGGTCCGCCGGGGCCCGGGCCCATGTTCGGCGGGGGCGGCGGACCCATCCCCATCTGGCCGGGGTGCCCCATGTTCGGGGGCGGCGTCTGCGGCCCCATGGGTGTGGGCCCCTGCGGGTGCCCCATGGGCGGCGGGGTCGGCGGGCCGACCGGGGGCGGCGTCTGGGGGCCGCTGTTCGGCGGGTAGGGCGGCTGCGGTCCGGTGACCGGGCGGCCCGGCCCCGACGGCATCGGGGTCTGCGGCCCGCTGGGCGCCGCGGGCCCCTGCGGCGGGGCGATCACCCCGGTCTCGGCGGCGCGCTCCCCCTCCCGCACGACCTCCTCGGTCGAGGCGCCGTCGGCGGGGTCGTGCCCCAGCAGCCGCATCAGCAGCTCCTTGGCGGCGGGCCGCCGGGACGGGTCCTTGTCCAGGCAGGCCTGCACCACCGGGAGCAGCTCCTCGGGCACCCCGTCCAGCGACGGCGGCGCGCTCACCACCCGGTGCACCACGGCCGGCACGCTGTCGGCGCCGAACGGCGCGTTGCCGGTGGAGGCGAACGCCATCACGCACCCCCAGGCGAACACGTCCACCTTGTCGGTGATGCCGCGCCCCTCGATCTGCTCGGGGGCCATGTAGGAGGGGGTGCCGACGATGGAGTTGGTGAGCGTGGCGGTGCCGTCGTCGACCCGGGCGATGCCGAAGTCGATCACCCGCGGGCCGTCCGGGCCCAGCAGCACGTTGCCGGGCTTGAAGTCGCGGTGCACGATCCCGGCCTTGTGGATGGCCACCAGCGCGGTCGCGGTGTTCACCGCCAGGCGCTGCAGCGACGCGCCGCGGCGCGGCCCGCTCTTGGCCACCGCCGCCTGCAGCGACGGGCCGTCGACGTACTCGCTGACCACGAACGGCGGGTCCACGTCCAGGCAGGCCTCGTGGATGGCGGCGGTGCAGAACGAGGCCACCTTCTGGGCCGCGCGCACCTCCTTCTCGAAGCGCGCGCGCAGCTCGTCGTTCTCGGCCCACTGGTCGTTGAGGACCTTGATGGCGACCTCTTCGCCGTCCCGGTCGCGGCCCAGGTAGACCACGCCCTGGCCGCCCTTGCCGAGGCGCCCCTCGACGCTGTAGTCGCCAATCGACGTGGGGTCGCTCGACGACAGCGATTCGGGACCGGGCATGGAGCTCCTCCAGAGGGGGTTCGGTGTCGGCGTCAGCCCTGGATCGGTTCGTCGGCCGCAGTTTCCACCTGATACGCCGCAGCCAAGTACACAGTGGCGTAATCGGTTAGAGCGATCAAACCGGCCAGGCGTTCCATCCGATCCCCCGGCTCCGTGGAGACCCTGCTCACCCGGGTCCCCGCGGCGTGCGCCGCGTCCTGCACCGCGGCCAGGTCGCCGTCGGCGTCCGGGCCGCCCTCGGGGTCCTCCAGCACCACCGGGTGCACCCGCACCCCGGCGTCCTCCACGGGGTCGTCGAAGATCGACCGCGGGCCCTGCCCGCCCAACGGCCCCGACAGCGCGGCGAGCGAGGTGCCCAGCCCCTCGGGCAGGGCCGCGGCCAGCACGGGGTACCCGGCCACGGCGCCGGCGCGGGCGGCGAAGCAGCGTGCCGCGGCCACCGCCTCGGGGGTGGACCCGCAGGCCAGCGGCAGGGTCCCGGCCAGGTCGGCGGCGAGCGTCTTGGCCTCGTTCTCCCAGCTCTCCACGGAGGGTGCGCACCGTCCGGCGACCTGCTCCATCCGCACGGCCGCCGCCTCCACGGCCTCCGCGGACGGCGCGGGCACACCGGCGGCGGCGACCAGCGCCAGCGCCGCCCCCACCGGCCCCCACAGGGTGGCGGGGCCGCGCAGCACCGCGTAGGGCGCGTGGGCCTGCTCGGCCAGGGGCCGCAGCGGGCCGTCCGGCGGGCCGGCGGCCGCGAGCGCACAGCCCCGGCGCACCGCCTCGGCCGCGCACGCCGCCACCGGGTCGGCGGCGGGCCCGGCGGGGCCGGAGACCGCCACCACCAGGTCGGCGGCGCCCACCCATCCGGGCAGCCCGCGGCCCCGCACCACCTGGACGGGGACCGGGCACCCGGGGCCCAGCGCGGCGGCGGCGACGTCGGCGGCCACCGCGGCGGCGCCCGACCCGGCCAGCACCAGGGCACGGGCGCGGCCCAGCGCCTGGAGCAGGTCCGGGTCCACCTCCAGGGCCGCCGAGCGGCCGGCGCGCAGGTGCGCCCCGGCCGACGCGGCGGCGCGCGCCGCCGCTCCCCCGGCGTCGGGGGAGTCCAGCAGGGACTCGTCGAACTCCCGGGCCACCACGGCGTCAGCCGACCTCTCGCGCCTCGTCGACGAGCAGCACCGGGATGCCGTCGCGGATGGGATAGGCCAGCCCGCTCTCATCGCAGACCAGCTCGCCGGCCTCGGCGTCCAGCCGCAGCGGCTTCTTGCTCTTGGGGCAGGCCAGGATCTCCAGCAGCCACTCGTCGATCTTCGCGCTCATCGCTTCTCTCGCGCTTCTCTCGGTCGGTCGTTCGTCGTCGCGGCCGGCTCAGGCCCGCACGATGGCCAGTACCTCGTCGCGCAGCCGCTCCATGCCCGCGGTGTCCGGCGCCTCCACATTGAGCCGGAGGAGCGGCTCGGTGTTGGAGGCGCGCAGGTTGAACCAGCTTCCGTCGACGAAGGAGACGGTGAGCCCGTCGAGCCGGTCCACGCTCGCCCCGTCGCGCCCGGCGAAGGCCCGCTCCACCGCGGCGGTGCGCCCCTCCTGGTCCTCGACCTGGGAGTTGAGCTCCCCGGAGGCCGCGTAGCGAGTGTATTGGGCGGTCAGGTCCGACAGCGCCTCGTCTCCGCCGCCGAGCGCCGCCAGCACGTGCATCGCCGCCAGCATCCCGGTGTCGGCCCGCCAGAAGTCGCGGAAGTAGTAGTGGGCGGAGTGCTCGCCGCCGAACACCGCGCCCGTTTGGGCCATGGTCTCCTTGATGAAGGAGTGGCCGACCCGGGTGCGCACCGGCTCCCCGCCGTGCTCGCGCACGATGTCGGGCACGGCCGCCGAGGTGATCAGGTTGTGGATGATCGGCGCCCCCGGCTCCTTGGCCAGCTCGCGCACGGCCACCATGGCGGTGATCGCCGAGGGCGGCACCGGCTCGCCGCGCTCGTCGATCACGAAGCACCGGTCGGCGTCGCCGTCGAAGGCCAGGCCCGCGTCGGCGCCGGTGCGCCGCACGGCGGCCTGCAGGTCCACCAGGTTGTCCGGGTCGAGCGGGTTGGCCGGGTGGTTGGGGAAGGTCCCGTCCAGCTCGAAGTAGAGCGGCACGATCTCCAGCGGCAGCGCGTCGAGCAGCTGGTCGCCCAGGACGGCGGGGACGGTGTGGCCGCCCATCCCGTTCCCGGCGTCCACCACCACCTTCAGCGGCCGCATCCCGCTCAGGTCGACCAGCGACCGCAGGTAGGCGGCGTAGTCGGCGAGCAGGTCGCGCTCGGTGACCGTGCCGGGGGCGCCGGTGTCGGCCAGGCCCTCCTCGGCCAGGCGGCGGATCTCGGCGAGCCCGGTCTCGGAGCTGATCGGGGCGGCGCCGGCGCGGCACATCTTGATGCCGTTGTACTGGGCGGGGTTGTGGCTGGCGGTGAACATCGCCCCGGGCATCTCCAGCCGCCCGGAGGCGAAGTAGAGCATGTCGGTGGAGCCCAGCCCGGCCATGACCACGTCGGTCCCCTGGCCGGTGGCGCCCTCGGCGAAGGCCGTGGCCAGCGCCGGGGACGAGGGGCGCATGTCGTGCGCCACCACGATGGAGGGGGCCGCGTTCACCCGGGCGAAGGCGGCCCCGACGGCGCGGGCCACCCCCTCGTCGAGCGTGTCGGGGACGATGCCGCGGACGTCGTACGCCTTGAAGATCTGACCGAGATCACCCACTGCTGCTCCGCATCCGAGTCGTCGTTGCCGCACGGTCACCGCAGGGCGGTCGCCGGGCCCGCCGGGGGCGGGGTTCCAACGTACCGGAACGCGGGGGCGGGGCCCCGGGCCGCGTGGGAGGGGGTCAGCCCTCCCCGGACGGGCGGGCGGGCGGGGTCCGGTCCGGGTTGTCGGACTTGACCACGCGCAGGTGGCCCTTGCGCTGGCCCTCGGGTCCCGAGGGCGCGGGGGGCTCGGCGCGGCCCCCGGGCGCGCGGGGGCGGGCGGCCTCGCGCACCGCGTTGGCCAGGGCCTCCAGGTCGTCGCTTCCGGGTCCGCCGGAGCTGTCCGCGGGCAGCCGCACGACCTCCCAGCCGCGCGGGGCGGTCAGGCGCTCGGCGTGCATGGCGCACAGGTCGTAGCAGTGGGGCTCGACGTAGGCCGCGAGCGGGCCGAGCACGGCGGTGGAGTCGGCGTAGACATAGGTGAGCGTGAAGACTGCTGGCTGTCTGCACGCGGTTCGCGAGCAGCGTCGGACAACGCTCACGAGAGCCGACCCTAATCCCTTCCTCCTTTGGGCGCCAGTACGGGGACCCAGGTGTGTCCGGGCCCGGCCCCGGGGGACCGGGGCTGCGCTCCGGCCCCCGATGGCATACTCTCGAATCGTGCGACGAGTGCGCCTACAGAGGGCTCAGGCCGACCGCTTCCGACGCCGGGACCGCCGGGGCCGCGGGATCCGCGGTCCGCTGGCGCCGCCGGAGGTCCCCATCTCCCGCAGCCGGGCTCAGGTCTTCGACGACCTCGTGCTCGACGCGGTGGAGCGCTTGGAGCGCGTCTGGTCCCGTGAGCTCGCGAACGTGGAGTTCCTGGTCGAGGACGTCCCCCGGGTCCCCCGCGGGATCACCGCCGAGGACGGCATCCCCTACTCCCGCCTGGAGGCCGGCCGCGACGGACGCGCCCGCATCACCATCTACCGCCGCCCCGTGGAGATCCGCACCCGGGAGCAGGAGGAGATGGCCCTGATGGTGCACGAGACCGTGGTCGAAGAGGTCGCCAACCTGCTCGGCCTGGAACCCGAGACCGTCGACCCGGAGGCCTGACCCGCCGGGCGGCCGCACGCCTGCCGCCCGCCCCCGGGTCTACGCCGCCCGGGACTCTGCCCTGCGCCGCACGCCCCGGGATCCCGGTGATCCAACGGCCACGCTCAGACTCGCGCCGCTTCCCCGATCGTGTCGTGTCCACGAGGCCCCCGGTGGCAGAGGAAATGGGCGGCGACGGCACAGCAGGTACCCCGCTCACGGGCCCCGGCCGGGCGACAGGCCATCGGGGCGCAAGGGGCGAGGCGGCGACGACAGGGCCAGGCGGTTCCCCTGGCCTGCCGGTCGGCCGCCGGGCCGCTCGCGGTCCGGGAACAGCAGCAACGACGGGACGGCTGGTTCCCCGCTCGGGGCTGCCTGCCGGGCGGCGGGCCCCTGCGGTACCAGCGGTAAGCAGCGACGACGGCGCAGGCTGGTACCCCGCTCATGGGCCCCGGCCGGGCACCGGGCCGCCGGAATGCGAGGAGATGGGCGGCGACGACGGAGCGGGGCAGTTCCCCGGGGCCTCCGGACGGCTGCCGGTTGGTCGGTGGTGCGGGATGGAGGCGGCGACGGCCCAGCGGATACCCCGCTCACGCCTGTCGGCCGGGCGGCGGGCCGCCGGGGTGCAGGGAGATGGGCAGCGACGAATGGGCGCGGCGGTTCCCCGGCCTTACCTGTCGGCCGCCAGGCCTCTCGCAGTCCGGGGACAGCCGCAGCGACGGGACGGCAGGTACCCCGCTCCGGGCCCCGGCCGGGCGGCGGGCCGTGGGGGTGCAGAGGGGAAGCGGCGACGAGAAGGGGCCCGTTCCTCAGGGGCGGCGGTCGGCCGCCGGGCCTCTGGCGGTCCGGGCCGGGCTCGCGGTCGGGGCCGGTCGCTTCCCGCCCGTGCTCGCGGCGCCCCGCCCGGCCCGCGCCGGGCGCCCCCTGACCAGTGGCCCCCTTGTGACCTGGGGGAATACGAACCGTCACGGCTCGGGGTGAGCGGAGGCGCGCTGATCGACGCCCTATGGCGGCCCCTGGGTGCGATCCCGGCCAGACCAGAACGGGGTTCGGTACTACGGTGCCCGTATTGCCCCTGTTCGTCCGCCCGCCGGTGGGGCGGGGGTGGCGGAGGAGGAGCGGGGCGCCCGGTCGTGCCAGGCCTGGTGCCGGTGTCGCCCCCTTCCCGGCTACCCGGAGTGACCGAGGGTGCTGTAATCGGGTCCGGTGTGCCGGTAGAGGGGGTGTCGGGTACCGAATCCCGTTCTGGTCTGGCCGCCACCGCACGCCTGCCCGGTCCTGGGCGGCGCTCCGGGGGCGCGCAAGGCCCGCACCCCCTTTGGATCCGGGCAAACGGGGCGCCCGGCGGGCCGTGTCCGCCGGAGAGCGGCCCGGAAGGGCGTGTTGTCCATCGTGAGTGGTGGTATCGCCACGCGATTGCACATTTCGTGGCGATACCACCACTCACGATGGCCTGCTGCCGCCTGGTGCGCCCGGTATGCCCGGAACGCGAAAAGGAAGGGGCCCGCCAGGGCCGAAGACGGCAGACCCCCGGCGGCCGACCGGCAGCGCCGGGGACCCGCCTCACCGTCGCCGCCTTGCCCCTTTCGCCCCGGCGGCCCGGCACCCGGCCGACAGGCGTGAGCGGGGTACCTGCCGTTCCGCCGCCGCTGTTCATCGCCGGTACCGCCGGGGCCCCGCCGCCCGGCAGGCAGGCCGGAGCGGTGGAACCTGCCGTCCCGTCGCCGCCCATCTCCCCGCACTCCGGCGGCCCGATGCCCGGCCGGGGCCCATGAGCGGGGTACCAGCCTGCGCCGTCGCCGCCGTACCTCCCGGACCGCCAGGGACCCGGCGGTCGAGCGGAACGGCCGGGGAACCACCCCGCTTCCTCGTCGCTGCTCATCTCCGGTACCGGAGGAGGACCGCCGCCCGGCCGGGGCCCGCGAGCGGGGCACCAGCCGAGCCGTCGCCGTGCTCCGTCTGAGCCGCCGGGCCCCTGAACCGCTGAACCGCCGGGCCGCCAGCCTCGGGAAGGCCTCGGGCTCGGGTCAGCGGTCCTCGGATTCTTCTTCTGTACCCGAGATCGCGGTCAGACCCCCGGTCACGGCCGGGAGGCGGACCTCGGACGGCGCCGGGTGCACCGGAAGGACCGCGGTGTGCCGGTCCTTGCCCGACCCCTCGGTCAGCACCGCCCCGACGTACGCCGACCCCGAGCCGTCGCCCAGCTCCAGCGCGAGCGCGTAGTCCCCGTCCGGCCCCTCGACCTCCTGCTCGGCGGTGGTCCCGGCGCCCGCCTCCACCTGGACCGGGTCGCCGGTCGTTCCGTCCGGGGACACCGGGGTCGCGACCACCACGGCGTCCTCCTCCGTCGCCCCTACCAGCAGATCCAGCGACACCCCCTCCGGGACGGCGGGGACCGATGCGGTGCCGTTCGGCCCCGGCGCCAGGGCCGGCACCGCCGCCGTGTAAGCGGCGTCGTCCCCGCCCTCGCGCTCCGCAGCGACCCCGGCCACCACCGGCTCGTCGGACTCGACCACCACCGTGGCCGGCTGCTCCCCCAGCGGCATGTCCAGGCTCGCGGTCGTCGTCGACGCCGGCGGAACGTCCACCGTCTCCAGCGCCTCGACCTCCACCTCCCCTTCGGCGGTCACCAGCCGCACCTGCACCTCGGCCGGCTCGTCGCCGGGCGCGGCCACCATCAGGGTGCGCGCCCCGCCCCCGCCGGGCACGCCCGGGACCGCCTGGGCGTGCGCCGGGCGCGCGGTCGCCGGCGCCCACTCCGTGCCCGGCCCGGAGCGCTCCACCAGCAACGACGGGGAGACCCGCCCGGCGGACGTGCGCACGTGCACCGTTGCGGCGTCGCCGGAGGAGGCCTCGGTGAGCTCGCCCAGCTCCAACACCTCCTCGGTGTGCGGCTCCACCCGGACCCCGCGTACCGAGGAGTCGGAGACCGGGCCGTCCGAGGCGTACACGTCCACGGTGGCGACCGCCGCGGAGTCGTCCGGGTTGGCCAGGCGCAGGCGCAGCTCCCGCACGTCCTCCCCGGAGGGCGCGGTGAACCAGGTGCTCCACCCCGGCTCGGCGCAGCCGACCGCCGCCAGCCCGGGGGCGCCGTCGTCCTCGGCGTCGCCGTCGTCGGCGCGCGCGGTCACCGCAGCGTCCAGCCCGGCGGCGAACGCCCCGGACGCGCGCAGCACCGAGGCGCCCTCGGCATCGTCGACGTCCTCGGCCAGCAGCTGCCCGGGCAGGTCGCCCTCGGCGAGCGGGGCGCGGGGGTCCTCCTCGTTGGGCTCCAGCACCAGCTCGCCCTCCTCGTCCCCTTCGAACGGGGAGAACACGGCCGCCTCGGTCCCGGTGTCCTCCGGCGGGGACGGGCAGACCCGCACCGCCGACTCCACCCGGACCCGCTCACCGCCGCCGGAGGCCTCCGGCGGGCCCGCCGGGCGGGTGCCCGCGGCCACGGCGAACAGCGCCGCCAGCGCCACCGCGACAAGGCCCAGCAGCGCGAACCGGTTCTGCACGATCAGCTTCACGCCTGGTCCTCCCCCGTGCCGTCCTGCTCGCCGGCCTCCGGCTTCCGGTCGGTGCCCTTGCGCCTCCAGCCGGCCCTCCGGCGGCCGCGGGAACGGCGGCCCGGGTCCGTGTCCGTCGCCGACGGGCCCTGGTCGTCGGCGTCGGACCCGACGACGCCCATCGAACCGGTGTCCGCACGGCCATCGGCCCTACGGCGACCACGACGGCGACCGCCCCCGCTCCCGGACGCTTCTCCCGGCGACACCACGGGGACCGACCCGGTATCCCTGCCATCGGGGCCCGAGCCGTCGCCCTGCTCCACCACCGGCTGCGCACCGGTGTCGGCACGCCCACCGGACCTGCGACGGCCGCGGCGGTGGCCGCCGCCCTTCCCGGACGCTTCGCCCGACGGCACGACCGGGACCGACCCGGTGTCCCCACCGTCAGCCCCCGAGCCGTCGCCCTGCTCCACCACCGGCTGCGCACCGGTGTCCGCACGGCCACCGGACCTGCGACGGCCGCCTGCGCGGCGGCCCGATGTGCGGCCGCTCGGCGGCGTGGCCTCCTGGTCGTCGGCGTCGGACCCGACGACGCCCATCGAACCGGTGTCCGCACGGCGATCGGCCCTACGGCGACCACGACGGCGACCGCCCCCGCTCCCGGACGCTTCGCCCGACGGCACGACCGGGACCGACCCGGTGTCCCCACCGTCAGCGCCCGGGCCATCGCCGTGATCCACCACCGGCTGCCCGCCGGTGTCCGTCGTGGCGGTGTCCGTCGCTGCGCTCTCCGTCCCGGTGGTGCGGCGGTGGCCGCGGGCCCGGCGTCCGCGCGGGCGCCGGGGGCGGGCCTCGGCACGGGTCCGCTCCTCGGCGGCGTCCTCCGCGGTGCGCGCCCCGGGCGAGGCCAGGACCAGGGCCAGCGCCAGCAGCACCCCCTGCACCACCAGCCAGGCGTCGCGCACCGCCGCGCCCCGTTCGACCACCACGTCCCCGCCGGAGGCGGGCACCGTGAAGGCGGCCGTTCCCGCCTCCGTGGTCTCGGCGGCCAGTTCGCGCCCGTCCACCGACGCGGTCCATCCGGCCCCCGCCGGCTCGGCCAGCAGCAGGGCGCGCCCCTCCGACCCGGCGGGCACGCTCACCCGCCCGTCGGCCTCGGGGGTCAGGACCTGCGCGTCCCCGGCGGCGCCCGCCCCGCCGTCACCGTCTCCGCCCGCGGCGCCGGTACCGGCACCGGCCCCGTCCTCGGCCGGGGGCGCCAGGCGCATCCGCCCGGTGGGCGCGTCCAGCCGCCAGAGCGCGAACTCCTCGCCGTGCATCTGCCGGATCAGCCCGGGGGTGCCGTCCAGGGTGTCGACGACGGTCGGGGCCTCCTCCCCGCCGTCCGGCGGGTCGGGCACCAGCACGTGCCCCACCCCGAAGTCGGCCAGCGCCGCGACCTCGTCCCCGGCCCGGCCCGCCGCCAGCGCCGCCACCTCGGTCTCCAGGGCCTGCCGGGCGTCGTCGTCGGGCTGCACCTGCTCGGTGCCCAGCCGGGGCTCCCCCGGCCGCAGCACCGCGTACCGCAGCGGCCCCTCCCCGGCCGGGGAGAGCACGAGGGTGCGCACCCCCTCGGCGCCGCCGGTGGTGGCGGTGAGGAAGGCGGGCACCGGGTCCGGGGCGTCCCCGCTGAGCGGCCCGTCGACGCCCTGCCACATCCAGGCCGCCGCGGCGCCGACGGGGGTGGTCAGTGCCAGGGCCGCCGCGCCCGCGGCGAGGAGCCGGCGCAGCCCGCCGTCGCGCCACATCCGGCCGAGCGACTGGGCCGCCAGCCCCGCGCTGAGCAGCATCGCGGTGGCGGCGAAGGCGAGCGCCACCCCGGGCCAGGCGTGTGCGGGCGGCCCGCCGTAGTACGGCGCCACCGCGGCCCGGCTGATGAGGATGGCCGCCAGGATCCCGAAGAGGGCCATGCACCAGCCCACCGCCACCAGCATCCGGCGGCGCAGCAGGAGCAGGGCGCTCAGCGACGCGGCGACGAACCCGGCCGTCACCCACCACGGGGGCGCCCCCGCGCCGCCCGGGGAGAGCATGAGCAGCTCGTGGGCGGCGGCCGGCGGGGAGGACAGGGCCGGGTCGTGCAGGCCCGCCTCCAGCAGCCACTGGGAGGGGTGCAGCACGAGCTGCGCCGACCAGGGCAACAGCAGGAGCAGCGGCACCCCCAGTGCGATCGCAAGGCTGACGTACAGCCGGCGCCCCAGGTGGCCGAAGGCCACCGCCACCACGCCGCCGCCGACCAGCGCCAGCAGCCACAGCAGCGGCACGAACGCGGTGCCCGCGGCCAGCAGCAGCGCGATCCCCCAGGCGGCGCGCCGGGAGCGCTTGGGGGGCAGGGTGAGCATGCGCGAGGCGAGCAGCCCCAGCACCGGCAGCAGCGCGTGCACCAGCGCGGTGCCGATCCGCCCCTGGGCCACGGCGCCGGTGGCCACCGGGAGCAGGGCGTAGGACCCGGCCATCCACAGCCGCGCCGGGCGGTAGGCGAGCACTTCGCGGGCGAGCAGGTAGGCGGTGGCCCCCGCCAGCGGCACGCACCCCAGGAGCAGCACGGTGACGGCCAGCCACGGCTTGCCCAGGGCAAGGGTGGACAGCAGCGCCAGGACGCCCACGTAGGGCGGCACGGCCGCGTCCGACCCGATCCCGGTCTCGTGCGCGCCGGACAGGTAGAGCGCCCACAGGTCCGCGGCGCCTCCGGCGGCCGGCGGGAGCGCGCCCCCGGCCAGGGTGCCGCCGCTGAACAGCGACCGCTCGGCGACCAGCGCCACCGCCGTCAGGGCCAGCACCAGCAGCACGCCCGGGTGGGTGAGCACGCGCCGCAGGACGCCGTGCTCGTCGGCCAGCAGGCTCTCCTCGTCCTCGGCCGGCCCGGCGGCCACCGCCTGGTGGCGCCCGGAGGACGGGGCCCCGCCGCCGCCCGTGAGCAGTCCCACCACGGTCTCGGTGAACTGGCGCAGGGCCACCCCGTGCGCCAGGTAGGGGCGGATGGCGCTGTAGGTGCGGCGCCGGTTGCGGCGCCTGCGGAAGCGGGCCCGGACCAGCCGCCCCGGCATCAGGTACACCGAGGTGATCGCCACCGCCTCGTCGTAGGCGTCGGCGGGCCGCTTGGCGATGACGTACATCAGCACCCGCAGCAGCGATCCCAGCGAGTTGCGCAGCAGGGCGCCGACCATCCCCCCGAAGGGCAGGTTGGCCAGCAGCACGAACATCGCGTTGCGCCGGTCCAGGCGGCGGGGGTGGTCCCCGGCGGCGCCGATGCGCCTGCGGCGGCGGGCGGCGGCCTCGGCGTGGTAGGCCACGGCGCCGGTGACCAGCAGGACCCGGTGCCCGGCGGCCCCGGCGCGCCAGCAGAAGTCGATGTCGTCGCGGAACAGCGGCAGCGACGCGTCGAACCCGCCCAGGGCCTCCCACACGTCCCGGCGCACCAGCATCCCGGCGCTGGAGACGGCCAGCACCTGGCGGTCGCCGTCGTGCTGGCCGTGGTCGAACTCGCGCGGCTCCAGCCCGGTCTCCCGTCGGCCGGCGCCGTCGATGGTCACCCCGGCCTCCACCAGGAGCCGCCGGTCGTACCAGTCGCGCAGCTTGGGGCCCAGGACGGCGGCGCGCGGGTCGTCGGCGGCGGCCGCCAGCAGGCGCTCCAGCGCGTCGGGGGCGGGGGCGCAGTCGTCGTGGACCAGCCAGATCCACTCGGTGGCGCCGGGGCCCGCACCCGGGAAGGGGGCGCTGAGCCGGGGCAGCTCCAGGCCGGCCCGGACCGCGCCGCCGAACCCGGAGCCGCGCGGGGCGGCGGCGATGGCGTCCGGGGCCAGGAACTCGGCGAGCACGTCGCCGCTGCGGTCGCGGCTGCCCGCGTCCACGCCGACGACGCGCTGCACCGGGCGGTTCTGGTCGCGCACGGCCTGCAGTGACTCCGCGAGCCAGCGTTCGCCGTCGTGGGCGACGATCACGGCCGTGACGATGTGGAGGGCGGGGTCGGGATCCTGGGCAAGCACGCTGCGGGTCTCTCGAGGGTCGCGGGTCGGGATGTAACGCGGGATACGGTCCGACTCATTCGGCAGCTCACCTTACGGCACACGGCGGGCGGCCGTGGGCGGAACGGTCGGACCGGGGCGGAGGCGGCCGGAAGGGGGCGGACCGGGACGCCCTACCGGTAGGGGCGTAAATAGGGGATAAAAAAACGTGCGCTCCGGGGCAAAGATCCCGGAGCGCACGCATCGGCGCAGACGGCCGGTCCTAGAGCATGTCGGCCAGGAAATCGAAATCCTGCCCGGCGGCTTTCTTCAGCCGGCGGCGCTCGCGCTCGGAGAGTCCCCCCCAGATGCCGAAACGCTCGTCGTGCTCCAGCGCGTATTCCAGGCACTCGGCCCGGACCTCGCAGGACTGGCAGACCTTCTTGGCCTCCCGCGTCGAGCCGCCCTTCTCGGGGAAGAACGCCTCCGGATCGGTCTGCGCGCACAGTGCGCGCTCCTGCCAGCCCAGATCTTCGTCTGCGCCGTGCGCCAGCGGGATCACCTCGCTCATGCGCACCTCCTATTGCCCCCCTAGATGTCCCCTCCCCTTCGACCCCCGGGAGGGGTGAAACACACCCTGAAATTACACGCGTGATGCTTGTGATACGTCAAGCGCGTTGCGTGGCAATCCCTTGAATACCACGTTGCGCACCGCTCTCGGCGGGCGCTGGGCCGGTATCCGTGGGATTGCCACGCAATTCCCTGGGGCCGGGCGGGCCGGACGGGGGCCGGAGGCGGCGTCAGCGGCGGTCGTCGTCCCGGTACCAGGCCTGGTCCTGACGGGCCTGGCCCTCGCCCTGGTCGGCCGGCTGGTCGCCGGTCTCCGCGGCGCCGGGGACGGCCCCCTGGGCGTCGCCGGCCGCGCCCGCCTCGGGCTGGGGCGCGTACTGGGACGGGTCGTAGGCCTGCTGGGCCTGCTGCGGGTCCTGGGCGTAAGCCTGCTGCTGGGCGTACGGGTCGTAGCCCTGCTGCTGGTACGCGTCGCCGTAGGCGGGCTGGCCTCCGGTGCCGTAGGCCTGCGCCGGGTCCTGCGCATAGGCCTGCTGGTACGGGTCCTGCTGCTGGTACGCGTCCCCGTAAGCCGGCTGACCACCCGTGCCGTAGGCCTGCGCCGGGTCCTGCGCATAGGCCTGCTGGTACGGGTCCTGCTGCTGGTACGCGTCACCGTAAGCCGGCTGACCACCCGTGCCGTAGGCCTGCGCCGGGTCCTGCGCATAGGCCTGCTGGTACGGGTCCTGCTGCTGGTACGCGTCCCCGTAAGCCGGCTGACCACCCGTGCCGTACGCCTGGGCCGGGTCCTGGCCGTACGCCTGCTGGTAGGCGTCACCGTAAGCGGGCTGGCCTCCGGTGCCGTAGGCCTGCGCCGGGTCCTGGCCGTACGCCTGCTGGTAGGCGTCACCGTAAGCGGGCTGGCCTCCGGTGCCGTAGGCCTGCGCCGGGTCCTGCGCGTACGCCTGCTGCTGGGCGTACGGGTCGTAGCCCTGCTGCTGGTAGGCGTCCCCGTACGCCGGCTGACCACCCGTGCCGTACGCCTGGGCCGGGTCCTGGCCGTACATCTGCTGCGCCTGCTGCGGGTCCTGCGCCTGCGGGGCGTAGGGGTCGTAGCCCGCCTGCGGCTGAGCGGAGAAGGTCTCCGTCGGGTTCGGCGCGCCGAAGGCGGGCTGCCCGCCGGTCGGCGGCGCGTACCCCTGCGGCTGGCCCGGCTGGCCCATCGGCCCCATCTGCGGGGCCGGCTGCGAGCGCACCACCAGGGTCGGGTCGCCGAAGACCTTGATCAGGTAGATGAAGGCGAAGGCGAGGATCGCGGCGCTCCCCGCGATCTCGAACAGGGAGGCGAACCCGTTCGCCATCATGCCGAGCTCGGAGGCGCTCACGAAGGACATGATCAGCGTGAGCAGGGCCATCAGCGCCCCGAGCCCGAGCATGATCATGCCGGTGAGCACGATCGGGAAGTTCGCGGCCGTCCTGTTCGGCGCCGTGACGACCAGCACGGCCGCCAGGGCGACCAGCCCGACCGTGATCGGGTCGAAGAAGACCGTGCCGGCACCGGCGAAGCTGTGGACGACGTCCTCTCCGCCGAAGAGCCTGATGAAGCCCCCGAGCATCCGCGCTGCCACGGCGCCGAGCAGCGCCCAGGCGGCGGGTACCCGCAAGCCGTTGATTGCGTCGTTGTTCAAGAGAGGTTCCCCTCCGCTGCTTCGCTGTCGCGACGGTGGAAGCTTTGCATATGGACAGTCTGTCAAGCCCACCGGCCGTCTCCCCGGCGAGAGGAGCCCCAAGGGGTGATCCGGACCGCGGCCCCGGAAAGGTGCGGGGACGGGGCGGCGGCGTCCGGTGCGCCCCCGCCGTCGCAGGCGTCACAGGGGTCCGCCGCGCACATGCGGGCCACAGCCTGCCAGACTTGGCCCCATGCGGATAGTCGTGCCGGCCGGCGGCATCGGAGGCGCGCGGTTCCTCCGCGGCCTCAAGGCGACGCTGGGGATCGTATCGGGCCGAGAGAGCGAATCGGCAATCACCGTCATCGGGAACACCGGTGACGACATCACCCTGTTCGGACTCCGGGTCTGTCCGGATCTGGACACCGTGATGTACACCCTCGGGGGCGGGATCGACGAGGAGCGCGGCTGGGGCCGCGCCGAGGAGTCGTTCACCGTCAAGGAGGAGCTCGCCGCCTACGGGATGAAGCCCACCTGGTTCGGGCTGGGCGACCGGGACACCGCCACGCACATCGTGCGCTCGCAGATGCTCGCCGCGGGGTTCCCCCTCTCGGCGGTCACCGAGGCGCTGTGCGAGCGGTGGCGGCCGGGCGTGCGCCTGCTGCCGATGACCGACGACCAGGTGGAGACGCACGTGGTCGTCGAGGACGGCGAGGGGCGCCGGGCGATCCACTTCCAGGAGTGGTGGATCCGGCACCGGGCGCAGCTCCCGGCGCAGAAGATCGTGTCGGTGGGCGCCGAGGAGTCCCGGCCCGCCCCCGGGGTGCTGGAGGCGGTGCGCGAGGCCGACCTGGTGGTGCTGCCCCCGTCCAACCCCGTGGTCAGCGTGGGCTCGGTCCTCGGTGTGCCGGGGATCCGCGAGGCCCTGGAGGAGGCCGTCGTCGTCGGCGTCTCCCCCATCATCGGCGGCGCGCCCGTGCGGGGCATGGCCGACGCCTGCCTGGACGCGATCGGGGTGGAGACCTCGGCGCGCGCCGTGGCCGAGCACTACGGCCCCGGCCTGCTGGACGGCTGGCTCGTGGACGAGGCCGACGCCGGGGTGGAGGCCGCCGGCATCGAGGTGGAGTCCCGCCCCCTGTACATGACAGACGCGGACGCGACCGCCGGGATCGCCCGCGCCGCCCTCGACCTGGGTCTGCGGATCAAGGAGCGGCGCGGATGAGCGCCCCCGGGCCGGTCGGGGTCCGCCCCGTGGCCGGGCTGCCCGAGGTGGCGCCCGGCGACGACGTGGCCGCGCTCATCGCGGGCGCGGCCGAGCTGCGCGACGGCGACGTGCTGGTGGTGACCTCCAAGATCCTCAGCAAGGCCGAGGGGCGGATCCGGCGCCAGGAGCGCGACGCGGCCGTCGCCGAGGAGACCGAGCGGGTGGTGGCGCGCCGCGGGGACACCCGCATCGTGCAGACCCGCACCGGGCTGGTGATGGCGGCGGCCGGGGTGGACTCCTCCAACGTCGCCCCCGGCCACGTGCTGCTGCTGCCCGAGGACCCCGACGCATCGGCGCGGCGGCTGCGGGCCGGCCTGCGCGCGCGCACCGGCGCGCGGGTGGGCGTGGTCGTCAGCGACACTTTCGGCCGCCCCTGGCGCAACGGCCAGACCGACGTGGCGATCGGCGCCGCCGGACTGGTGCCGCTGCTGGACCTGCGCGGCGGCCGGGACGGCCACGGCAACCTGCTGGAGGCCACGGTGAACGCGGTGGCCGACGAGGTCGCCGCCGCCGGCGAGCTGGTCAAGGGCAAGGCCTCCGGGGTGCCGGTGGCGCTGGTGCGCGGCCTGGAGGGGCTGGTCACCGAGGAGGACGGCCCCGGCGCGGCGGCGCTGGTGCGCCCCGCCGACGAGGACCTGTTCCGCTACGGCTCGCGCGACGTGGTCCCCGCGCGGCGCACGGTCCGCGCCTTCACCGGGGAGCCGGTGGACCCGGCCGCGGTGCGCCGGGCGGTGGCGGCCGCGATCACCGCGCCGGCGCCGCACCACACCGCCCCGTGGCGGTTCGTGCTGGTGGAGGACGCCGGGACGCGCAAGCGCCTGCTGGAGGCGATGCACGCCGACTGGACGGCCGACCTGCGGGCCGACGGATTCTCCGAGGAGGCGATCGCCCGCCGGACCCGGCGCGGGGACGTGCTGCGCAACGCCCCCTACCTGGTGGTGCCCTGCCTGGTCGCGGACGGCGCCCACCCCTACCCGGACGAGCGGCGGGCCTCGGCCGAGCGGTCGATGTTCCTGGTGGCGATGGGCGCGGGCGTGCAGAACCTGCTGGTGGGGCTGGCGATGGAGGGCCTGGGGTCGGCCTGGGTCTCCTCCACGATGTTCTGCCCGGACACCGTGCGCGCCGTGCTCGACCTGCCCGGGGACTGGCAGCCGATGGGCTCGGTCGCGGTCGGCCGCGCCGCCGAGCCTCCCAAGGACCGCCCGCCGAGGGACCCGGAGGCGTTCATCGCGGTGCGCTAGGCGTGTTCATCGGGTCGGGGCCGTAGCGGGCGGAGTTCCCGGAGGCGGAGGGGGAGCCGCGGCCCGGTGTGATCCGCGCCCGTTCCGCCCGGTCGCCGCCGTGGCGCCGGGCGCCGGGCGCGCCCCGGTGCCACCCTGGGCCTGCGGGGCGAGCACAGGGGGGACGCGCGGGTGAGTGACGATCTGCTGATCCTCGCCGCGGTGCTGATCGGGGTGACCGTCTTCGCCGGGCGGCTGCTGGCCGGGCGGCTGGGCATCCCCGAGGCGATCGTGCTGGTCGCGCTGGGCGCCGCGGCCGGGTTCGTGCCCGGCCTGTCCGACGTGCGGCTGTCCCCCGACGTCATCCTGCTGGTGTTCCTGCCGCCGCTGATCTACAGCGCCGCCTTCTTCTCCTCTCCCCGCGACATCCGCGCCGAGGCGCGCCCCATCATCGCACTGGCGGTGGTGATGACGCTGGTCACGGCGTTCGCCATCGCCGGGGTGGTGTGGCTGGTGCTGCCCGAGACCGGCTGGCCCGCCGCGATCGCGCTGGGCGCGGCGGTGGCCCCGACCGACGCGGTCGCCTCGGCGGCGGTGCTCAAGCGGGTCGGCGCCCCCAAGCGGGTGGTCACCCTGCTGGAGGGGGAGAGCCTGATCAACGACGGGGTGGCGCTGACCCTGTTCTCCCTGGCGGTGGCGGCCATGTCCACCCCGCTCACGGTGGCCGCGGGGACGGTGGAGCTGGCCAAGGTGGTGGTCGGCGGGGTGGTGTGGGGCGCGGGGGTCGCGGTGGGCACCGCCTGGTTCCGGCGCCGCCTGCGGGACCCCAACAGCCAGCTGGTGCTCTCCCTCATGGTCCCGTTCGTGGCCTACATCCCGGCCGACATCGCCGGGTTCTCCGGAGTGCTGGCGGCCGTGGTCGCCGGGTTCTACCTGGGCACCCGGGTGGAGGGGATGCTGCCGGCCAAGGTGCGGGTCACCGGCCAGACGGTGTGGCGGGGCCTGGTGATGGTGCTGGAGTCGGTGCTGTTCGTGCTGCTGGGCCTGCAGCTGCACGCGGTGTTCGAGGCGGTGGCCGGGCTGTCGTGGGTGCGGCTGGCGCTGGGCGGCGCGGCGGTGCTGGGCACGGCGGTGGCGGTCCGGCTGGCCTGGGAGATGCTGGTGCCGCCGCTGGTGCGGCGGGTGCGGCCGGGCGGCGCGGACGCCGCCGGCGCGCTCGCGCCGCGCGAGCGGTTCGTCATCGGGTGGTGCGGGATGCGCGGGGCGATCTCGCTGGCGATCGCGCTGTCGCTGCCGCAGACCCTGGACGGCGACTACTTCGTCGACCGCAACGTGCTGCTGTACTTCGCGGCGGTAGTCGTGCTGGGCACGCTGGTGGGCCAGGGGGCGACGCTGCCGCTGGTGCTGCGCTGGACCGGGCTGGCGGGCGGGGAGGACACCCGGCGCGAGTACGCGGTGGCCGAGGAGGCGATGGGGCGGGCGGCGCTGTCCCGGCTGGACGAGCTGACCGCACAGGGCCGGGTGGACGAGCGCGCGGCCGAGCGGCACCGCCAGGTGCACAAGGTCCAGGTGCGCCAGGCCCGCGCGGTCCTGGGCGAGGACGAGCAGGCCCGCTCACGGGTGAGCAGGCACGTGCGGGGCGACCTGTTCCTGCGGCACGAGCTGGCGCGGGCCCAGCGGGAGGCGTTGAACCGGCTCTACCGGGACGGGGCCATCGGGCACGAGACGCTGCAGGCGGTGCGCCGGCAGATCGACCTGCGCGAGCCCCCCGGGCACACCGGCGGGGCGTGAAAGGGAAGGGCCCGCCCCCTTTTAATGGAAAACTTTCTTTTCTGTTCCATTGACGGCCACCCCGCGCGCCGCTTACGTTTCTTGCGGTTCACCGGCGTCCCACATCCCCCCGGCGCCGGGGGGGAGTGCCGGTGAAGGCACCGCTGCGCAGCACAGAACCGCTTGTCACGGCCGTATCCCGCTCACGGAAAACGGACAAGGGAGTATCCCCCATGCGTCCCCTCCGCACGCGCGGCGCCGCAGCCGCCACCGCCCTGGCGGCCGCCGCCGCAGGCATCGCAGCCGCCGTCTCGCTCCTACCGGCCCCGGCCCCGGCCACCGACGCCGCGCTGGCCTCCGAGACCTCCACCGAGGCCGCCGCCGGCCCCTGGCTCACCGGCTACTGGCACAACTTCGACAACGGGTCGACGACCCTGCCGCTGTCGGAGGTGCCGTCCGAATACACCATGGTGGCCGTCGCCTTCGCCGACAACCTCGCCGGGACTCCCGGCGGGATCACCTTCGACCTCGCCTCCGACGAGCTCGGCGGCTACACCGAGCAGCAGTTCAAGGACGACATCGCCGGCATCCAGGCCGAGGGCCGCAAGGTGATCATCTCGGTGGGCGGCCAGAAGGGCCACGTCGACGTCACCAACGCCGAGCAGGCCGCCGGGTTCGCCCGGAGCGCCCACGACCTGATGCAGGAGTACGGGTTCGACGGGATCGACATCGACCTGGAGCACGGCATCAACGCCCGGTACATGGAGGACGCCCTGCGCGACCTGCACTCCCGGGCCGGCGGCGACACGATCATCACGATGGCGCCGCAGACCATCGACTTCCAGGCGCCCAGCTACGACTACTACAAGCTGGCCCAGGCCATCCCGGACATCCTGACCATCGTCAACATGCAGTACTACAACTCCGGGTCGATGATGGGCTGCGACGACCAGGTCCACAGCCAGGGCACGGTCGACTTCCTGACCGCCCAGGCCTGCATCCAGCTGGAGCTGGGACTGCGCCCGGACCAGGTCGGGCTCGGCCTGCCGGCCACGCCGCAGGCGGCCGGCGGCGGGCACCAGCCCACCTCCAACGTCATCGCCGCCCTGGACTGCCTGGAGACCGGGAGCGACTGCGGCTCCTTCACGCCCGCCGAGCCCTACGGCCCCATCGGCGGGGTGATGACCTGGTCCATCAACTGGGACGCGACCAACGACTACCGGTTCGCCCGGGACATCTCCGCCCGGCTGGGCGGCGGCCCGTCCCCCTCGCCCACCCCCACGACGAGTCCGTCGCCGTCGCCGACCCCCACGACCGACCCGCCCGGTGACTGCGAGGAGCCCGCCTGGGACTCCGGCACCGTCTACACCGGCGGCGACCGCGTCTCCTACGAGGGCACCGTGTACGAAGCGCGCCACTGGACCCGGGGCGACACGCCCCAGGACTCCGAGTGGGGCCCCTGGAAGGCCGTCGGAGCGTGCTAGCCCTCCTCCCGGCGCGTTGACGGCCGGGCGCCCCTGCCCCGGGTGTGCGGGGGCAGGGGCGCCCCCGTGCTCAGGCCGTCCTGCTCAGGCCATCGACTCTCAGGCCATCGGCAGCCGCGGCCGGCGCACGCTGGCGGCCACCCCGTCGGCGGCCTCGGCGGCCCGGCGCCGCTCCTCGGGGACGTCCCCGTAGAGCGTGGTGCGCATCCGCAGCGGGCGCCCCGTCGGCTCCACCAGCGCGCGGATGTCGCCGATCGTCTTGTAGGAGCCCTGGTCCGACCCGGCCATCCTGGAGATGGTCTCCTCCATCAGGGTGCCGCCCACGTCGTTGACACCGCCGCGGAGCAGGTCCCGGCAGGTGTCCTCGGCCAGCTTCACCCACGAGCACTGGATGTTGTCGACCGCGCCGTGCAGCAGGATCCGCGCCAGCGCGTGCACCGCCCGGTTCTCCCGCGCGGTCGGCCCGGTGCGGGCCAGCCCGGCCAGGTACACCGGCGCGTTGGTGTGCACGAACGGCAGCGCCACGAACTCGGTGAACCCCGGGCGCCCGTTGCGCTCCAGCGAGCGCTCCTGGAGCCGGCGCAGCAGCCGCAGGTGCGCCACCCAGTGGTCGGGCCGGTCCACGTGCCCGTACATCATCGTGGAGGTGGTGGGCATCCCCAGGTCGTGCGCGGTGGTCACCACCTCGATCCACTGCGCCGCCGGGAGCTTTCCCTTGGTCAGCACCCAGCGCACGTCGTCGTCGAGGATCTCCGCGGCGGTGCCGGGCAGCGAGTCCACGCCGGCCTCGCGCGCCCGCTCCAGCCACGCCCGCACCGGCAGGTCGCAGCGGGCCGCCCCGTTGGCCACCTCCATCGGGCTGAAGGCGTGCAGGTGCAGGCCGGGGACCCGCTCCTTGACCGCCCGCGCCAGGTCGAAGTAGGCGGTGCCGGGCAGGTCCGGGTGGATGCCGCCCTGCATGCACACCTCGCCGGCGCCGGCCTCCCAGGCCTCGGCGGCCCGGTCGGCGACCTGCTCCAGCGACAGGGTGAAGGCGTCGGCGTCGGTGCGGCGCTGGGCGAAGGCGCAGAAGCGGCAGCCGGTGTAGCAGACGTTGGTGAAGTTGATGTTGCGGGTGACCACGAAGCTGACGGCGTCGCCGACCGCCTCGCGGCGCAGGTGGTCGGCGAGCCGCGCGAGCTCCTCCAGCTCCGGGCCGTCCGCGCGCAGCAGCGCCAGCGCCTCGTCGTCGGTGATGCCCGCCGGGTCCCGCTCGGCCGAGCGCAGCGCCCGGCGCACCTGCGCGTCGCCGGCGGCGGCGGGCGCCGCGGCGCCCGAGGCCCGGCCGCGCAGCGCCTCCCAGTCCCCGTAGACCGCGTCGAAGTCGCCGCGCCGGTCGGCGGTGCGGCCCTCGGCGTCGATGCCGGTGTGCAGGTCGGTGCGGCCGGCCGCGGCCAGCGCGGGGTCGGGGGCCTGCCAGGGCAGGCCGTGCGGGACGGCACCGGGCCGGGCCAGCCCGGTGTCCGGGTCGGCCAGCGCCGCCACGTGCGCCGAGAGCCGCGGGTCCAGCCAGGGCTCGCCGGCCCGCACGTACTCGGGGTAGGCGGTGAGCCGCTCGGCCAGGGCGAACCCGTGCTCGGCGGTGCGCCGCTCCAGCTCCTCCACCTGGGGCCAGGGGCGCTCGGGGCTGACGTGGTCGGGGGTGACCGGGGAGACGCCGCCCCAGTCGTCGATCCCGGCCCGCAGCATCAGCCCGTAGTCGTCGCCGATGAGGTTGGGCGGGGCCTGCACCCGCGCCCGGGCCCCCAGCACCAGCCGGGTGACGGCCACCGTGGCCGCCAGGTCCTGCAGGTCGGCGTCGGGGCGGTGCATCATCGCGGTGCCGGGCTTGGCGCGGAAGTTCTGCACGATCACCTCCTGCACCGCCCCGTGCTCGCGGTGCGCCCGGCGCAGCGCGAACACCGAGTCGGCCCGCTCGGCCGGGGTCTCCCCGATGCCGATGAGGATGCCGGAGGTGAAGGGGACCGAGCAGCGCCCGGCGTCCTGCAGGACCCGCAGGCGCACCGCCGGGTCCTTGTCCGGGCTGCCGTAGTGCGGCTGCCCGCGCTCGGTGAAGAGCCGCTCGGAGGTGGTCTCCAGCATCATGCCCATGGACCCGGCGACCGGCTTGAGCCGCTGGAAGTCGGCCCAGGACAGCACGCCCGGGTTGAGGTGGGGCAGCAGGCCGGTCTCCTCCAGCACCGCGATCGCCATGGCGCGGACGTAGGAGAGGGTGTCGTCGTAGCCGCGCTCGTCCAGCCAGTCCCGGGCGGCCTCCCACCGGTCCTCGGGGCGGTCGCCGAGGGTGAACAGCGCCTCCTTGCAGCCGGCGGCGGCGCCGCGGCGGGCGATCTCCAGGACCTCGTCGGGCTCCAGGAAGGGCGCCTCCAGCCGCCCGGGGACGGTGGCGAAGGTGCAGTAGTGGCAGCGGTCCCGGCACAGGCGGCTGAGCGGGACGAACACGTTGCGGCTGTAGGTGACGGTCCCGGGCCGGCCGACGGCCTCCAGGCCGGCGTCGCGGACCCGGCCGGCGGCCTCCAGGAGCCGGTCCAGGTCCGCGCCGCGGGCGTGCAGCAGCACTTCGGCCTCGGAGGGGTCGAGGGCCTTGCCGTCGCGGGCGCGGGCCAGGGCGCGTCGCATCGCGGATGGGGTCGGCGGCGTGCTCGTGGGTGTACCCGTCGTCATGGGGGCACGATACGCCGCGGCCCCGGCGGGCTCAGGCCCGGCCCGCCG
Source organism: Nocardiopsis baichengensis YIM 90130 (assembly GCF_000341205.1). Classification (NCBI taxonomy): domain Bacteria; kingdom Bacillati; phylum Actinomycetota; class Actinomycetes; order Streptosporangiales; family Nocardiopsidaceae; genus Nocardiopsis; species Nocardiopsis halophila. The sequence continues at coordinate 81,919 of NZ_ANAS01000034.1, read as the reverse complement.
CGGCCAGGCGCCGCCGCAGGAAGTCCTCCCACCGCTCCACGACGCCCTCCAGCGCGTAGTGCTCGGCGGAGAGCAGGGCCCGGCCGCCCATCCGCACCCGGGCCTCGCGGTCCTCCACCAGGCGCAGCAGCGCCCCGCCGAGGGCGTCGGTGTCCTGGGCGGGCACCAGCAGCCCGTTCCGCTCGTGGTCGATGATCTCGCGGGGGCCGTAGGGGCAGTCGAAGCTCACCGCGGGCACCCCCACCGAGAACCCCTCGATGATGGTCATCCCGAACCCCTCGACCCGGGAGCTGACCGCCAGCAGGGAGGCCTTGGCCAGCTCGCCGGTGATGTCCTTGGTGCGTCCCATCAGGTGCACCTGGTTGCTCAGCCCCCGGCGCACGATCTCCGAGCGCAGCCGGTTCTCGGCCTTGCCGCCCCCGTAGATGCGCAGCCGCCACTCGGGGTGCTTCCCGGCCACGAAGGAGAAGGCCTCGAGCAGCTTGGGGTACTGCTTGATCGGGGAGAGCCGGCCAGCGGCCGCGATGATCGGGTTGTCCAGGGTGGAGCGGGGCAGGCGGCGGGGAGGCAGCGGGTTGGGCATGACCTCCAGCCAGTCGCCGCCGGCCCCGAGCAGCTCCCGGTAGGCGGTGCGGTCGGCCGAGGTCAGCACGGTCATCCCGCCCAGGCGCGGGTACCGGCGGGTGATCGCCGCCCGGACCTCGGGGGCGTGCTCGTCGAGGTTGATGTGCTCCTGGCCGACGGCCAGCACCCGGGCGGGCGCCCAGGCCGAGAGCAGCAGGTTCACCCCGGGCCGGGTACCCACCACCACGTCGGCGCGGGTGGAGGCCAGGTAGCGGCGCAGCCCGGCCACGGCCTCGGGCGAGTAGCTCTTGTTCCGCTCGCGCTCGGCCTCGGGCACCACGGCCCGGGCCCGCCGGTGCCACCAGGCCGCCATCGGGCCGGGCCGGTCCGCCCCCTCCTCCTCTGCGGCGGCGCCGGTGGCCGACAGCGCGCGCAGCCGCACCCCCTCGGGGACGGCGAAGAACGGCGCGGCCTTGTGCCGGGTGAGGCTGACGATCTCCACCTCGTGGTGCCGGGCCAGCCCTTCGGCCAGGTTGAAGACCGTGCGGACGGTGCCCCCCATGCCGTAGGCGTTGGCGATGACGAAGGCGATTCTCACCGGGCGCCCCCACCGGCCGGCCCGGCGGCGGTGGCCAGCAGCGACAGCTCGTCGGCGGCGGTGAAGTAGGGGCGCACCCGGACCGGGCCGGCGCCCCGCGCCAGCACCGTGCCGGGGAAGACGACCTTGCGCTTCTTGCCGACGACGTCGTCGGCGTGGGCGGCCAGGCGCAGCTCGGCCCCGCCGGGCAGGCGCAGCCACAGGTCCCACTCGTTGTGCGGGCGCTCAGGGCGGAAGAGCAGCGCCGCCGGCTCCAGGGGGACCGCGCAGGAGAACGCGCGCCCGTTCAGCTCGGCCGGGGCCTCCAGCACGCCGTCCAGGCCCCGCTGGCGGGCGGTGACCATCGGCGCCCCTGCGCCGTCGGGGTCGGGGGCGTAGGCCAGCACGCCGCGGACCGTCACCGTGTCGCCGCCGGGGGCGGGGACCTCCACCCAGTCCACCTCGGCGTAGGGCTCGACGGTGGTCGCCCGCAGCAGCAGGCGCCCCTCGGCGTCGCGGATCGCGCGCAGCTCGCGGCTGCGCGGCCGGCGCAGGTAGTCGGCGCGGTCGGACAGGTGCACCCCGGGGTCGGTGGTGTCCACCGGGTCGGCGCGCCCGTCGCGGCCCACCCACAGCACGTCCCACTCCCCGTCCTCGAGGGGCAGCCCGCCCAGCGGCGCCCGCAGGCTGCGTCCGGACCGCACCACCCGCTCGACCGGCAGCAGCCCGCCGCAGCCCCCGTGCCGGCGCAGCGCGAGTCCCCCTTCGCCCACCTCGGAGGTCCGCAGCTCCAGCACGTCGGCAGCGTCGATTCTGGTCAGATCGGCCTGCACGTCCACCCCCCATGTCCACGCGCGCCCGGCGCCGCGGTGCCCCCACACCGCAGGCCGCACGCTACCCGTCGACGGTTAAAGAACTTTTAATCTGACAACCACGACGAAACCGACATTCGTCACGATCGACACCGGTCTCGCCTGGTGGGGAACGCGCCGCGGGCGGGCGAAGGTTCGCCGCGGGCGCCGCCCCGGCCGGATGCGGACGATCGCGTGACGCATGTGAACCCGGAGCGGGGTCTGCGCGACGCCCGCCGGAGGCGGGCGGTCTCAGGCCTCCTTGACCGCACGCAGCAGCACGATGCTGCCGCGGGTGTTGGGGGCGGCCCGGTCGGCCAGGGCCACCAGCGGGACCAGCGGCGCGGCCGCGTTGAACCCGTAGCGGCCGCCGTGGGCCGACAGCGACAGGTAGGCGCGCTCGGCGGCGCGGGTGCGGAACTGGTAGGAGTGCCCGCGCACGCGCAGCCCGCGCTCGGCGAGCAGCCCGCCCAGCTCCCGGTGGGTGTAGGTGCGCCGCACGTGGAACCGGCGCCGGTGGGCCGCGAACAGCCGCGGCCAGGCCTCGCGCCGGGACAGGCAGTCGGCCGACATCACCAGGCGCCCGCCCGGTTTGAGCACCCGCGCCATCTCGTCCAGGGCGGCGGGGCCGTCCGCGAAGTGCTCGATGGCGCACACCGACATCACCGCGTCCACCGAGCCGTCGCGCAGGGGCAGCCGCAGGGCGTCGCCCTCGACCAGCCCGGGGGCGTGCCGGAGCCGCGCGCCGCGCAGCATCTTGCCGCGCGCCAGGTCCACCGAGACCGCCCGGGCGCCCCGCCTGCGCGCCTGGCCGGCCCAGTAGCCGTCCCCGCCGGCGACGTCGAGCACCACCCGGCCGTCCAGGTCGCGGCCGAGCCAGTCGAGCAGCGTGCCGGCCTCGCGGAGCCGGCACACGTGCACGCGGTGTCCGGCGAAGGCGACGAGGTCATCGAGAGCGGGAAGGGCCACGGGCGCCGACCTTACCTCAGTCCGGCGTCAGCGATCCGTCAGCGCGGCGGCCGGGCGCGGCCGTAGCGTGTCCGGGCACAGGAGGGACGGTCCATGGCGGAGACGACACCGGCGGAGGCGGCACCGGCGGACGCGGCGGCGCGCACGCGCGAGCTGCGGACCCCGGGGGCGCCGGCGCTGGCCGTGCGCGAGTACGGTCGGCACCGGCGCCCCCGGCCCCGGGCCGGCGGGGAGGCGCCGCCCACGCCGGTGGTGCTGCTGCACGGGATCGGCGGCACGCTGGAGGAGTGGGACCCGGTGGCCCGGCTGCTGGCCGAGCACCGCCCGGTCCACTCCGTCGACCTGCGCGGACACGGCCTGTCGGGAGACGCGCCGTGGTCGCTGGACGGGTTCGTGGACGACCTGATCCGCCTGATCGGCCACCTGGACGCCGACCGGCCGCTGGTGGCCGGGTACGGCCTGGGCGGCGCTGCGGCCGCCTGCGCCGCGGCCCGCCGCTCGGACCTGGCCGGGGCGGTGAACGTGGACGGCCTCGCCTGGCCGACGGCCGAGCACGCCGCCGGCGCCCTGGGGCTGGGGCCGCAGGAGGCGGGCGTCCAGGTCGACCTGGCGCGGGCCTACTCCGCCGAGCAGGCGGCCGCGTTCCGGACCCCGCTGGGCGCCGAGGAGTTCACGGCCGTGCTGGAGGGCCTGCGCGCCATGGGGACGGCGGGGTCGGCCCTGGCGGCCTCGGCGGCGCGGTCCGCGGTGGCGGCGGACGGGCTGCGCGCGCCCCGGCCCGGGCCGCGCGCCGTGCGGGCGGCCCTGGAGGCCTTCGAGGAGTTCGCACCGGACCGCGTCTACGCCCGGCTCCTGGTACCGGTGCTGGCGCTGGTGAGCACCGGTCCGGCGCCCCGCCCCCCAGGGGCGCCCGCCCGGTATCCGGAGGTGGTGCGCGCGGCCGCGGCCGCCGAGCTGTCCCGGACCGCGCCGCTGCTGCGGGCCCGCCCCCTCGAACGGGCGGCGCACGGCCCCCACGTCGCCCGTCCGGAGGACGTCGCCGGGGCGATCACGTCCTTCCTGGAGGAGGTCGGCGCCTGAGCCCCCGGCCGGGCTCAGTCCGGGCTCAGTCCGGGCTCAGTCCTCCTCGGCGCGCTCCACGCGGACGCGCTCGCCCGCCCGGACCGACTCCAGGACCCGCGGGTCGCCGTCGAGGGCGCCCATGACGTTGGCGGCGCTCGCCAGGCGGCACTCGCCGTCCGCGGAGACCGGCGTGGGGCCGAACGGCAGGGCCAGGGCGGAGCCGGCGAGCCAGTAGCAGACCGCCCCCGGCTCGACCACCTCGGCGGCGCCCGGCTCCGGGTCGGCCTCCACCGGGATCGGGAAGTACACCTCGTCACCCCAGGTCGCGGCCGTTCCCGAGAACGGCAGGGCGTCCCAGAGGAGCTCGGCGGTCGGGGTCGGCTTCAGGGCGGCACTCACGTCGCCGCCGTTCCAGGAGATTCGGATGCGCATGGGGCGTGTGTACCGCACCACGCCGCACAATGTCCATAATGCGATTTTCTGTTTTCGCATCTCGAAATATACCGGCCGCTGGGGGAACCGCGACCCGGACCGGGGAACGCCCCCGGCATGAGCGAGGGCCCCGACTCCGGCGGCGGCTCCGGCGCCCTCTGGTCCACCGGGACCACGGCGGCCGGGGCCGCGTTCATGTTCATCCTGCTGCGCCTGATGGCGGTCGCCCACTACGACTGGGGCACCGCCTTCGGCCTGGCCGACGCGGTCGACTTCGGCGACGCGGTGACCATCGCGGTCGGCACCTTCCTGGGGGCCGGCCCGGTGACCGCCTGGCTGCTGGCGGCCCTGGTGCCGCTGACCGCCGCCGGGCACCTGCGCCACCTGCGCGAAGGCCGCCCCTCCCCCTCCTCGCTGCTGGTGGTGGCGGCGCTGGCCGCGGTCTTCGCGGCGGCGGTCGCGGCCTTCGCCGCCTGGGCCGCGCTGGCCGCCGCCCTGGTCTGGCTCGCCGTGCTGGTCGCCGTCGACCTGCGGGACGGCCCCTCCCGCGACCTGTTCCGCCCGCTCGTGGCCCGCGTGGGGCTGCTGTCCCTGGCCGCGGTGCTGGCCGCCTCGGCGATCAGCGACGAGGTGTGGGTGCCCCGGGAGCGGATCGCGCTGGGCGACCGGGAGGTCGAGGGGTACGTGATCAAGAACGGCAGCCAGTTCCTCACCGTGCTCACCGCCGCCGAGCGGGAGAAGGTCATCCTGCTCTCGCGCGAGGTGACGTCGCGGACCGAGCTGGAGTGAGCCGCCCACTACGCTGGCCCCGTGCCCAGCCTCCTCGCCCGCGTGCGCTCCGACCGCAGGGTGCGCCTGGCCGTCCTCGCCGCCGCGCTGGTGTTCGCCGCCCTCGCACTGGCCGACCGGTGGGACGAGGCGCGCGGCGCACTCGCCGCGCTGCCCCCGTGGACGCTGCCGGCCTCCCTGGCCGGCGCCCTGGCCGCGCTCGGCGGCCAGATGATGGCCTGGCGGTCGCTGCTGGCCGGGCTCGGGTCGCCGCTGCCGGCGGCCACGGCGGCACGGGCGATGTTCGTCGGCCAGCTCGGCAAGTACCTTCCGGGGTCGGTGTGGGCGTTCGCCGCCCAGGTGGAGCTGGCCCGCGACCACGATGTGCCCCGCCACCGCGGGGCGGCGGCCACCGGTCAGGCGGTGGCGGTGACCCTGGCCGCCAACCTGGCGGTGGCGGCGGCCACCCTGCCGTTCGCCTCCGAGGAGGCGACCCGGCGCTGGTGGTGGGCGGTCCTGCTGGCCCCGGTGCTGCTGGCGGCGCTGCACCCGCGCGTGGTGGAGGCGGTGCTGGGCACGGCGATGCGGCTGCTGAAGCGCCCCTTGGAGGTGCACGTCGACGGCCGCGCCACCGCCGCCGCGCTCGGCTGGACCCTGGCCGCGTGGATCCCGCTGTCCCTGCACATCGGCGCCCTGGCGGCGGGGGCGGACGGGGCCGGATGGCGCGCCCTGCCGGTCGCGGCCGGGGCCTACGCGCTCGCCTGGACGCTCGGCGTGCTGTTCGTCATCGCCCCGGCGGGCGTCGGCGTGCGCGAGCTGGTGCTGGTGGTGGCGCTGTCCCCGGTCCTCACCCCGGGCGCGGCCCTGGTGGTCGCGGCCCTGTCCCGATTGGTGATGACGGCGGCGGACCTGATGGCGGCAGGCCTTGCGGGGTGGGCGGGACGAGCGGCCACCACAATTTGACTGCACTTTGCAGGCACTGAATGGACAATGCAGGCATGACTGCGCTCACCATCCGCGATATGCCCGAAGAGACCGTGAGGGAGCTCAAGACCCGAGCGGCTCGGGACGGCAAGTCCCTGCAGGCCTACGTCCGCAGCATCCTCACACGCGAAGCCGCGAAGCCGACGCTCGCCGAGGCCGTCGAGAGGGCGCGCTGGACCGCCGATGCCGATCTCAGTGTCAAGGACGTCCTCGACGTCATCGATGAAGCACGAGGCCGGCGGTGATCGTTCTCGACAATTCGCCCCTCGTGGAGATGCTGGCGATCAAGGGCCCCGTGGGCGAGGGGGTGAAGTCCCGAGCGGCACAGGAAGAGGAGGTGGCCGCGCCCTACCTGGTGGACACCGAAGTCATGTCGGCACTTCTCGGCCTGGTCCGGGGACGGAAGCTCTCCGAACCACAGGCGGAGGCCGCGATGGCGCATTACCGGGCACTCCCCATCGACCGGTACGAGACCGCTCCATTGTGGCCGCGGATCAAGGTGCTCCACGCGAACCTGTCCGCTTACGACGCCACTTACGTCGCGCTGGCTGAGGTCCTCGGCGCAACTTTAATCACCAGCGACGCTCGGATCGCTCGAAGCGGCGCGGCGCGATGCGCGATCGAGGTGTTCGAATAGTCCTGCCTCAAGGACCTCGTCCATCTCGCTCCTGAGGCAGTCGAGATCGATGCTCGGCACTCGGGCGGAAGAACGCCTCAGCTCCCCCTTGGGAACGAACTCCCTCCGCCGGGCATGCGCATCTTCCATGCGGCGATACTAGTAGTACTTCGTTAGGTTCCTGGTTTCTCTTTTCCCTGCCCGGTTCCGCCGTCCACGCGGCGTGCCCCACAGCGCTGCCGTCCGCCAAGCCCCTCGCGGTCCGCCGGCAGCGGCAACGACCACGCGGCCGGTACCCCGCCCACCGGCCCCGGCCGGCCCGCAGGCCGCCGGGCGCTCCGCGTTGATCTCGGGAAAAACGACCCTAAAAACGGGCGGGAAGGGTCGTTTTTCCCGAGATCAACGAGAGAACCAGGCAAACTGGGCGGACGGCGGAACCGGGCAGGGAAAAGAGAAACCAGGAACTTAACGAAGTACTACTAGCCGTCCCCGCTCACGTTCTCCCGGGAACCGGTCAGCTGCTCTGTGTAGACCTTCCATAGCGCGTCCGTGTCGGCCGGGCGGACGCCCTTGCGGAGCTGCTCGGCCCTGCCCGGAGACGCGAAGGCCGCCAGCGCCCGCGCCAGGTCGTCCGGATCGTCCGGCGCGCACAGGAGGCCGTCGACGCCGTCGCGGACCTGCCCGGCCATCGCCCCGGCGCGGGTCGCCACCACCGGCAGGCCGCGCTCGTGGGCCAGCCGCACGTTCTGCGTGGAGGTCGCCGACCGGTACGGCAGCACCAGCACGTCGGCCGCGTCCAGCAGCACCGGGACCTCCCCCGCCGGGACGTACCCCTCGCGCAGCTCCACCCGGTCGGCCACCCCCAGCTCGGCCGCCAGGGCGCGGTAGGCGTCCGCGCCGGTCCAGAACTCGCCGGCCACCGTCAGGCGCGCGGACGGCGGCGCCCCCTTCGCGAACGCCCGGAGCAGCACGTCCACCCCCTTGTAGGGACGCACCAGGCCGAAGAAGAGGTAGTGGGGGAAGCCCTCCGGGCGGGAGGGGGCCGGGACCCGACCGGCCGGGGCGCGGGCATCGGGGAAGTGCGGCGGCAGGTCGGCCACGCGCACGTCCGCCCCCGGCGCCAGGCGCCGCGCCAGCGCCGCCTGCTCCGCGGAGTGCACCAGCACCGTGTCCGCCCGGCGCAGCAGCGCCCGCATCAGCAACCGGTCCCCCGGACGCGGCTCGTGCGGGAGCACGTTGTGCGCGACCACCGCGGTGCGCACCCGGCGCCCCGCCGCCGCCAGCAGCACCAGGTAGGCCGGGACCTGCACCGGGGAGAGCACCGCCACCGCGAGCAGCCCGCCGCGCGCCGCGGCCCGCCGCCCCGCCGCCCACCAGGTGTCCGGCCGGTACCAGGCCATCGCGCGCACCGTGGGCGCGAACGGCTCCCCCTCGGCCTGCTCCACCGTCTGCCGCCCCGGGTAGAGCAGCGCCGGGTACTGGGCCCGCCACGACTCCAGCACCACCCGGCGCCCGGCGGCCGCGAGCCGGCGGGCCAGCTCGGTGGTATGCCGGGCACCGCCGCCCTTGTAGGGGTGGGCCGGGCCCACCAGCGTCACCTGCACGCGCCCCTCCCCCTACACGCCGTTGCGCGAGCGCACGATCAGGTCGGCCAGCAGCGCCATGGCCCCCACGATCAGCCCCGTCATCAGCAGCATCACCGTGTTGTTGGGGATGTAGAGGGGGCTGCGCACCTGGTCGAAGACGAACTTGGCGGTGCCGATCCCCAGCAGCCACAGCGCCGGGGGCATCAGTACCTTGAGCGGGTTGAAGTACATGACCATCCGCAGCACCTGCAGGATGTACCGGTAGGCGTCGCGCACGAAGTGGAACTTGGAGTCCCCCGACCGCTTGGCGTAGTCGATCGGCACGTAGACGATCCGGTGCTGGTTGGACAGGAACGCCAGGGTGATGGTGGTGACGCAGGAGAACCCCGGCGGCAGCAGCCGCAGGTAGGGCAGCGCCACCTTCCGGCGGAACGCCCGCAGCCCGGAGTTCAGGTCGGGGATGCGGGTGTTGGTCAGGCGCTCGGCGATCTTGCGGATGGCCCACTTGGCGGGGATCCGCAGCAGCCGGTGCGAGCCCGCCTCCTGCCGCCGCGCCCCCACCGCCTGGTCGACCGCCGGGTCCTCCAGCACCGTCCGGACCAGCTCGGGGATGCGCTCGTTCGGGTAGGTCATGTCGGCGTCGGTCCACACCACGATCTCGCCGCGGGCGCGCCGGCTGCCGATCCGGCGCACCGTCCCGGCCCCGCCGTTGTGCCCGAAGGCGATCACCTCCAGGCAGGGCAGGCGCCGCTCGGCCTCGCGCAGCCGCGCGAGCGTGCCGTCGCCGGAGGCGTCGTCGAAGGCCAGCAGCTCGTAGGTGTAGCCCGAGGCGTCCATGGCGGCGCAGATGCGCTCCACCTCCGCCACCACATGGGTCTCCTCGTTGTAGCAGGGCAGCACGATGCTCACGTCGGGGGCCGGGGCCCCCTGGTCCTGGGCCCCCTGCTCCGCGGGCCGCTGTTCCACTGGTTCCACCGGGCTCTTTCCGTCCTCGTTCACCGGCCCTCCCCTCGGGCGGGCGGCAGTTCGTCGGGGAGCACCGCCACCCACACGTCGCCGTGGAAGGCCCACGGCCCCGACGGCGGCTCCATCAGGGTGCTCGGGTCCTGGTCGGCGCGCACATGGAAGGGGTGCTCGATCCGCGCCCCGGGCGGCGCGTGGGCGCGCAGCGGCCCCTCCTTCTCCGCCGCGAGCACGGGGGTGCGCCCGCGCGCGTCGATGCCCTCGGCGGCCCGCACCACGGCCGCCCCGTCGGCCGCCGCGGCCACCGGCACGTCGCACATCCCCCGGATCAGCTGCCCGTAGTAGTGGCCGACCCCGTCGACCAGGACCACACTGGCGTCGTCGGGGATCGCGGCGCACAACCGCTCGGCCGCCCGGACCGTGCCGGAGTCGGAGCGGTAGTCCAGGCCGCGCACGGCGGTGGCGGCGGTCGGGACGAGCATGGCCGCCGCGCCCGCCGCGGCCACCACGGGCACCACCGCCCGCCCGCCGGGGCCCGCCCCCGTCCGGGACAGCTCCTCCACCCGGCGCCCGGCCCAGGCCAGGAACCACACGGCCAGCAGCACGAACGCCGGGAGCACGAGCACCACCAGCCGCCGGGACGCCCACGGGTGGTCGGGGGTGATCGCCGGCCGGGCCAGCGTGGCCGCCACCGACCAGGCCGCCACCGCCAGCGGCAGCACCCAGTGCGGCTCGCGCCGCTGGAGCACCCTGCGGGTGAGCAGGCAGGCCCCGAGCACCCCGAACAGCACCGTGCCCAGCCCCAGGTACCAGCCCACCCAGTACAGGCTCATGTCCTCGTAGTTGCGGTCCGGGTCGTACTCCAGGCCCTCCAACCGCTGCAGCTGGCCGACGAAGGAGGCGGTGGCCTCGTCCCCGTGCCCGTACTCGGGCCACAGCAGCGGGCGCAGCGCCAGCCCGACCGCCACCAGGCCCACCAGCACCGCGGCGGCGGCCGGCAGCCACGGCGGCCGGTCGGTGCGCGGCACCCCGTGCCTCCACAGCAGGGCCGCGGCCACCGCGGTGGCGGCCGCCACCGCCGCGCAGATCAGCAGCAGCGGGTCCAGCGAGGCCGACAGGTGGTCCAGGTAGGGGCGGGACAGCCCGAACCCGGCCACCAGGCCGTACCCGGTGCCCACCGCCAGCCCGAGCGCCAGCGGGACCGCCTGCCCGCGCCGGGCGAGCAGCAGCAGGCCGGCCACGGCCACCACCGGCAGGGCGTCGCGCAGCATGTCGATGCGCACGACCAGGCCCAGCCCGAACATCAGCCCGGCGGCGCCCGCCAGCAGGTGCGGCCGCCCCCACCGGCCGCGCAGCGGCACCCGCTCGGCCAGGGCGTCCACCGCCACCGCCAGCGCCCCCAGCATCAGCAGCTGGGCCACCGGTTCGCTGTAGGTGGAGCGGCTCGCCCACTGCTCGGGCAGCGCCAGGGCCAGCACCAGCGCGGCCAGGGGCGCCCAGCGCGCGCCCACCAGGCGGGCCGCCAGCCCGCCGAAGGCCAGCACGGCCAGCCCGCCGACGACCGGCGGGACCAGCACCATGCCGGCCGGGCCGGCGATCCAGAGACCGACCGCGTACAGCAGCGGCGCCCCGGCCAGGAACTGCGGCCAGATCTCGTCGCCCACCTCGTAGTAGGCGAGGCTGCCGTAGCTCAGCCCGGGGTCGTCCCCGGCGATGAGCTCACGGCCCTGCGGGATCGGCAGCGATCCGTGCTGCGCGATCCAGATCGCGTACTGGGCGTAGGAGGCGGGGTCGCGGCGGATCACCAGCGCCTCGGCGTGGTAGGCGAGCTGCACGGCCGTGAAGGCCGCCGCCACGAGCACCGTGGCGGCCAGGGGCCACCAGGGCGGCGGCTCCCCCTGCGGGGCCGGCGTCCACCGCACGGCCGCGTAGGAGGCCAGGGCGACGGCGGGGACCCCGGCGGCCAGCCCCGCGAGAGGGGTGAACCATCCGATCAGCAGCAGCGGGAAGGCCACCAGCAACCACCCCGCCAGGGCGAAGGCGGGCAGCACCGTGGCACGGGCGAGCAGGCGGCCGGGATTGCGGGGCATGGAGGTTACTGTGCCACTGAAGGCCGCACAGGCCGATTCCGCCCCGCTGGGCGGCACGAGGGAGAGGGACTACTCCTCACGGCGCATGAGCAGGTCGCCCTCGGTCGAGTCGGGGTCGTCGGTGTCGACCGTGAGGACCCCGTCCTCCACGGCGAGGTGGGCCTCCGCGCCGATGTCGGCGGTGCACTCCCCCTCCTCGCCCTCTCCGACTTCGGTGACCTGGGACACGAACCCCTCGGCCGGATCCTGCCACCCGCGCACCAGGGTCAGTTCCAGGTAGCAGTCATCGATCTCGACGCTCTCCAGCACCGCCGTGCGCTCGCCCTCGTCGATCTGCATCTCCCACAGGTGCACGCCGAGGTTGCCCTGCCAGTCGCCCTCGAAGTCCGCGGTGAACACCGGGGCCGGCACCGGTGCCGACGACGGTCCGGTCGGCGTGGGGGACGGTTCCGCACTGGGCTCCGGCGACGGCTCCGGCGAGGCCTCCGGGGAGCCTTCCGGCGTGCCCGACCCGGCGGCGTCGGGGGTCTCCTCGGACGCGCTCGGGGCCCCGCCGGGCAGCGGCAGCAGGCCGGCGGCCATGGCCGACACCAGGGCCAGCGCGGCCAGGGCGAGGACGCCCCCGGCCGCCGCGGCGATCCACGGGCCGGTGCGCCGCCGGCCCCGGCGCTCATCCTGCGGCCCTTCCCGGGGCTCCTCGGGAAGCAGTGCGGTGGTCCCGGCGCCCCCGGCGGGCCTGCGGCCCAGCAGCGCCATCAGCAGGTCCTCGGAGCCCGGGCGCCGCTCCGGCTCCTTGGCCAGGGCCGCCTCCACCAGGGGCCGCAGCCGCTCGGGGACCCCCTCCACGTCGGGCGCGCCGTGCAGCACCCGGTGGAGCACCTCGGGCACGGTGTCCCCCCGGAAGGGCGCCCTGCCGGTCGCGGCGAAGGCGGTGACCGCGCCCCAGGCGTACACGTCGGCGGCCGGCCCCACCACGGCCCCGGAGACCTGCTCGGGGGCCATGAACGCCGGGGTGCCGATCGCGGTGGCGGTGCGCCGCCCGTCGGCCAGCGGCACCTGCGCCACCCCGAAGTCGATGACCCGCGCCCCGCCCTGCCCCAGCAGGACGTTCTCGGGCTTGAGGTCCCGGTGGACGATCCCCGCCTCGTGCACCGCCACCAGCGCGGTCGCGGTGTTGACCGCCAGCCGCTCCAGGTCGCCGCCGGACAGCGGCCCGCCGCCGCGCACCGCCTGGGCCAGCGACGGCCCGTCCACGTACTCGCTGGCGATGTAGGGCGGCTCGGCGGCGAAGTCGGCGTCGAGCACCGCCGCGGTGCAGAACGACGCCACCCGGCGGGCCGCCTCGGCCTCGCGGGTGAAGCGCTCGCGCATCGAGGGGTCCTCCAGGGAGCGGGCGCTCAGCGTCTTGACCGCCGCGCGGGCGCCGTCGGGCGCCTCGCCCAGGTAGACGGTGCCCTGGCCGCCCTCTCCGAGGCGGCCGATGATCCGGTAGCGCCCGATCCGGCGCGGATCGGCGTCGCTCAGGGGGCGGGGCTCGGGCACGGCTGCGGTCCTCCCGGGGGTCGTCGGTGCACCACTGCGACGGTAGCCCACGTCCGCGCGCGCCCCGGCGTGATCATGGGCCGACGGGCCAGTAGCATGTGTCCGGCCCCGCCCTCCCCCAGCCCGTCCCGGCGGGGACGCCGAACCAGCGGAGGACCCTCCTGTGCCCGCGGACACCCCTGCCCAGCTGTGGCGCGACGCCCTCGCCGGCGACCCGGCGCGCCCCTTCGTGACCGCCTACGACGGCCCCGCCGGCGGGCGTGTGGAGCTGTCCGGCGCCACCTTCGGCAACTGGGTCGCCAAGACCGCCAACATGCTGGCCGACGGGTTCGGCACGGTCCCCGGCGAGCGCGTGGCCCTGGCCCTGCCGGTGCACTGGCAGAGCCTGGCCTGGCTGGTGGCGTGCTGGTCGGTGGGGGCCGTCCCGGTACTGCCCGCCGACGCCGGCACGGTCCCGGACGCCGACATCGCGGTGGCCGACGCCGACCGGATCGGGGCCGCACTGGACGGCGGCGCGCGGGAGGCGGTCGCCGCCTCCCTGCACCCCCTGGGGGCGCCGCTGCCGGACTGCCCCCCGGCCGCCCTGGACTACGCCGACGAGGTGCGCGGGTACGGTGACCACCACACGCCGGTCCCCGCCGCGGCCGATCCCGGCCGCCCGGCCCTGGAGTCCGGCGGCCGGACGTTCACCGCGGCCGAGCTGACCGGGGCCGCCCGCGCGCTGGCGCGGACCTGGGAGCTGACCGACGGCGACCGTGTGGCTATCATCACCTCAGCGCGGGAGCCCCTGGGGGCACTGGGGGCCGACCTGTCGCGGCTCCTCGCCCCCCTCTCCCGCGCCGTGCCGCTCGTCCTCACCCCGAGTATCGATTCGGCTAACCTGCAATCACGGCTTGATATGGAGCGCGCCACGGCCCTCGTCGGCGCACCGCCCGGCACCCCCGCGCCCTCGGGCGGCATCAGGCCACTGTCCTGACGTCTAGTCATTGGTTCCCGATGCCGAGAAAACGCCCCTCCTCACGCGGCTCCACGCGGGGTCACGCCGCGGCCCGGCGGGCCGCCTCGCCCGCCCGCATCATCGCCATGGTCTCCACCGGGCTGGTCATCTGCAGTCTGCTGGCCGGCTACGGCGTCTACTTCAACATCTACAACAAGATCAGCCAGGAGGAGATCGACTTCGACGAGTGGGGCGACCGCCCCACCCGCGTCGACGGGGTCATGAACATCATGATCATCGGCTCCGACGTGCGCAGCGGTGACAACGCCGACTACGGCGACGCCGAGGGGGAGCGCCCGGACGTGCTCGCCGTCGCGCACATCTCCCCGGAGAAGGAGACCGCCACGCTGGTCAACATCCCGCGGGACTCCATCGTCGACATGCCCGCCTGCGACCCCAAGGGCGACAAGCCCGGCCAGCAGGCGCACACGGCCATGATCGGCGAGGCCATGAACAGCGGCGGCGTCCAGTGCCTGTGGAAGACCGTCGAGGACCTGACCGACGTGCACATCGACCACTTCGTCAGCCTCGACTTCGTCGGCTTCAAGGACATGGTGAACGCCGTGGGCGGGGTCACCATGTGCATCCCCGAGCCGGTCCGGGACAAGAAGGCCGGGAACCTGAACCTCGAGGCCGGCGAGCAGACGCTCGACGGCGAGGAGGCGCTGGGCTACGTGCGCTCCCGCAAGGGCCAGGGCGACGGCAGCGACCTGGCGCGCATCGACCGCCAGCAGGACTTCATGGGCGCCATGCTCAAAGAGGTGATGAGCGGTGACACGCTCTCCAGCCCGACCACCGTCAACAGCTTCATGGGGTCGGTCGCCGAGTCGCTGACCACCGACGACGGTCTGACCGTGTCCACCATGGGCGACATCGCGGTGGCCATGCGCGAGGTGGACCTGGGCGACGTCCAGTTCATCACCGTGCCCAACGGCCCCCACCCGGCCGACCCCAACCGCGTCATCTGGTCCGAGCCCAAGGCCACCGAGCTGTGGAAGCAGGTCGCCGCCGACGAGATCAGCGGGGACCCCGACGAGGAGGAGGGCGGCTCCGGCGGGGGCGGCGAGAAGGAGGAGAAGGCCGACCCCTCCGAGGTCTCGGTGGAGGTGCTCAACGGCACCGGCATCCCCGGACTGGCCGACGAGGTCTCCACCGGGCTGACCACCCGCGGCTTCCAGCCCGCCGGCACGGGCAACCCCACCGGGCAGGTCCCCCCGCAGACCACCGTCTACTACGGCTCCGGCCAGAAGGCCGCCGCCGAGGCGGTCGCCGAGACGTTCACCAACGCCGCCACCGAGGAGAACCCCGCCCTCGGCGAGACGGTGCAGGTGATCGTCTCCCAGGACTGGGTCGGCTTCAAGGCCTCCTCCGGCGGGGGCGGGGGCGACGGCCCGGGCGGTGTCGACGTCGACTCCAAGAGCGCCGCCGACGCCAAGGTCGACTGCGGCTGACCCGGAACGCACCCGGAACGCCGAGGGCCCGCACCCCCCGGAAACCGCCCGGGGGGTGCGGGCCCTGTTCCGTCCGCACGGCGCCATCACCACGGCGCCGTCGTCGTCACGCCGGGACCGGGCGGTCCAGGACGACCGGCTCGGGGACCGCGCCCTTGACGATCAGGCCGGTCCACATCCGGCACACCTTGTCCAGCGCGTAGTTCTCCCGGATCTCGGCCCGGGCCGCGCGCCGCGCCGCGTCGAAGCGCCCCTCGGCCACGGTGGCGTGGATCGCCTCGGCCATCGCCGCCGGGTCCTCGTGCAGCCACCGGCGCGAGTAGATGGTGTCCGCGCCCGGCCAGGTCAGCACCGCCGGCACCCCGCCGGAGGCGGCGCACTCGGCCGGCGCCAGGTGGAAGCTCTCGTCGTCGCTGGTGGACAGCGTGAAGCCGATCCTGCGCAGCCAGGCGGCCACGTCCGGGCCGAACGGGTCGAACACCACCCCCTCGGCCAGCAGCGGGTCCCGGCGCAGCTCCCGGTAGGCGCGCTCGTAGTACTCGCGCTCCTCGGGCCGGTTCCAGATCCACCAGTAGTCCCAGGGCTGCTTGGACTTGACCGCCAGGGTGAACCGCCGGTCCCGGCGGCGCAGCTCGCGCAGCACCTCCAGGCCGCGGTCGATCCGCTTGCGGGAGGGCGCGATGCCGATCATGCCCAGCGTGTACTCGGCGCCGGGCAGTTTGGGCCGGTCCAGCTGCTCGGTGTCGACCCAGTTGGGCAGCACGACCACCTTGTCGGCCGGCCACCCGGCCAGCTCCCGCGTCAGCCGGGCGTAGTAGGGGCTGACGCAGATCACCGCGTCCACCTTCTCGATGTCCAGCTTGCGCGGCCACTCGGCGTAGAGCTCGAACCGGTGCAGCCGCACCAGCAGCCGCTGGCCCGGGCGCTTGTGCTCGGCGTAGAACAGCGCGTTGGGGCCGCACCACTCGCAGATCACCACGTCCGCCCAGGACGCCAGCTCCCGGCTGCGGTACTGGTCGTGGGCGCGCAGCGACTCCCACTCGTCCAGGCGCACGTCCAGGCCGGGCAGTGAGGTCAGGTGCTCGGCCAGCCGGGTGAAGAACTTCAGGTCGTGCCCGGCGATGACCACCTTGAGCGGGCGGCGCGGGTCGGTGCCCTCGGGGCCGCCCGGGCAGGCGGCCTCCAGGAGGGACCCGAGCCGCTCGGCGGCGCGCTCCAGGGTGAAGCGGGCGGCCGCGGCCCGGCACCGCTCGGCGGCCTCGGCGCGCAGCGCGGGGTCGGCGGCCAGGGCCAGGGCGTCGGCGACCTCCTCGGCGTCCGCGCCCGGCTCGGCGAACAGCGGGTAGTCCTCACCGAGCAGCGCCTCGTGCATCGGGGTGCGGTTGAGCACCACCGGGAGCCCGAGCGCCCCCATCTCCAGGACCTTGGTGGACAGCTCCAGGCTGGCGTCCATCTCCTCGTCGCGCCAGGACAGCCCGATGTGGCAGTCGGCGGCCAGGCGCAGCGCCTCGGCGCGGGGCACCCCGCCGTGCGCCACCAGCCCCTCGGTGCCCTCCAGCGCCTTGGACATGCGGCGGGCCCACTCCGGGGAGTCCCGGTGCACCTTGTCGCCGACCATGTGCAGCTCGGCGGGGACGCCGCGCTCGGCCAGCGCCGCGGGCAGCCCGGCCATCTCCAGCGTGTTCCAGCGCGGCGCGAACTTGCCGGTGTAGACCAGGCGGAGCGGCCCGTCCAGGGCGGCGGCCGGCCGCGCCCGGGGCGCGTCCTGCTCCAGCACCACCACCGGCGGGAAGAGCACGCTCTTGCCGCAGGCGGCCGGCACCGCGCCCTCCAGGAAGCCGCGCAGCTCCTCGGTCTGGCACAGCAGGAACCGGGAGGCCACGGCGATGTCGGTGAGCTCGGAGACCGCGCCGGCGGTGAGCTCGGGCACGCTCTGCGGCATATCGGTCAGGTAGGTCCACAGCCGCCCCGAGAGCCGCTCGCTCTGCGCGGCGAGCACCGCCAGCCGGCGCCCGCGCACCACCACCAGGTCGAAGCGCTCCCGGGCGTCCAGCCGCTCCATGAGCTCCACCGCCTGCTCGGGGGTGAGCCCGCGCGGCCCCAGGCCGTCCAGGAGCCGCTCCTCGTAGGGGCGGCGGAGGGCCACCGCCGGGTCGCGCTCCAGCGGCGCCGTCAGCCGGTCGGTGGAGACCTCGGCCTTGAGGAGCAGCGTGGGCGCGCACCCCGCGGCGGCCAGCGCCTGCACCATGGACTGCGCCCACACCGCGGAGCCGTCCATGATGTTCATGTCGACGTCGCCGTACACCAGGGCCCGCAGCCCGCGCCCCGGATCCTCGGGGCCTTGCCGATTGTCGTCCACGTCTTCCCTTTCACGGCCGCGGCGGCGGGCCCGCCGCCGCGGAACGTCCGATTCCACCCGGGGCGCGCTCAGGGCGCGCCGGGGGCGCTGCGGGCCTGTGGGGCCCCGGCCGCCTCCCCCGCCCGGCGGTGCGGCCCCAGTGCCAGCAGCCGGGCCCCGTGCCGGTTCCACAGCCCCGGGTCCAGGCCCCGTCCGGCCAGCTCGGTGCGGGCCAGGTCGGGCCGGACCGCGCCGACGAACACGTAGTCCTGGTCGGCGGTGGCCGCCTCCCATGCACCGTCCCCGCCCCCGGGGACGGTGGCCGCGCCCACCGCGTCGGCCCCCGAGCACTCGGCGGCGCACAGCAGGTCGGCCAGGAGCGCCGGCCCGCCGGCCTCCCGCCACAGCACCGCCCAGGGGGCCGAGGCGGCCCGGGCCAGCGCCGCCCAGCGCAGGTGCCCGGGGCCGTCGGCGGGCACCCCCTCGGCGGTGCGCACCGGCACCCCGAAGGAGCGCAGCCGCTCCACCCCGGCCAGGTGCGCCGCCTCGGCGGGCACCACCGCCTCGGCCGGGGCCAGGTCCTGGTTGAGCAGGTCGTCGGCGAGGGCCAGGGCGGCGGTGTCGTCGGCGGGCGCGGCCAGCACCGCGGCGCGGCGCCCGGCCAGCACCGCCGAGGCGCCCGCCGAGCCGGGGGCGAAGTCCAGCCGGCCGAACACCTCGGCCAGCCGGACCGGTACGGCGTCGGTGAGGAAGACCGAGCGCAGCACCGCCCGCACCTCCTCGGGCGGCAGGGGCCCGGCGGCGCGCAGCCGCTCCAGCTCGCGGGCGGCGGAATCGGCGCCGGCGGGGCCGGGCGGCACCGCGGCCGCCCGCTCCGGGCCGTCGCCGGGCCGGCCCACCAGCAGGGCCCGGGCCCCGCAGGCCAGCGCGCGGTCGGCGGCCCCGGCGTCCTCCACGACCACCAGCGAGCTGGAGCGCAGCACCTCGGGCAGGTCCTGCCAGGCCGCCTCGGCCGGGCGCAGCCCGTCCTCGGCCAGCGCGCCGAGCACCCGGCGGGCGGCCGCGCCGGCCGGGCGGGGCCCGGCCAGGCGCACCGGCTCGGCGGAGCGCTCGGGGTC
This sequence comes from Nocardiopsis baichengensis YIM 90130, assembly GCF_000341205.1. NCBI lineage: Bacteria > Bacillati > Actinomycetota > Actinomycetes > Streptosporangiales > Nocardiopsidaceae > Nocardiopsis > Nocardiopsis halophila. The sequence goes on along the minus strand of NZ_ANAS01000034.1, from coordinate 63,011 downwards.
GGCGGCGATCGGGTTGAACCGGTGCAGCGGCACCCCGGCGCCGCCCTCGTGCACCAGGTCGAAGCCGAGCCGGGCCAGGGCGGGCGGGGCGGGGGCGTCGGCCAGCAGCACGGTGGGCACGCCGCGCGCCGCGGCCGCCTCCAGCACCCAGGCCAGGGCGCGGGTGCGGTCGGCGGCGGCCGGGTCCCCGGTGTGCGCCCAGGGGCCGCACCCGCCGGGCGCCGCGGCCGAGGCGCTCACCAGCACCGCGTCCACGTCGACCGACTCGAAGACCGGCTGGGCGTCGTGCGGCAGCAGCGGGACCACCCGCACGTAGGGCCGCACCGCCTCGGCGGCCTCGGCGGAGAGCACCCCGGCCACCGCCAGGCGCCCGTCGGGCGCGCCGGGGGCGCCGCTGAGCAGCCGCGCCTCCTCGCGCTCGGTCTCATAGGAGCGCACCGGGTCGGGCCTGCGGCGGCCGGAGGCCTGGGTGGTGCGCCCGCTGCGCCGCCACAGCCGGAACAGGTCGCGGGGGAGCCGCACCAGGCCGCGGCCGGGGCGCTTGGCCGCGGAGGTCAGCGCCCGGCCCACCTGGAGCGAGGTGGAGCCCTCCAGCGCGGCCAGGCGGGCCTGGGCCTCCTGGAGCTGGGCCTCGCGCTCGCTCAGGGCGCGGCGCAGCTGTTCGGTCTGGGACTGTTCTCGCCGTTTCACGGGTTCTTCCTACCTTGCACGGTGGACAGCACGTCGGCGATGCGCTCCCCGGCCCGGCCGTCCCACAGCGGCGGGACGGCGCCGGCGGGGGCGCCGTTGACCGGCTCGCCGGCGACCGCCTTGGCGACCAGGGCCGGCAGCTCGGCGAACTCCTCCCGGGAGACCAGGCGGTTGGTGCCGTGGGTGATGGTGACCGGCCTCTCGGTGTTGGGGCGCAGCGTCAGGCAGGGCACTGAGAGGATAGTGGTCTCCTCCTGCACGCCCCCCGAGTCGGTGACCACGGCGCGGGCGCCGCGCACCAGCGCCACGAAGTCGATGTAGCCCAGCGGCTCCAGCAGGTGCACCCGGGGGTGGGAGCCGAGCCCGGCCGCGTCGAAGGCGGCCTTGCCGCGCGGGTGCACCGGCATCACCACGTCGACCCGGTCGGCGACCCCGTGCACGGCGGTGACCAGCCCGGCGACCGCCTCGGGGTCGTCGACGTTGGCGGGCCGGTGCAGGGTGGCCGCCACGTAGTCCTGCGGCAGGCCGTGGCGCGCGCGCAGCGCGTCGGCGTCGAACCGGTCGAGGTTGGCCGTCAGGGTGTCGATCATCGGGTTGCCCACCAGGTGGACGCTGTCCACCGGCAGCCCCTCGTCGGCGAGGTGGGCGACCGCGTCGGCGCTGGTGGCCAGGCACACGTCGGAGAGCCGGTCGGTCACCACCCGGTTGACCTCCTCGGGCATGGTCCGGTCGAAGGAGCGCAGGCCGGCCTCCACGTGCGCCACGGTGATGCCGAGCTTGGCCGCGGTGAGCGCGGCGGCCACGGTGGAGTTCACGTCCCCGTAGACGATGACCGTCTCGGGTGAACGGCGGATGAACTCCCGCTCCAGCCCGGTCATCAGCGCGGCGGTCTGCTCGGCGTGCGAGCCCGACCCCACCCCCAGGTCGGCGTCGGGGCGGGGCAGGCCCAGGTCGCGGAAGAACACCGCGGACATGCGCTCGTCGTAGTGCTGGCCGGTGTGCAGCACCTGCTGGGCCTGGCCGCGCCGGTCAAGGGCGGCCACCACCGGTGCCGCCTTCACGAAGTTCGGGCGCGCGCCCACGATGTGCAGGAATGCCATCGACCTCTTCCCTCGCTCCCCACCCGGTCCGCGCGGGACCGGCGTGTTTTCCTCCTGCGACGCGCGCGGGACGCCCGGGCGTCACCGCGCCGACACCGCCGCGTGGTTGCCTACCGATCGTGTTGCACACCCTCAGAGCGGCCTCCTATGCCGCCACCCTGGCCTGGCGCCACCTGCGCGAGGAGCCCGCCCGGGCCCCGCTGCTGGCGCTGCGTGTCCTCCCCTCCCCGCTCCGCCGGGCCGTCCGCGGAGCCGCCGCGCGGGGCGGACCGCTGGGCCGCGCCTACGCCCGCGCCGACGCCGGGGACGCCGCGGGCGCCGCCCGCACCGCCCGGCGCGCCTGCGCCGGTGCGCCGCCGCGCACCGCGGCGCGGATGGCCGCCTTCGCCCTGGCCGTGCGGGACACCGCACTCGCCGACGAGCTGGCCGCGGCGCTGCCGCCGGGCCGCCGCCGGGCGTCGCTGGAGCGCCGCTCGGCCCTGCTGTCGGGGCGCGCGGTGGCCGCCGGCCCCTCGGCGTCGGGGCCGTCGGGGCCGTCGGAGCCGGTCCGCCCGCCCTCGCTCACCGTAGCCCGGGGGCGGAGAACGGTGCGCGACGGCGCGGTGAACGGTGGGCGATCAGCACAGATCGGGGGGAGGGTGCTGCACCTGGTGACCAACGCCCTGCCGCACACCAACGCCGGCTACACCCAGCGGACGCACCGGATCGCGGTGGCGCAGCGGGGGGCGGGGTGGGAGCCGCACGTGGCGACCCGGGTGGGCCACCCGGTCTCGGCCGGGGTGCCCGACGCCCGGCCGCGGGTGCTGGTGGACGGGGTGGCCTACCACCGGCTGGTGCCCTGGCGGGCCCCGGCCGGCGCCGGCGCGGAGCTGCGGGCCGGGGTGCGCCTGGCCGGGGCGCTGGCGGACCGGCTGGACCCGCAGGTGCTGCACGCGGCCTCCAACCACCGCAACGGGCGGCTCGCCCTGGAGCTGGGGCGCGCCCGCGGCCTGCCGGTCGTCTACGAGGTGCGGGGCTTCCTGGAGGAGTCCTGGCTGTCCCGGGACCCCTCGCGCTCGCCCGCGGACGCCTTCTACCAGGCCGAGCGGGCCCAGGAGACGGCGTGCATGCTGGGGGCCGACCTGGTGGTGACCCTGGGCGCGGCGATGCGCGCCGACATCGCCGCCCGCGGTGTCCCCGAGGAGCGGATCCTGGTGGTGCCCAACGCGGTCGACGAGGCGTTCCTGGAGCCGCTGCCGGACGGCGGCCCGGTGCGCCGAGGCCTGGGCATCGCCCCGGACGCCTTCGTGGCCGGGACCACCACCAGCTGCTACGGGTACGAGGGGCTGGACACCCTGCTGGAGGCGGTGGCGGTGCTGCGCGGGCGCGGCACCGACGCGCACGCGCTCATCGTCGGCGACGGCCCCGAGCTGCCGGCGCTGCGCCGCAGGGCCGCCGAGGCGGGGTTGGAGGGCGCGGCGCACTTCACCGGCCGGGTCGGGGCCGACCGGGTGCGCGCCCACCACGCCGCGCTGGACGTGTTCGCGGTGCCCCGCCGCGACGAGCGGGTGTGCCGCCTGGTCACCCCGCTCAAGCCGGTGGAGGCGATGGCCGGGGGGCTGCCGGTGGTCGCCTCGGACCTGCCGGCGCTGCGCGAGCTGGTCGAGCCGGGCGGGGCCGGGGCGCTGGTGCCGCCGGACGACGCCGGGGCGCTGGCGGACCTGCTGGGGGCGCTGGCCGGCGACGCCGGCGAGCGCGCCCGGCTGGGCGCAAGGGCCCGCGCGGCGGTCGGCCGGGACCGGACATGGGCGGCGGCGGCCGAGCGGTATTCGACGGCCTACCGCTCGTTCACGGACCTTCGGCCCGTGTGAAACGTGGGCGGGAAAGGAATCCTGAGTGACGCCCGAGTTAATTCCTCCGGGCGGAACGGAATTCCGGCGGACCCACCAGGGAAAACCGCCGTACAGTCAGAAATCGGACACCGGTGACCGTCGTGGGACCTGGGGGACCTGCAGGGACGGACGCCTGCACCGGAGCGCCGGGACCGACGGAACGGCGCGCATATACCGCTCCGCGGGAGCGGATATGCACCCATCGGCGAGATGTCCGGAGCTGGCCGCCGCACCCGTGCGGCGTCCTCCCGGAACTACGCTCGGGCGTCTAGGGGGTGTTTCTTGGGTCTGGTCCGTAGCGAGCGGCGTCCAGGTGCGGTCATCGCAAGGCCGCTGTGCTCCCTGAGACGCGGAAGGAGTCGGCCCGGGTGCGCCGTCGACTGATGAGAACGCAGCGAGGGCCGTGCCTGGGCGTCGCGCAGTAGGGCCCGACCCAAGAAACACCCCCTAGTCCAAGCGAGCACCGTACCCCGACACACCGCCCGACCCATCGATTTTCCACCGCTGCTTTCGAGCACCGCTTCCAAGAAGGTGAGGGGCCCTGTGGACGCCGCTACCCCGACAACGGATCTGGCCGTCATCGGCCTCGGATACGTCGGCCTCCCGCTGGCCCAGGAGGCCGTCCGGGCCGGCATGGCGGTCACCGGCTTCGACGTCAGCCCCGCGGTCGTCGACGGTCTGAACTCCGGCACCTCGCACATCGACGACCTGTCCCCCGAGGACGTGGACGAGATGCTGCGCGCGGGCTTCACCGCCACCGCCGACCCCGACGTACTGGGCCGCGCCTCGACCATCGTGGTCTGCGTGCCCACCCCGCTCTCCGACGAGGGCGGCCCCGACCTGGGCGCCGTCGCCTCGGCCGGGCGCCTGATCGCCGAGCGGCTGCGCCCGGGCACCCTGGTGGTGCTGGAGTCCACCACCTACCCGGGCACCACCGAGGAGGTGCTGCGGCCGCTGCTGGAGGAGTCCGGCCTGGTCGCCGGCGCCGACTTCCACCTGGCCTTCTCGCCCGAGCGCATCGACCCCGGCAACCCGGCCTTCGGGGTGGCCAACACCCCCAAGGTGGTCGGCGGGATGACCGAGCGCTGCGGCGAGCTGGCCGCCCGGTTCTACGGCGCCTTCGTCTCCCAGGTGGTGCGCGCCCGCGGCACCCGCGAGGCCGAGATGGCCAAGCTGCTGGAGAACACCTACCGGCACGTCAACATCGCCCTGGTCAACGAGATGGCGGTGTTCTGCCAGGAGCTGGGCGTGGACCTGTGGGACTCCATCGCCTGCGCCGCCACCAAGCCGTTCGGCTTCCAGGCCTTCTACCCCGGCCCCGGCGTCGGCGGGCACTGCATCCCCATCGACCCCAACTACCTGTCCTACAAGGTCAAGACCCTGGGCTACCCGTTCCGGTTCGTGGAGCTGGCCCAGGAGATCAACGCCCGCATGCCCTCCTACGTCATGCAGCGCGCCCAGGAGCTGCTCAACGACGCCGGGCTGGCGCTGTCCCGCTCGCGCGTGCTGCTGCTCGGCGTCACCTACAAGGCCGGCATCGCCGACCAGCGCGAGTCGCCGGCCCGCCCGGTGGCGCGCAAGCTGGCCGAGAAGGGCGCCGCGCTCACCTACCACGACCCCTACGTGGAGGAGTGGACGGTGAACGGCTCCGCGGTGCCGCGCGCCCTGGACCTGGAGGGGGCGCTGCGCGAGGCCGACCTGACCGTGCTGCTGACCGACCACCCCGACTACCGGCCCAAGCTGCTCACCGAGCACGCCCGGCTGCTGCTGGACACCCGGGGCGTGCTGCGCCGGCTGGACCCGCAGGTGCCGACGCAGGGCCGCACCACCGCGCCGATCGAGCGCAAGGGCGTGCAGGTGCTCTAGGGCCCGCGCCCGCACGGCGGGGCCGTCCCCGGACCCGGGGGCGGCCCCGCTTCTTCATCGCCCCCACCCCCGGGCGTAACCGCGGGATTCACCCTCCGTTTCCCGCCCGCGCCTAGGTTGGCCCCACAAGGTCGGCCGCCCGCCCGGGCGGGTTCTCCTCCGGCCCGGGAAATGGAGCATCAGGCGGAGGCGCTCATGCACGCACTCGTGGCCACCGTGGTCCACCACCCGGAGGACGCGCGCATCCTGCACCGGCAGGTCCGCGCGCTGCTGGAGGCCGGCCACTCGGTCACCTACGCCGCTCCCTTCCGCGAGCGCGGGGTGACGCCCTGGCCCGAGCTGGAGGCGGTGGACCTGCCGCGCGCGGCGGGCCGGCGCCGGCTGCGCGCCCTGCGGGCCGCCCGGGCCGCCCTGGCCGAGCACGCGCCAAAGGCCGACCTGCTGCTCTTCCACGACCCCGAGCTGCTGCTGGCCCTGCCCCGCCGCCGCCCGGCCACCGTGTGGGACGTGCACGAGGACGCGGCCGCCGCGCTGCTCACCAAGCCGTGGGTGCCCCGGCCGCTGCGCCGGCCGCTGGCGCCGCTGGTGCGCTCCTTCGAGCGCCGCGCCGAGCGGCGCATGCACCTGGTGCTGGCCGAGGAGGGCTACCGGGGCCGGTTCGCCGCCGACCACCCGGTGGTGCCCAACACCACCTGGGTGCCCGAGCGCCCGGCCCGCCAGCCCGGCCACGACCGCATCGTCTACCTGGGCCACCTGTCCGAGGCGCGGGGCGCCCGCGAGCTGGTGGAGGCCGGACGCATGCTGCGCCCGCACGGGGTGCGGGTGGACGTGATCGGCGCCGCCGACCCCAAGGTGCGGCCGCTGCTGCGCGAGGCCCAGCAGGAGGGGGCGGTGCGCTGGTACGGGTTCGTGCCCAACGACCGGGCGCTGCGCATGGTCAGCGGGGCCATGGCCGGGGTGAGCCTGCTGCACGACACCCCCAACTACCGGCACTCGCTGCCCACCAAGGTGGTGGAGTACATGGCGCACGGCCTGCCGGTGATCACCACCCCCACCCCGGCCGCCGAGGCGCTGGTCTCCGGCCGGGCGGAGGGGGCCTGCGGGGTGGTGGTCCCGCACGGGGACCCGCGGGCCGCCGCCGAGGCGGCGCTGCTGCTGCGCGGCGACCCCCAGCTGCGCTCGCGGTTCGCCCGGACCGGCCACGAGATCGCCCGGGAGCACTACCACTGGCCCGTGCAGGCCAAGGCGTTCGTCCGGCAGCTGGAGGAGTGGGCCCGGGCCGAGCCGGGGCTGCGGACCCGGCCGCGCCGCACGCCCGCCCCGGTGTAGCGTGCGCCACACCGGCCGCCGGGCCGGAATAGCCCCTGCGGGGGCGGGGTTTCCCCGGTGTCCGCGGGTTCCATGCAAATGCATGGACATCGTGCGCGGACCCGGCACGAGAGGAGACCCCATGACCGCGAGCGCCGACCCGCTGGCCCTGTCCAAGGACGCTCAGGACCTGCTCTTCCGCGAGGCCCGCTCGGCCAACGCCTTCGGCCCCGGGCCCGTGGCCGAGGAGAAGCTGCGCGCCCTGCACGACCTGGTCAAGCACGGGCCGACGGCGATGAACGTCCAGCCCCTGCGGGTGCTGCTGCTGCGCTCGGCCGAGGGCCGCGCGCGGCTGCTGCCGCACCTGGCCGAGGGCAACCGGGCCAAGACCGGGGCCGCCCCGCTCACCGCCGTGCTCGCCTACGACGCCGACTTCCACGAGCGGGCCGAGGACTTCTTCCCCGACCGCGCCGGGATGGTCCGCGAGGTCTTCGCCGACGCCGAGGGCCGCCGGGCCCCCGCCGAGCTCAACGCGCACCTGCAGGCCGGCTACTTCCTCCTGGGCGTGCGCGCGGCCGGGCTGGCCGCCGGCCCGATGAACGGCTTCGACCACGCCGGGGTGGACGCCGAGTTCTTCGCCGGAACCGCGCTGCACGCCTTCATGGCGGTCAACATCGGCGAGCCCGCCGGGCCGCACGAGTTCCCGCGGCTGCCCCGCCTGGACTACGAGGACGTGTGGACCGAGCTGTGAGCGCGGTGAGCGCCCCCTAGAGGATCGGCGGGCGGCCGTCGCGGGCCATCCGCCAGGCCGTCGCCCAGGAGATGGGGGTGCGCGGGCCGGCCTCGGTCCGCCACCCCTCGGCGAACCCCTGGAACCAGGCGCGCAGCGCCGGACCCGAGCGCTCCCGCAGCACCGTCAGGCCCACCCAGTTGGCCAGGTAGAGCCCGGCCAGCGGCCAGGGCAGGTTGCGCCGGGCCAGCCAGACCCGGTTGCGCGCGTTGAGCCGGTAGAAGTCGGCGTGCCGGGTCGGTGCGGTGGCCGGGTGGTACATCACCGACTCGGCGTCGTACTCGATGTGGTAGCCGGCGTCCAGGATCCGCCAGGCCAGGTCGGTCTCCTCGTGGGCGTAGAAGAACCCGCCGGGCAGCCCCCCGCCGGCCTCGAAGGCCGCGCGGCGGATCGCGCACGCCCCGCCCAGGAAGGTGGTCACCCGGCTGGAGCGGCGCGCATCGCCCGCGCGCAGCCGCGGCACGTGGCGGCGCTGGTCCGGCCCGCCGTCGGGGTCGGCGATGCGGAACGAGAGCGCCCCCAGCCCCGGATCGGCGGCGAACCGGTCGACGAGGCGCCGGCACAGCTCCGGCGAGCGGTACCAGCCGTCGTCGTCGAGGAAGAGCAGGATGTCGCCGTCGGTGGCGGCCGCCCCCTGGTTGCGCCCCTCGGGGATGCCCAGGTTCTCGGCCAGGCGCAGGGTGGCCACGCCCTCGGGCAGCTCGGGCAGGTCCGCGCCGTTGCCCACGACCACCACGTCGACGTCGGCCCCGCGCTGCTCCAGCACGCTGGTGACCGCGCGGCGCAGCTCCGCCGGGCGGTTGCCCATGGTCAGCACGACGCACGAGATCTTCAAGCGCTCGGCACCTCCGCTGGACGCCGGCGCGAGAGACCCTTCGGTGGTCTCACGAGGCGCTTCCTCGGACACGTGTCGGTTCATGGCAACCGTTCGTAGGCGTGGACGGCGGGTGGACGGAACATTACCGTCCCGCGAACCCGATAACGAAGAGATAAGGGATCGTTTTCCCCCGCGCGCACGGGGAAGGGGGCGGCGCCCGGCGTGCCGGGGCGCCGCCCGCGACTACTCCAGGCGCCGCGAGGCCAGCACGCTGACCAGGTGCAGCACGGTCTGCAGGGCGGCCACCGCCACGCACACCGCCACCAGCACCCGGGTGGCGGCCAGGTCGCCGCGGACCGCGTCCACGACGGCGGCGCCCACCAGCAGCAGGGACAGCTCCACCGCCTGGATGACGCGGTGGAAGCGCAGCGCCGAGGCGGCCTTGCGGGCCAGGCTCAGCCCGGCCGAGCGGGGCCGCATGGCCTCCTGGGAGATCTGCTCCGGCAGCCCGGCCTTGGCCCGGGCCACCACCACGTTGTCGGTCTCGGCCTTGATCAGCGCCACGCCGATGGCGGCGGCCATGCCGGCCACGACCCAGCCCCCGGCCTCGAACGACCCCTGCGCCCGCACGCCCAGCCCGATGAGCAGGGCGATCTCGGACACGTAGTGGCCGATGCGGTCCAGGTAGATGCCGGCCACGCTGGTGCGGCCGGTGTAGCGCGCCACCTCGCCGTCGACGCAGTCGAGCAGCAGGTAGACCTGGACCATGGCGAAGGCCAGCAGCGCGGCCCACAGCCCCCCGAAGGCCACCACGGCGCCGGCCAGGACGCCGAAGGCCATCATCAGGTAGGTGATGGGGTTGGGCGGCACGCCCATGCGCACGAAGACCGTGCTGACGTAGGGGGACACGTCGCGCATGTACAGGCGGCCGGCCCAGTGCTCCTCGTTGACGCGCTCCTTGACGCCTTCGGGCTGGCCCCCGGCGCGGACCTCAGCGACCGACGGTTTGGACATACTCACCGACGCTCCGCCGAATCTCGTCCTCGGACAGGGACAGGTGCTCCAGCACGGTGTAGCGCCCCGGCCGGGTGGCGGGGGCGTGCGCGACCGCGCGGGCGAACTTCTCCTCGTCCAGACCCACGTCCCCGGGGGTCAGGGGCAGCCCGTGGCGGACCAGGCAGGCGCGGATGTCCCGCATCCGCCGCCCGTCCTCGCCCAGGTGCCGGGTGCGCAGGAAGTACGCGAACAGCGCGCCGATCCCGGCCAGCTCCCCGTGGTTGCTCACCCCGGGGAACAGGTGGGTGACGGCGTGCAGGATCTCGTGGCACCCGCCGCTGGCCGGGCGGCTGGACCCGGCCACCGACATCGCCATGCCCGACAGCACCAGCGCCTCGGCCAGCACGGTGAGGAACTCGTCGGACTCCACCGAGTCGGGGCGGTAGAGCACCGCCTCGGCGGCCACCCGGGCGAAGGTCACGGCCATGCCGTCCACCGGCTCGCCCTGCTCGCGCCCGGCCAGCTCCCAGTCGGCGATCGCCGAGAGGTTGGAGACCACGTCCCCCACCCCGGAGCGGACCAGCCGCTGCGGCGCCGCGCGCACGTAGTCCACGTCGATGACCACCGCGATGGGCATGGACACCCCGTAGGTGCCCTTGCCGCTCTCGTGCTCCAGGGAGGCGGTGGGCGAGCAGATGCCGTCGTGGGCCAGGTTGGTGGCCACGGCGACCATCGGCACCCCCGCCATGGAGGCGGCGTACTTGGTCACGTCGATGGTCTTGCCGCCGCCGATCCCGGCGACCGCCTCATAGGCGCCCGAGCGCAGCTTCTTGCCCAGCTCGGTGGCGGTGTCGACGCTGCCCCCCTGGACCTGGAACACCTCGCAGTCGGGCATGTCCAGGTCCGCGGCGATCTGCTCGCCCTGGCCGGGGCCGACCGCCACGGCGATCCGGCCCTCGGCGGCGATGCGGCGGTCGGACAGGACCGACCCCAGGGAGGCGATGGCGCCCCGGCGCACGTCGATGGTGAGCGGGGACGGGAGCATCCGGGCTAGTAGCGGCATGCGATCTCCCGGGCGCGCGCGAGGTCGTCGTGGTCGTCGACCTCGACCCAGTCGACCCTGCCGATCGGGGCGACGGCGATCTTGCCGCCGCGGCCGACCATCTCCTGGTAGCCGTCCTCGTAGTACAGCTGCGGGTCGCGCTCCCAGGTGGCCTTCAGGGCGTCGGCCAGGCGGCCGGCGGCCGCGCCGTCGATGAGGGTGGCCCCGATGTACTCGCCGGCCGCCGAGGCCGGGTCCATCTGCTTGGTGATCCGCTCCAGGTGCCCGGAGGCGTCCAGGGTCACCTTCATCTCCTCGTCGGCGAGCGTTTTGGCGTTGTCCACCGCCAGGAGCAGCTCCGGTCCGCGCGCGGCCAGTAGCGTCTCCTCGACGCTCACCGGGTGCACCGTGTCGCCGTTCACCAGGAGGACGCCTTCGGAGAAGTACTCACGCGCGGTCCACAGGGAGTAGGCGTTGTTCCATTCCTCGGCCTTGTCGTTGTGGACCAGGGTCAGCTTCACGCCGTGGCGGCGCTCCAGCGCCTCCTTGCGCTCCTCGACCGCCTCGGACCGGTAGCCGACGACGACCACGACGTCGGTCAGTCCGGACGCCGCCAGGTTGTGCAGCGAGATGTCCATGATGGTGGTCTCGCCGTCGACCGGCACCAGCGCCTTGGGGAGCGTGTCGGTGTAGGGGCGCAGCCTCCGGCCGGCTCCGGCCGCAAGAACCATACCGAGCATGTACGCGCGTTCCTCCTTAGGTCGTGGAGGCGCCTGCGCCTCCCGGGTCGTCGCCGGTGTCCGCCGGGGCGTCCACCGGTGTGCGGGCCCAGCGCGCCGCCGCCCCGTAGGCGAGCAGCACGGCCAGGTAGCCGGTGAGCGCGCCGAAGGCGAACGGGAGCCAGCCCAGGGCGCCTCCCGCGGCGGCGAGCAGCATGCGCCCGTCCCAGCCGAGCATCGCCCGCGCGGACCGGTCCGGCGGACCGGCCCCCTGGCGTGCCCGGCAGACGGTACCGCAGTGGTGCAGGGCCACCACGACCAAGAGTACGAACACCAGGGGACCCGGTACGCCGCCGCCCGTGCCCAGGGCGAGCAGGTACAGGTACTCGGCCCCCCGCAGGAGGGGGACCGCGAGGGGGTCGTGGCGGCCGCCGTGCGGGTGCGCCGAGGCGGCCCCGGCCAGCAGGAGCGCGGCCACCGGTGCGAACAGGGTAATGCCTGTCACCGACCCCAGACCGGCCGCCAGCAGCACGCCGGTCACCAGCGCCGCGGCGGCCGCGGGCGGCAGCGGCGGCAGCGCGCCGCCCGCCAGGCGCCCCAGCAGCCGCGCGAGGTGACCATCATCACGCAGGAACCGCACGTCGACGCGTGTGGACACGGGGGGCGGGGGGAAGCCGTCCACGCTAGCCGCCCGGCCCCGGCCCCGGACGGGGGTCCACCAGGGCGGCCGTCACCGCGATCGCGCACCCCACCATGAGTGCGATGAAGGTCACGCGCGCGTCGGCGGCCAGCGCGCCCGCCGCGATCACCGCGAACCGCAGCGGGCGCGGGAAGGCCGCCGCCGCACGGGCCGCGGCCGCCGCCCCGGTCCGCCGCGCGGGCGCGGGGCGCCCGGGTCCGTGTGGGTCGTGCGGGTCGTGCGGGTCGTGCGGGCGCGCGCCCCGGCGGTCCGGGCCCAGCAGCTCCTCGGTCAGGCCGGCGTCGCCGGGCTCCCGGGCGGTCGGCATGCCGGGCAGCCGCGCCAGCGGGGAGCCCGCGCGCGGGTCGGGCACCGGCCCGGGGGCCGGAGCGGCCCGGCGCGCCTCGCCCTCGGCCACGCTGTCGCGCAGCGCCAAGGCGATCAGCGCCCCGGCGGCCCACGTCCAGGCGTCCGCGTCGCCGGCGGCCGCGCCGCCCGCGGCCAGGCCGGCGTAGACCGCGTACTCGCCCAGCCGCCCCAGGACCGCGGCCAGCCACTCCTGGAGGGCGTCCCGGCTCCCGGCGGCGGCCGCCGTCCGCAGGTGCTCGCAGAGCAGCACCGCGGCCAGGAGGGCCGCGCCCGCCAGGGCACCGCGGGCATCGCCCGCGGAGAACCAGACCGCGGCCAGGGCGGCCGGCACGGGCGCGATCCGCGTGAGCACGGCGGAGGTCACCCGCCGAGCCTCCCCTCCCGGGGAGGCCGCGGCAACCTCCGACACGCCTCAGGCGGCCTCTCCGCCGCCCTTCTGCCGGCGCTTGCGCTCCTCGGCGGCCTTCTTGCGCTCCTCGGCCTCGGCCTTGGTGTCGGTGTTGTAGGCCTCCAGCGCCGAGGTGATGTCGGCGTCCATGGCCAGCGCGCCGTCCCTGATGTAGAGCCCGCGGTCGCAGAAGCGCTTGAGGTCGTTCTCGTTGTGCGAGACCAGGACCATGGTGCGGTTGTTGCTCAGCATCCGCTCGATGGCCTCGTAGCACTTCTTCTTGAAGGCCTTGTCGCCCACGGCCAGCACCTCGTCCACCAGCATGACCGGGTGCTCCAGTTGGGAGATGAGCGCGAAGCCCAGGCGGACCTTCATGCCGCTGGAGTAGTGCCGCACGGGCATGTCGATGTAGCCCTCGCGGATGTTGGCGAACTCCACGATCTCGTCGAAGCGCGCGTCGATGGTCTCGGTGTCCATGCCGTGCAGGGACCCGACCAGGTAGACGTTCTCCCGCCCGGTGAGCTGGTCGTTGAAGCCGGCCCGCAGCTCCAGCAGCGGCGCCACCCGGCCCCGGACCCGCACGTGCCCCTCGTCCGGGATGAGCACCCCGGCGATCATCTTGAGCAGCGTGGACTTGCCGGTGCCGTTCTTGCCGACGATCCCGACGCACTCGCCCTCGGAGACCTGGAAGGAGACGCCGCGCAGCGGCCAGAAGTCGGCCCCCGTGGGGTTGGGGTCGCGCTTGGTCCCGTGGATGAACATCTCGCGCAGGCTGCGCTTGCGCCGGCGGTTCACCGCGAAACTGATGCCGAGGTCTTCGGCCTCGATGATCGGCTCCGCCATCACAACTCCTTAAGGACGGCCGTCTCCAGGCGCCGGAACACCCAGTATCCGACAATCAGGAAGGCGAACGCACCGACGAGGGCCGTGGTCAGCGCGAACCCTCCGGCGTCGCTGGGGGCGGCGAAGCCGGGCGCGTCGGCCGGGTACCAGACGGCGTGGTGCATCTTGAAGATCCCCAGCAGCGGGTTGAGCTGGAAGAGGGATTTGAACCACCCGGGGAAGGAGGAGTCGGCGGCCAGCACCATGCCCGAGGGGATGATGATGGCCGAGGCGTAGAACAGGATCCGGTTCAGGATCCGCACCACCCGCTCCACGTCCCGCACCAGCACGTTGACCGAGGACAGCAGGAAGGTCACGCCCAGGGTGAAGGCGTACTGGACCACCAGCGCGGCCGGCAGCCAGACCAGCACGCCCATGAGCGTGGTGCGCCCGCCCAGGAAGAACACGAACAGCAGCAGCACCGGCCAGGTGAGCAGGTAGTCCACGAAGCCGCGGGTGACCACCGCGATGGGGAAGATCTCCCGGGGCACCTTCATCGTGGTGATCAGCTTGGACTGCGAGATCAGCGCCTTGGGCGCCTCGTTCAGCGCGGTGCTGAACCACAGCCACGGCAGCAGGCCCGAGATCAGGAACAGCAGGTAGCCGCCGGGGGCGTCGTCGCCGCCGGGCACCCCCCGGTCCGTGTTGAAGATCAGCCCGAACACGAAGAAGTAGACCCCGGCCATGGCCAGGGGTTCGAGCATCGACCAGGCGTATCCGAGGACCGATCTCTGGTACTTGACCTTCAGGTCGCGCCGGACCAGGAGGCCAACGACCTGACGGTTCTGCCAGACGGCCAGCGCCCTTGACGCCACCGCCACCTCCTTGGGGGTGTGCAGTCGTGAGACCTTGCGGCCGGTCGCGGCGGGGGTGCGCTCCGGCCGGGGGACGTTCGATGGAGAGCCGCGCGGGCAGACCCGGCGTCACCGCGCGCTCCGCGCTGCGGGCGCGCCTGGCGGCCGACGCCGTCCCCGGGGCGTCACAAGGGTACCGGTCGGCTGCGGGCGCCCGGTCCGCTCGGGTTCTTGCCATAGGTTCGGGTGGCAGGAGACGGGCGAACGGAAAGCCGAGGTGCGCGATGCCGCATGTGAGTGCCGCGGTCCTGGCCGGGGGCACCGGGACGAGGATGGGCGGGGCCCTGCCCAAGCAGCTGCTGCCCCTGGCCGGGCGCCCGGTGCTGGCGCACGCCGTCGCCGCCTTCCAGGAGGCCCCGGAGGTGGACGAGGTCGTGGTGGTCATGGCGCCGGACCACATGGCCGAGGCCGAGCGCATCGCCGCGGGCTTCCCCAAGGTGCGCGCGGTGCTGCCGGGCGGCGCCACCCGCACCGACAGCTCGGTGGCGGCGCTGCGCGCGGTGGAGGGCCGCGACGGGTCGGACCTGCTGCTGCTGCACGACGCCGCCCGACCGCTGGTGGCCCGCTCCACCATCGCCGCGGCGGTCGCGGCCCTGGAGCACGCCGGGGCGGTCGGGGTGGCGGTGCCCTCCTCCGACACGGTGGTGCGGGTGGAGCCCGGCGAGGGCGGCGCCGAGGCGGTGGCCGAGGTGCCGCCGCGCGCGCGGCTGCGCCGGATGCAGACCCCGCAGGGGTTCCGCCTGGAGGTGCTGCGCCGCGCCTTCGCGGCCGCCCTGGCCGACCCGGACCTGGTGGCCACCGACGACTGCGGGGTGGTGCTGCGCTACCTGCCCGGCGAGCCGGTGCACATCGTCGCGGGCACCGAGTCCAACATCAAGGTGACCCACCCGGGGGACGTCGAGGTCGCCGAGGCGCTGCTGCGCCTGGGCGCGCAGGAGGCCGCCCGATGAGCCTCTTCCGCCCCACCGAGGTCATCGGGCACCGCGGCGCGGGCCGCGGCGAGCGGGACGGGCTGCGGGAGAACACCGTGGCCTCCTACCTGGAGGCGGTGCGCGCCGGGGCCGCCTGGGTGGAGATCGACGTGCGCCGCACCGCCGACGACGCGCTGGTGCTCCACCACGACGCCGCGCTGCCCGGCGGGCGGCCGGTGGTGGACGCCACCGCCGCCGAGTGCGCCCGGCACGGGCTGGCCCGCCTGGAGGAGGCGCTGGAGGCGCTGCCCGAGGGCACGGGGCTGGACGTGGACGTCAAGTCGGTGATGGAGGACGCCTGCCACGCCCCCTCCCGCAGCACCGCCGCGCTGCTGGTGCCGGTGCTGCGCCGGGAGGCCGGGCGGCGCCGGGTGTTCGTGTGCTCCTTCGACCCGGGGGTGCTGCTGCGGGTGGCCGAGGAGGCGCCCGGGGTGCCCACCGCCTGGATGCCGTACGTGCGCAACCCGCTGGACCAGGCGGTGGCCGGGGCCGCCGGGATGGGGTGCGCGGCGGTGGCGGTCGACGCCCGGTCCTTCGGGCTGACCGGGGAGCCGCCCCGGTCCGGGCGGCGCAGCGTGGACTACACCGTCGGCGTGGCCCACCGGGCCGGCCTGGAGGTCCTCTCCTGGTGCCCGGACCCGGTGGACGCCGCCCGCTTCGCCGAGGCCGGGGTGGACGCGGTGGTCGCCGACGACGTGCCGGGCGTGGTGGCCGCGCTCAAGCGCGGGTAGCGCGCTGCGCCCGGGCGGTGCGCGAGTCGGCGCCCAGACTCGGCGGGCTGGTCAGAAAGCCCAGGCCCCAGGACATGTGCATGGTGGCCAGGGCCACCGGCACCGCGAGCCGCCCGGCGGCCGGCAGCCCCCGGCCCAGCCGCACGGAGGCGGCCGCCACCGCGGCGGCGTAGGCGCCGGGGACCAGCCAGGCCGGCCAGAAGAGGAACCCGCCGGCCAGGCCCAGGGCGATCGCGGCCACCGCCGCCGGGGGCGCCAGGTAGCGCAGGTTGATGGTGCCCTTGTGCTGGCGGGCCACCACCCGCCGCCAGCGCCCGTAGTGGAAGTACTGCTTGGCCAGCCGGGCGGCGTTGGGCCGGGGGCGGTAGGAGACCCGCATCCGGGGCTGGAACCACACCGTGCCGCCGGTCGTCCGGATGCGGTGGTTCATCTCCCAGTCCTGGGCCCGCAGGAAGGCCTCGTCGTAGCCCTCCACCCGCTCCAGCGCCGAGCGGCGGAAGACGCCCAGGTAGACGGTGTCGACGGGGCCGCCCTCGCCGCCGGTGTGGAAGCGCGCGTTGCCCACCCCGACCTTGGAGGTCATGGCCGCGGCGACGGCGCGCTCCCAGGGGGTCTCCCCCTCGGCGGCCATGATCCCGCCCACGTTGTCGGCGCCGGTCTCCTCCAGCGTCTCCACCGCCACCTTGAGGTAGTCCGAGGGCATCATCGCGTGCCCGTCGATGCGGGCGACGATCCCGTGGGAGGAGGCGCCGATGGCGGCGTTGAGCCCGGAGGGCGTGCGGCCGGTGGGGTTGTCCACCACGACCACGCGCGGGTCGTCGGCGGCCAGCGCGTCGGCGACCTGGCGGGTGCGGTCCCGGGAGGGCCCGACGCCGAGCACCACCTCCAGCTCGCCCGGATAGTCCTGGGCGAGCACGTGGCGGACCGCCGCCTCCAGGTGGCGCTCCTCGTTCAGCACGGGCATGACTACGGATACGGCCGGCCAGCTCACAGGACTTCCCACGGGTCACTCGGTCGGGGTTCGACCGTAACGGTACTGCAACCCGCGGCACGCTCCCGCCATGTGGGACGGGCGCCCCCGGTGGGAAGCCCGACCGACACCGGACGACAACACGCCGGGGCCGACATGGCCGACCCATCGGTGGATTCGATGACAACCTGGAATCCGGCGGCCGGAGGGCCGCCGGCACGGGGGCTGGAGGAACCCAGTGGGCGAGCGCAGGTCAGACGAGGGGCGTACAGGGCGCGGCGCCGGCGGGCGCGGCGGGGAGTTCCGCAGGGTGCGGTCCGCCCCCACGCCCCCGGCCGGGCCCTCCCCCGCCCGCGCGCCGCGCGGGCCGGTACTGCCGGACCGGTCGGTGCGCCGCCGGCGGCTGGGACTGCTGCTGGCCGGGGCGATGTCGGTGGCGGTGCTGCTGGCCTCCGGCACCGCCTGGGCGCTCACCGGCTGGATGTCGGGCCAGATCAACCGGTTCGACGTCTTCTCCGACCTGGGCGAGCGGCCCGAGGCCGGGCCCACCGGCGCGCTGAACTTCCTGGTGATCGGGTCGGACTCGCGGGAGGGCATGGACCGCGCGGCCAAGAGCGACCTGGGCGTGGGCAGCGCCGAGGGGCGCCGCTCGGACACCATGATGCTGGTGCACGTCAACGACGAGCGGGACGCCGTCAGCGTGGTCGGCATCCCCCGCGACTCCTGGGTGGACGTGCCCGGGGTCGGCAAGGACAAGATCAACGCCGCCTACGCCCACGGCGGCCCGCAGCTGACCGTGCGGACCGTGGAGGCCGCCACCCACGTGCGCATCGACCACTACGTGGAGATCGACTTCACCGGGTTCACCGAGGTGGTGGACGCGCTGGACGGCATCGAGGTGTGCCTGGCCGAGCCGATCACCGACGACAAGGCCAAGCTGGACATGGCCGCCGGGACCCACGAGGTGGACGGGCGCGAGGCGCTGGCCTTCGCCCGCACCCGCAAGACCGCCGGCGGCGACCTGGACCGCATCGACCGCCAGCAGCAGGTGATGGCGGCGCTGCTGGACCGTGCGCTGAGCACGGACACGCTGGGCGACCCGGCGCGGTTCTCGGCGTTCCTGGAGACCGCGCTGGGCTCGGTGACCGTGGACCGGGAGCTGGACACCTCCGCCATCAACGAGCTGGGCTCGCAGCTGCGCTCGGTGGGGCTGGACGACGTCACCTTCGCCCAGGTCCCGGTGGAGGACACGGCCTACTGGACCCCGCGCGGGGACGTGGCGGTGACCTGGGACCGCGAGGCGGCCCAGGAGATGTTCGCCCGGGTGGCCGCGGACCGCCCGCTGGACGGGGCGGAGGCCGGGGGCGGGCCCACCGGCTCCGCCGAGCCCGAGGACGACCCGGTGCCCGGCGAGGTGCGGGTGCAGGTGTTCAACGGCATCGGCACCCCCGGCCTGGGCGCGAAGGCGGCGCGGGAGCTGCGCGCGACCGGGTTCGCGGTGCCCGGGGACGCGCAGAACTGGAGCTCGCGGGACGAGGAGACCACGACGGTGCGGCACGCGCCCGGCGACGAGGCCGCCGCCGAGCTGGTCGCCTCCGCCGTGCCCGGCGCCGAGCCGCGCACCGACGACACGCTCAGCGGCGAGGTGCAGCTGGTGCTCGGGTTCGACTACCGGGGGGTGGAGCCGGTGGCGGCCCCGGAGCCCTCGCCGGAGCGGCAGGAGCAGGGGGCGGACGGCACCGGGCCCTCGACCGCTACCGCCCGGGAGAACGTCTGCGACGGGTGAGCCCGAAACAGGGCTTGGGGTTGAAGCAGTAGGTGCAGTAGTCCCACTTCTCCGGGTTGGGGCGCCGACAGCTCTCGCACACCCACCGCGTCATCGCCGACCACACCGCACACGCCCCCCGCAAGACGGCCGACCGATCAGCCCGATCGTGGGGCCGATCCTAATCTAGGATCGGCCTATGGCGCTGCTATCCGAGGGAGACCGCCCGAGGCAGGTCGGCGAGGCCCTGAAGCTGCTGCACGCCCAGGGCGTCATCGACGGCATCGAGATCGGCCCGGCGGGGCCGCGCCCCTACGCGGTCAAACTCGTCTCGGGCATCGTGCACATGAGCGAGGACGAGGCCGCCATGTTCGCCCTCGGGGCGGCGGTGGGCGCCTTCGGCGGGGCCGCCAAGCGCGCGCCCTGAGCCCGGCGCGAGCCGATACCGTGGACACCGACCCGGCCCCGATCGCCCGGAGGTCGCCGTGCTGCGCCACTTGTTCACCTTCATGGCCGGGCTGGCCCTGGCCCCCGCGATCTGGTTCGGCGCCGCCTGGGCGGCCGACGCCGCGCCGGGGGCCGCCGACGGGGCGCCGCTGGGCGTGCTGATGGCGGCGGGCGCCGCGGCCGGGTTCCTGGCCGGGGCCCGGATCCCGCCGGTCGGGGCGCTGGCCTGCGGCCTGCCGCTGCTGGGCTACGGCCTGTGGCCGGTGGTCGCCCCGCAGACCGTGCCCGGGTGGATCCCCGACGGCCCCGCCCACCCGGACGGCCCGGCCCTGCCCTTCGCCCTGCTGCTGGGCACCCTGCTGGTGATCGCGGCGCTCCCGCCGTCCCGCTGGCGGCGGCGCCCCGCACCGGCGCCCGGACCCGTCCCGCCGCCGGCGGTGGAGCCCGGCGGCCCCGTCGGCGCCGGGGACCAGGGCGCCGACAAGACGACGATTCCGTTCTCCCGCAAGGGGTAGCCTGGGGCGCATACCGCCGCAGGACACACGCGGCCCCTCCCCCGCCCCGCTTTCCGCGCCCCTTGGCGCTTCTTGGCGCGCCCCGAGGTTGCCCCCGCCCCGGTACCGGAAATGCTCCTGTACGACGCCATCCAGCGACCGGGTCGACGGGGCCCCGGGACCGACCGCCCGCGCCGGTACTACGATGCTTTGCCGGTCGTAAGGAAGGACGGACCATTGGTCTCAGCAGCGCGCACCAGGATCTCGGTCATCGGCACCGGCTACCTCGGCGCCACCCATGCCGCGTGCATGGCCGAACTGGGCTTCGAGGTCCTCGGCCTGGACGTCGACCGGGAGAAGGTGGAGACCCTGGCCTCGGGACGGGTCCCCTTCTACGAGCCGGGCCTGGAAGAGGTCCTGGCCCGCAACCTGGACAACGGGCGGCTGCGCTTCACCACCGACTACGACGAGGCCGCCGCCTTCGCCGACCTGCACTTCATCTGCGTGGGCACGCCCCAGCGGGACGACTCGGGCGCCGCCGACCTGTCCTACGTCAAGGCCGCGGTGGAGGCGCTGGCCCCCCGGCTGCGGCGGCCCTCCGTGGTGATCGGCAAGTCCACCGTGCCGGTGGGCACCGCCGCGGTGCTGGCGGCCCGGATCCGCCGGCTGGCCCCCGCCGGGGACGCCGTCGAGCTGGGCTGGAGCCCGGAGTTCCTGCGCGAGGGGTTCGGGGTGGAGGACACCCTGCGCCCCAACCGCATCGTGATCGGCACCGACTCCCCGCGGGTGGAGGCGGCGATGCGCGAGGTCTCGGCCCCGCAGATCGAGGCGGGCATCCCCTTCCTGGTGACCGACCTGCAGACCGCCGAGCTGGTGAAGATCTCGGCCAACGCCTTCCTGGCCACCAAGATCTCCTTCATCAACGCGATGGCCGAGGTCTCCGAGGCGGCCGGGGCCGACGTGATGCAGCTGGCCAAGGCGCTGTCCTTCGACGACCGCATCGGCGGCAAGTTCCTGGGGCCCGGCCTGGGCTTCGGCGGCGGCTGCCTGCCCAAGGACATCCGCGCGTTCATGGCCCGCGCCGACGAGCTGGGCGTGGAGCCGGCGCTGTCCTTCCTGCGCGAGGTGGACGCCATCAACCAGCGGCGCCGCGCGCGGACGGTGGACATCGCCCGCGGCCTCATCGGCGGCGGGTTCGCCGGGCGGACCGTGGGCGTGCTGGGGGCGGCCTTCAAACCCAACTCCGACGACATCCGCGACTCCCCCGCGCTCGACGTGGCCTCCACGATCGCCTCGCTGGGCGCGCGCGTGACCGTCTACGACCCCGAGGCGCTGGAACGCGCCGAGCGCGAGCACCCGGAGCTCAACTACGCCCGCTCCATGCTGGAGGCGGTGCGCGACTCCGAGGTGGTGCTGCTGCTCACCGAGTGGGCGGAGTTCCGCGACGCCGACCCGGACGAGCTGGGCAAGGTGGTGGCCGAGCGCAAGATCGTCGACGGGCGCAACGTGCTCGACCCCGAGCACTGGCGCGCCCGCGGGTGGACCTACCGCGCACTGGGCCGCCCCTGAGCCGATACCCCTTGGCTACCCGCTGGTAACCGAGAGGAGACCCCGCCCCTGAAGGCTGGGCGGACATGAGAAAGCGAAACTCTTTCATGTTCGCCCTCGCCCTCGGCACCGCGCTCGGTGCCTCGACGCCGGCCGCCGCCCCTCCGGCGGCCGCCGCCGAGACCCCGGCCGCTCCGAGGATCGCCACCTACAACGTCTTCTTCATGTCCCAGAGCCTGTACCCCAACTGGGGGCAGGAGCAGCGCGCCGACCTGATCACCGAGGACGGCCTGGTCGCCGGCCAGGACGTGGTCGTGCTCCAGGAGGCCTTCGACAACTCCGCCTCCGAGCGGCTCATCGACGGCCTGTCCGAGGAGTACCCCTACGCCACCCCCGTGGTCGGCCGCTCCTCCTCCGGCTGGGACGCCACCACCGGCTACCGCTGGGAGACCTCCGAGGACGGCGGGGTCGCCGTGCTCAGCCGCTGGCCCATCGTCCGCCAGGAGCAGCACATCTTCGCCGACGCCTGCGGCGGGGACTGGTTCTCCAACAAGGGCTTCGCCTACGTGGAGCTGGACACCCCCGACGGGCCGGTGCACGTGGTCGGCACCCACCTGCAGTCCGAGGACGACGGCTGCTCCGAGGACCTGGACCGGCACGTGCGCTGGTCCCAGCTGGACCGGATCGACCGGGTGCTGCAGGACAAGGACGTCCCCGACGACGAGCCGGTCTACGTGGCCGGGGACCTCAACGTCATCGGCGGCTCCCCGGAGTACGCCGACATGATCGGCCAGCTCGGCGCCGTCGAGCCGGAGTACACCGGTGCCGAGTTCTCCTTCGACACCGCCACCAACTCCGTCGCCGCCGACCGCTACGGCGACTGGCCGGGCGAGCAGCTCGACCACGTGCTGCCCATCGCCAACGGCGCCGCGCCGCAGGCCTACACCAACCGCACCGAGGAGGTGCACAGCGCCCCCTGGACCGTCACCTCCGGCGGCCGGGAGTACACCTACACCGACCACAGCGACCACTACCCGGTCTTCGGCGGGTAGGCACCCGCCGTCGGCGAGCGGGGCCGCGCCCCGCTCGCCGAGCGGGCCGCGGCTGTTCGGCCCGGGCGCACCCGGGTAGGACCGACGCATGCGCGCACCGAGCACCCCCGACCGCTCCCCCGACCGCTCCTCCGCCCGCCGGGCGCTCGCCGCCGAGCACGGGTGGGACTACACCCCGAACGACACGCCCGCCCTGCGGGGCTGGCCGCGCACCGCGCTCCCGCCGGGGCCGCTGGGCCGGGTGGTGGACGAGGTCTCGGGGGTGCACCGGGGCCGCGCCTTCCGCCTCTTCGACTACCTGCACGGCACCGGGCCGCGCGCCCTGGTGGTGCACGCCCTGGACCTGCCGATGCGGCTGCCCTACGCCTACGTGCAGGACCGCGGGGGCGGGGCGCACGACCTGTACGCCGAGGCCCGCGACCGCGACTACCCCGCGGCGCTGCTGGACGGGGCGGTGCGCGCCGACATCCGCAGCGCCGGCATCGCCGACCTGGTGGTGGACGGCGCCGCGCTCATCTGCACCGGCGGCGGGCCCGCCCCGGGCGCCCTGGTGGAGCGCCTGGACGCGCTGTGCGACCTGGCCGGCCACATCCCCGACGAGGTCTGGACCCGCTGGGGCCGGCCGCAGCGGACCGGTTAGAGCCCCGCGGTCAGCCCTGCCCGCCGCCGAAGCCCACCTGCGGGGCGCCGGACGCGGCCTCCTTGCGCAGCCGCTCGCCCTTGGCCTTGGCCAGGCGCTTGAGCTCCTCCTGGAACTCCTCCATCCGGCTGCGCAGGGCCTCGTCGCCGGAGGCCAGCATCCGCACCGCCAGCAGCCCGGCGTTGCGGGCCGCCCCCACGGCGACGGTGGCCACCGGCACCCCGGCCGGCATCTGCACGATGGACAGCAGCGAGTCCATCCCGTCCAGGTGCTTGAGCGGCACCGGCACGCCGACCACCGGCAGCGGCGTCACCGACGCCAGCATCCCCGGCAGGTGGGCCGCGCCGCCCGCCCCGGCGATGATCGCCTTCAGGCCGCGCTCCGCCGCCCGCGAGCCGTACTCGATCATCTCGTGCGGCATCCGGTGCGCCGAGACCACGTCGGCCTCGTAGGACACGCCGAACTCCTCCAGGGCGGCGGCGGCCTCGCGCATCACCGGCCAGTCGGAGTCGCTGCCCATCACGATGCCGACGGCCGGGGCCGTCTCCTGCTGCGCGGACTCGTGCTCGGTCACTGGGGGTCTCCCTTGAGGTAGGCGGCCGCGTCGCGGGCGCGGGCGAGCAGTTCGGCGGGATCGTCGCCGCAGACGGTGACGTGCCCGATCTTGCGGCCCGGGCGCACCTGCTTGCCGTAGAAGTGCACCTTCAGGCCGGGGTCCTTGGCCATGACGTGGACGTAGCGCCCGTAGACGTCGGGGTCCTCGCCGCCGAGCAGGTTGGCCATCACGGTGACCGGCGCCGCGGTGCGCGGCGAGCCCAGCGGCAGGTCCAGCACCGCCCGCAGGTGCTGCTCGAACTGGGAGGTGCGGGCGCCCTCGATGGTCCAGTGGCCGGAGTTGTGCGGGCGCATCGCCAGCTCGTTGACGACCACGCCGCCGGCGGTCTCGAACAGCTCCACCGCCAGCATGCCCACCACGCCCAGCGCGTGCGCCAGCTCGATGGCCAGCTCCTGGGCGTGCACCGCCAGGTCGGGGTCGAGGCCGGGCGCCGGGGCCACCACCTCGTGGCAGATGCCGCCGCGCTGCACCGTCTCCACCACCGGGTAGGCGGCCACCTGGCCGTAGGGCGAGCGGGCCACCTGGACCGCCAGCTCACGGGAGAAGTCCACCTTCTCCTCCACCAGCAGCGGCACCTCCTCGGCGGCCGCGCGCTCCACCACGGTGCGGGCCTCGCCGGCGCCGCCGACCACCCACACGCCCTTGCCGTCGTAGCCGCCCCGGGCCGCCTTGAGCACCACCGGCCAGCCGGCCTCGGCGGCGAACGCCTCCACCTGCGCGGTATCGGTGACCGGGCGCCAGCGGGGGCACGGCGCCCCCAGCTCGCCGGCGCGCACCCGCATGCGCAGCTTGTCCTGGGCGAACCGCAGCGCGTCCCGGCCCGGGCGCAGCGCCACGCCCTCCTCCTCCAGGCGGCGCAGCACCGGCTCGGGCACGTGCTCGTGGTCGAAGGTGAGCACGTCGCAGGACTTGCCGAAGGCCAGCAGGTCCTCCAGTCCGCGGTCGTCGCCCAGGCGCACGTCCCCGCACACCAGCGCGGCGCTGTCGCTCGGAGACCCGGCCAGCACGGCGAAGTCCGCCCCCAGGGCGATGCCCGCCTGGTGGGTCATGCGCGCCAGCTGTCCGCCCCCCACCATTCCGACACGGGGCACCGTGCGGTTAAGCTCACTCACTGTTCCCTCATCGCCTCACTGATCGGCCGGCATGCCGAACGCAGTCTAATGACCGCCCGCGGCCAGGATCGGAGCGACCATGCGATTCGTGACCGGGCTCTACCGCCGGTTCGCCCACCTGGTCCACGAGATGGCCAAGTTCGGGACGGTGGGCGCCGTCGCCTACGCGGTGCAGCTGGCCACCACCAACCTGCTGTGGTCGGCCCTGGACGCCCCCGCGCTGGCCGGCCAGGCGGCGGGCACCGTGTGCGCCACGCTGGTCGCCTTCCTCGGCAACCGCTACTGGACCTTCGGCCACCGCGCCCGCACCGGCCTCGGCCGCGAATACGTCCTGTTCTTCATCATGAACGGGATCGGACTGCTGATCCAACTCGGCTGCCTGTGGGCGGCGGTGCACGGCCTGGGGCTGGACGGCCCCCTCGCGCGCAATATCGCCGGAAACGTGATCGGCGTGGGACTGGGGTCGCTCTTCCGCTTCTGGTCCTATCGCACCTGGGTCTTCCCCGAACGGCGGGACGCGCCGGAGGAGCCCGGTGCGCAGGAGCGCCAGGGGGCCTGAGGCGCACGTTTTCGGCCAATCCCCGTTCAAAGAACGGCAAAGGCAGGTACCGGACGCCCTTCACACCCGATATCGTCCGGGCCGCGCGTCGGTGATTTCATCCGCCCCTGCTCCATACGGCGCGCATAATAGTGAATTGCCCTGGCGGCACTTACGATCTGCACCATGACCTGCGTTCTGCTGGCCGAAGACGACACCTCCATCTACGAGCCGCTCGCCCGCGCACTGCGCCGCGAGGGCTATACGGTGGACGTGACCGTCAACGGTACCGACACCCTCGACCGCGCCCGCGCGGGGGACATCGACCTGATGGTCCTGGACCTGGGCCTGCCGGAGATGGACGGGCTGGAGGTCGCCCGACGGCTGCGCGCCGAGGGGCACACCACGCCCATCCTCATCCTGACGGCGCGGGCCGACGAGGTCGACACCGTGGTGGGGCTGGACGCCGGCGCCGACGACTACGTCACCAAGCCGTTCCGGCTGGCCGAACTGCTGGCCCGGGTCCGGGCGCTGCTGCGCCGCGGCGGGGCCGAGGTCCCGGTGGTGCACGGGGTGCGGATCGACAACGATTCGCGGCGCGCCTGGCTCGGCGAGGAGGAGCTGCAGCTGACCACCAAGGAGTTCGACCTGCTGCGGGTCCTGGTGCGCGACGCCGGCAAGGTCGTCACGCGCGAGCAGATCATGCGCGAGGTGTGGGACACCAACTGGTGGGGGTCGACCAAGACCCTGGACATGCACATCTCCTGGCTGCGCCGCAAGCTCGGGGACGACGCCAACCAGCCCTCCTACATCACCACCGTGCGCGGCGTCGGGTTCCGGTTCGAGCGGGACTGACCGCGCGGCCGACGACCCGCCTGCGCCGCGGACGCCCGCCGGAGCGGGGGCCCGACCAGAAGGGACGACATGCGCAGGCGGATGCTGTTCTCCACGCTCGTGGTGACCGTGATCGCGGTCATGCTCCTCGGCCTGCCCCTGGGCGCCCTGGTCTACCGGTCGGCCTATGAGGAGGCCGGGCGCGCGCTCCACCAGGACGCCGAGGTCATCGCGGCCGACGCCGACGCCCAGCTGCAGAACGAGGGCGGCATCGACGTCCCGCACTTCGCCCAGGTCTACCCGGACCTGGCGATCCGGCTGACGCCCCCCGGCCCGGGCGGGGCGGTGGCGGCCGGCGGGTGGGGGTACTCCCCCGGCGGCGGCGACACCCGCGCCGTGATGGAGGCCGAGGCCGTCTCCCCCGGCGGGGTCCGGGTGGAGGTCTGGCGCAGCACCCGCCCCATCCAGGAGAACGTGTTCAACGCCTGGCTCGGCATCGCCTCCCTGTCGCTGCTGGCCATCGGGGTGGCGGTGGGCCTGGCGGTGCTGCAGGCCCGGCGGCTGACCCTGCCGCTGGTGGACCTGGCCGCCACCGCCGAGCGGCTGGGGTCGGGGGTGGCCACCCCCTGGGGCCACCGCTACGGCATCCCCGAGGCCGACCGGGTCGCCGAGGTACTGGACCGCAGCGCCGAGCGGATCGCCGGGCTGATCGCCACCGAGCGGCACTTCGCCACCGACGCCTCCCACCAGCTGCGCACCCCGCTGACCTCGCTGACCATGCGGCTGGAGGAGATCATCGCCGAGGCCGAGGACCCCCAGGTGGTGCGCGAGGAGGGCGAGGCCGCGCTGCAGCAGGCCGAGCGGCTCACCCAGACCGTGGAGAGCCTGCTGGGGCGGGCCCGCAAGAGCCAGAACCCCGAGGTGGAGCCGGTCGGCGTGGACCGGCTGCTGGAGCGCTTCGTGGCCGAGTGGTCGCCGATGTTCCGCCGGAACGGGCGCGACCTGCGGCTGACCGGGGCCAAGGGGATGACCGCGATGACGGTGCCCATGGACCTGGTGCAGATCATGGCCGTGCTGGTGGAGAACGCCGCGGTGCACGGGCAGGGCACGGTCACGGTGCACGTGGTCGACGGCGGGCACTCGGTGCGCATCGAGGTCGCCGACGAGGGCGACGGCGTCCCCGACCACCTGGTGGGCCGGATCTTCGACCGCGAGGTGAGCGGCGCCGGCGGCACCGGCCTGGGCCTGGCGCTGGCCCGGCACATCGCCGAGTCCGAGGGCGCCCGCCTGGAGCTGGTCAAGGCCAACCCGCCCACCTTCTCGGTCTTCCTGCCGGTCGGCGGCGAGGGCCTGGACAAGGCCACCGGCCCGGTCTAGGGGTGTTTCCTGGATCAGGCCCTAGTAGTACTTCGTTAGGTTCCTGGTTTCTCTTTTTCCCGGCCCGGTTCCGCCGTCCACGCGGCGTGCCCCACAGCGCTGCCGTCCGCCAAGCCCCTCGCGGTCCGCCGGCAGCGGCAACGACCACGCGGCCGGCACCCCGCTCACCGGCCCCGGCCGGCCCGCAGGCCGCCGGGCGCTCCGCGGTGATCTCGGGAAAAACGACCCTAAAAACGGGCGGGAAGGGTCGTTTTTCCCGAGATCAACGAGAGAACCGGGCGGACGGCGGAACCGGGCAGGGAAAAGAGAAACCAGGAACTCAACGAAGTACTACTAGGGATCAGTACCCCCGGTCGATCCACTCCTGCAGGTGCGGCGCCTCCGCGCCGACCGTGGTGGAGGGGCCGTGGCCGGTGTGCACCGCCGTCTGCGGCGGCAGCGCCAGCAGGCGGTCCCGGATCGAGGCGATGATCGTCGGGAAGTCGGAGAAGGACCGCCCGGTGGCCCCCGGGCCGCCGCGGAAGAGGGTGTCCCCGGTGAAGACCGTGCCCTGCCCCTCGGCGTAGAGGCACACCCCGCCCGGGGTGTGCCCGGGGGTGTGCAGCACCCGGAGCTCCACCCCGCCGGCCTGCAGCAGCTCCCCCTCCAGCAGCGGCGCGTCGGGCTCGCGGTCCGGGTGGACCCGGTGCCACAGCTCGGCGTCGTCGGGGTGCAGCAGGATCGGCGCGTCGCACAGGTCGGCGAGCGCCGCCGCCGCGTTGACGTGGTCGTTGTGCCCGTGCGTGCACACCACCGCCATCAGCTCCCGGTCACCCAGGGCGCGGGCGATGGCCTCGTGGTCGTGGGCGGCGTCCACCACCACCGCGGTGCGGTCGTCGCCGACGATCCAGACGTTGTTCTCCACCTCCCACTCGCCGCCGTCCAGGGCGAACACCCCGGAGGTGACCAGGTTCTGCACGGGCCCGGCGGACGTCTCGGCCATTCAGCGGACCACCACCGATCGCAGCACGCTCCCCTTGCGCATCCGGTCGAAGGCCTCCTCCACGTCGTCCAGGGCGATCCGCTCGGACACGAACGCGTCCAGGTCGAGCCGCCCCTGCAGGTACAGGTCGATCAGCATCGGGAAGTCCCGGGAGGGCAGGCAGTCCCCGTACCAGGACGAGGCGAGGACGCCGCCGCGCGCGAACACGTCCAGCAGCGGCAGCTCCGCGGTCATCTCCGGGGTGGGCACCCCCACCAGGACCGCGGTGCCGGCCAGGTCGCGGGCGTAGAACGCCTGCCGGAAGGTCTCGGGCCGCCCCACCGCGTCGATCACCACGTCGGCGCCGAACCCGCCGGTGCGCTCGCGGATCGCGGCCACCGGGGCCTGCTCGCGGGCGTCGACCGTGTCGGTGGCCCCCAGCCGGGCCGCCCACGGGAGCTTGCGGGCGTCCACGTCGAGGGCGATGATGCGCGCGGCGCCGGCCAGCCGGGCCCCGGCCACCGCCGCCGCGCCCACGCCGCCGCAGCCGATCACCGCCACGGTGTCCCCGCGCCCCACCCGCCCGGTGTTGATCGCCGCGCCCAGCCCGGCCATCACCCCGCACCCCAGCAGCCCGGCCGCGGCCGGGTCGGCGGCGGGGTCGACCCGGGTGCACTGCCCGGCCGCCACCAGGGTGGCCTCGGCGAACGCGCCGATGCCCAGCGCCGGGGAGAGCGCCGTGCCGTCCTCCAGCCGCATGGGCTGCGCGGCGTTGGCGGTGTCGAAGCAGTACCAGGGCCGCCCGCGGGCGCAGGCGCGGCAC
The DNA here is from genome assembly GCF_000341205.1 of Nocardiopsis baichengensis YIM 90130. NCBI lineage: Bacteria > Bacillati > Actinomycetota > Actinomycetes > Streptosporangiales > Nocardiopsidaceae > Nocardiopsis > Nocardiopsis halophila. The sequence continues at coordinate 33,761 of NZ_ANAS01000034.1, read as the reverse complement.
CGCCCGCACACCGCCCGCCAGTTCAGCACCACGAAGTCGCCGGGCTCCAGGCCCGCCACGCCTTCGCCGACGGACTCGACCACGCCGGCGGCCTCATGGCCGAGCAGATAGGGGAACGCATCGCCGATGCCGCCCTCGCGGTAGTGCAGGTCGGTATGGCAGACCCCGCAGGCCTGCACCTCCACCCGCGCCTCGCCGGGGCCGGGATCGGGGACGACGACGGTCTCCAGGCTGACGGGGGCGTTCTTCTCGCGGGCGACGACCGCGCGCACGGTGCGGCCGGCGGGACGGGGATCGTGGGACACCAGCGCTCCTTGGGGTCGGGCCCGGGGTCTTCCCCCTCCTCATGCCCCGCGGCGCCCCTCCGCAAGCCCCCTCAGGCGCCGGTGGCCGGGGTGGCCGGCGCGGGGGTGAACACCCGGCGCAGCGCGTAGGGCTGGAGCCGGCCCAGCCCGTGGGCGTGGCGCGCGCGCACCGCCGCCACCCGCAGCGCGGACTCGCCCTCCAGCTGCTCGGCCATGGCGTCGTCGACGAGCACCGTCCCGGGCCGGGCGAAGGAGGTGAGCCGGCTGGCGCGGTTGACCGTGGTGCCGAAGACGTCGCCCAGCAGCGCCAGGATCGGGCCGTAGGCCACGCCCACCCGCACGTCGGGCACCTCGATGTCGGTGGCCACCCCGTCGGACAGGCGCAGCGCGATCTCGGCGGCCTGGCGGGGGGTGTTGGCCACGAAGAACACCTCGTCGCCGAGGGTCTTGACGACCCGGCCGCCGCCGGAGGAGACGATGTCGGTGGCGGTGGACTCGAACCCCTCCACCACCTCGGCCAGCTCCACCTCGTCCAGCTCGCGGCTGAGGTTGGTGAAGGAGACCAGGTCGGCGAAGCCCACGGCGAGCGGGAAGTAGGTGGGGGCGGCGTCCTCGCTGCTCTCCATGAACGCCAGGCGGCGCGCCGATGAGGCGGCCAGCTGCCGCCGCCAGATGTGCACCAGCAGCCGCTCCACGTCGGGGAGCAGGTCGCGGGTCAGGCCCACCAGCGGGCCCAGGTCGCCGCCGTCGTCCCCGGAGCGCTCGTAGGCCAGGGCGGACAGGATGCTGGTCTGCCACTCGGCCAGGCGGGCCATGGTCTGGCCCATCGAGCGGGCCAGGCGGATCGCGGCGTCCTCGTCGACCTTGCCCGCGGCCAGCAGGTCGGCGGCGGTGCGCAGCGCCTCGACGTCGCTGTCGGTGAACGCCGCGACGTCCTCGCCGCGGCTGGGGAAGCCCAGGGCCCGCCAGACCCGGCCGGCGAACTCGGGAGGGGCGCCGGACAGCCGCACGGCCTCGGCGCGGGTATGGCGCGCCTGTCCTCCCAACAAGGCGGCTTCGATCTGCTCGGGGTCCGGACGCGCGGGCATACGTTCTCTCGTCTTCGCTGCGGTGGTGGCGGGCCTCGGATAACGCTCCGGGCCCCACGCGATCACGTGTGTATCACTGTCGGTTTAGCGGGCGGGACCTCTCCGCGTCAAGAACGCCCCGGCCTCCGGGCTTGTGGCACGGCCTCCATGGTGCCACGCCCGCTCCGCCCCCAGCAGGGCGCCTCACCCGCCGCGGACGTGGACCACGTCCCCGGCGCCGACCGCCTCGGGCGGACCGCCGTCCGGGCGCACCACCAGGCGGCCGTCGGCGTCCACCTCCTCGGCGCGGCCCTCGAGCAGCCGCCCGTCCGGCAGGTGCACCCGCACCCGGGCGCCCAGGGTGGCGCAGTACCCCCGGTACTCGCCGGCCAGGCCGCTGCGCTCGGCGTCGCCGCCGGCCTCCTCCCACCCCCGGTACACCTCGGCGAAGGCGCGCAGCACGGCGCGCAGCAGCGGGTCCCGGTCGCCCTGCGGGTCGCCCTCGAGCACCAGCGAGGTGGCCGTGTCCACCGGCAGCTCCCCGCGGCGCTGGGACACGTTCAGCCCCATGCCCACCACCACCGCCGGGTCCCCCCGGGAGAAGTCGGCCTCGGCCAGGATGCCGGCCAGCTTGCCGCCCGAGGGGGCGAGGACGTCGTTGGGCCACTTGAGCACCGGCGGCACCTGGGCCACGAAGCCGCACGCGCGCACCGCGGCCGCGCCCATCGCCAGCGGCAGCCACCCCAGCCGGTCGGCCGCCGCGCGCGGGCGCACCAGCACCGAGAAGGTCAGGGCCGCCCGGGCCGGGGTGGTGAACCCCCGTCCCAGGCGGCCCCGCCCGGCGGTCTGGTGCTCGGTGACCAGCACCCGCCCGGCCTCGGCGCCCTCGCGCGCGCGGCCCAGCAGCTCGGTGTTGGTGGACCCCAGCGCCTGCACCACCTCCACCCCGGTCCACAGCGAACCGGGCCTGACCAGGGCGCGGTTCAACGCGCCCTCGTTCAGCGGCGGGCGGTCCAGGTCGGAGTAGCGGGACGGTGTGGCGCTCATGGGTCCCTGTATACCGGTCAGCCGGTGTTCTGCAGGCCCGCCGCCACGCCGTTGACCGACAGCAGCAGCAGCCGCTCCAGGTGGCGCTGGTCCTCCTCGTCGAGCTTGCCGGCCTCCGGTCCGCGCAGCGCGTTGAGCGCCCGCAGCTGCAGGTGCGACAGCGCGTCCACGTACGGGTTGCGCAGGTCCACCGCCCGCGAGAGCACCCGGCGGTTCTCCAGCAGCCGGGTGTGCCCGGTGGTGCGCAGCACCAGCTCCCGGGTGCGGTCGTACTCCTCCAGCACCTTGGCGGTCAGCTCGGGCCGCCCGCCCAGCCGCAGGTACCGCTCGGCGATCGCCCGGTCGGTCTTGGCCAGGCTCATCTCGGCGTTGTCCAGCAGCGAGGCCAGCAGCGGCCACTCGGCGTAGGCCGCGCGCAGCGCCTCGGGGTCCGAGGCCGCCGCCAGCCCGGTGCCCAGGCCGTACCAGCCGGGCAGGTTGACCCGGGTCTGGGTCCAGGCGAACACCCACGGGATGGCCCGCAGGTCGCCCAGCCCGCGCGCCGCCGACCGGCGCGAGGGGCGCGAGCCCAGCCGCAGCTCGCCCAGCTCCTCCAGCGGGCTCACCCGGGAGAACCACTCGGCGAAGCCCTCGGTGTCGATGAGCTCCCGGTAGGCCGCCTGGGCCGCCTCGGCGATCTCGTCGGCCATCCCGCGGAAGCGGTCGGCCGCCTCGCGGGCCCGGTCCTGCACCGTGGCGGTGGAGGCGAGCAGCACCGCGTGCCCCACCTGCTCGGCGTGGCGGTGGGCGATCGCCTTCTGCCCGTACCGGGCGAAGATCACCTCGCCCTGCTCGGTCACCTTGAACCGGCCGTCCACCGAGCCGGGGGCCTGCGCCAGCAGCGCCCGGCTGGCCGGGCCGCCGCCGCGGCCCAGCGACCCGCCGCGGCCGTGGAACAGGGTGAGCACCACCCCGTTGCGCTCGGCCCACGCGGCCAGTCGGCCCTGCACGTCGTACAGCCGCAGCGTGGCGCTGACCGGCCCGACGTCCTTGGCCGAGTCGCTGTAGCCGAGCATGACCTCCAGCCGGTTCCCGGTCTCGGAGAGGCGGCGCCGCACGTCCGGCAGCTCCAGCATCCCGTCCAGCACGTGCGGGGAGGCGTCCAGGTCGGCGCCGGTCTCGAAGAGCGGGATCACGTCCAGCACCGGCGCCCTGCCGGCCGGCAGGGCGTGTGCGGCCAGCTCGTACACCGCGGCCACGTCCGCGGCCGAGCGGGTGAAGCTGACGATGTAGCGGCGGCAGGCGTCCACCCCGAACCGCTCCTGGATCCAGGCGACCACCCGCAGGGTGGCCAGCACCTCCTGGGTGGCCTCGGAGAGCTCGCCGCCGGCCCGCACCTCCTCCAGCGCCCGGGCGTGCACCTCGCTGTGCTGGCGGATCTCCAGCTCGGCCAGGTGGAAGCCGAACGTCTCGGCCTGCCACACCAGGTGCTGCAGCTCCCCGTAGGCCTGGCGGCGGGCGCCGGCCGCGTCCAGCGACCGCTGCACCGTGCGCAGGTCCTCCAGCAGCTCCTCGGGCCGCCCGTAGGCCAGGTCGGCGTCGCGCTCGCGGGTGGCGCGCAGCCGCGCCGCCGCGACCAGCAGCATCTGCCGGTGCGGCTCGTTCGGGGAGCGCTTGGCGATGTCGGCCGTCAGCCGCGGATGCGCGGCCTGCGCCGTGGCCAGGGTGTCCCGCAGGTCCTCACCGGCCGGGGTCAGGTTGGAGTAGGCGGTCAGGGTGCGCGCCACCCGGCCGCAGGCCTCCTCCAGGCTGCGCAGCACGTGCTCGGACTGGATGGTGATCGCCTCGCGGGTCACCTCGTGGGTGACGAACGGGTTGCCGTCCCGGTCCCCGCCGATCCAGCTGCCGTAGCGCATGAAGGCCGGCGCCCGCGGCGGCCGGGTGCCGGTCCCGGCCGGGTCCAGCGCGGTGTCCAGCGACCGGTAGATCTGGGGGACCACCTCGAAGATGGTCTCGTCGAAGGCGGCCATCGCGGTGCGCACCTCGTCCAGCGGGTCCAGCTTGGTGTAGCGCAGCTGGGAGGTGCGCCAGAGCAGGTCCACCTCCTCGGTGAGGCGGCGGCGGGCCTCCCGCTCGGCGGCGCTGTCGGGGTGGGCGGCGTGCAGCCGCTCCAGCTGGGCGCCGATGCGCAGGATGGCGGTGGACACCGCCCGGCGGCGCGCCTCGGTCGGGTGGGCGGTCAGCACCGGGTGGAACTCCATGCCGGCCACGAACTCCGCCAGCCGGTCCTCGCCGCAGTCCTCGCGGACCTCCTCCACCGCCGCGGCCAGCGACTCGCGCGGGGGGTGCACCGCGTCGTCGCGCTCGCGCAGGGCGCGCATCCGCTGGTGCTCCTCGGCGAGGTTGGCCAGGTGGAAGTAGACGGTGAACGCGCGCGCCACCTGCTTGGCCCGCTCCAGCGGCCAGGCGTCGACGAGCTCGGTGATCTCGGCCGCCTCCACGGTGCCCTCGCGGGCCCCGATCACCGCGGTGCGCAGCCGCTCCACGTCGGCGAGCAGGTCCTCGCCGCCGCCCTCGGCCAGCACCGTGCCCAGGGTGCCGCCGAGCAGCCGGATGTCGCTGCGCAACTGCTCGGGCATCTCCTGCCGGGCGCCTTCGCGCCCGGCGCCGGCGGGGTCGTTCGCCATCGCCAGATCTCCTCTCGCAGGGTCACCGCGCCGGCGCCGTTGCAGGTTCCGCGGTGGCGTGTCGGTGCGACAGCCTAGCGGGCGTGGTCTGGACCATTGGGCACCCGGGGTGCCTCGGTCCCCACCTGCGGCGCGGCCCGGCGCGGCCGGGAAGTGGTCTACCCGGCCGCGCCCCGGTGTCTACCCGCGCAGGGCCGGGATCACCTCCGCCCCGTATGTGACGGCCACCTCGTCCACGGCGTCGTGCATCGCGTACAGGGCGAACTGGTCCACGCCCAGCGCGCGCAGCTCCTTCATCCGGCGCCGGTGCTCCTCGGGCGGGCCCAGCACGCAGAACCGGTCCACGATCGCGTCCGGCACGAACGCGGTGTCGGGGTTGCCCGTGCGGCCGTGGTGGGCGTAGTCGTACCCGCGGCGCTCCCGGATGTAGTCGGTCAGCTCCTGCGGGACCGCCCCGGACGCCGGGCCGTACCGGGCGACCAGGTCGGCGACGTGGTTGCCGACCATGCCGCCGAACCACCGGCACTGCTCGCGCGCGTGGGCGAGCCCCTCGGGGGTGCCGTCGGTGACGTAGGCCGGTGCGGCGACGCAGATCGACAGGGCGTCCGGGTCGCGCCCGGCCTCCCGCGCCGACCGGCGCACCGCGTCGACCATCCACTCGGTCAGGGAGGGGTCGGCCAGCTGCAGGATGAACCCGTCGGCGACGCGCCCGGCCATCGCCAGCGCCTTGGGCCCGTAGGCCGCCGCCCACACCGGCAGCCGGCCGGACTCCACCCAGGGCAGGCGCACCGGGGCGCCGTCCACGTCGGCCTCGCGCCCCTCGGCCAGGTCCCGGATGGCGCCGATGGCCCCCTCCATCCGCGCCAGGGTGGCGGGCCTGCGGCCGGCGACGCGCATCGCCGAGTCGCCGCGCCCGATCCCGCACACCGTGCGCGGGCCGTACATCTCGTTCAGCGTGGCGAACGCCGACGCGGTGACCTCCCAGGCCCGGGTGGACGGGTTGGTCACCATCGGCCCGACCCTCAGCAGCTCGGTGGCGGCCAGGATCCGGCTGTAGAGGACGAACGGCTCCTGCCACAGCACGCAGGAGTCGAACGTCCAGCCGTGGGTGAAGCCGAGCTCCTCGGCGCGGCGCATCCGCTCCACCGTCCGCGCGCCGGGCGGGTCGGTCTGCAGTACCAGTCCGAAGTCCACGGCGGCCCCCTTCCTCAGATCAGTTCCCCGCACAGCCCCCGCCGGACGAACCTGCCGTGCCCCGCCGCGCCGGTGTAGGCGCCCCGGTCCACCACCACCCGCCCGCGGGAGAGCACCGTGCGGGCCCGGCCCGTCACGCGCATCCCCTCATAGGCCGAGTAGTCGACGTTCATGTGGTGGGTGGCGGCGGAGAGCACCTGCTCGGCCGAGGGGTCGTAGACGACGATGTCGGCGTCGGCGCCGGGGGCCACGGTGCCCTTGCGCGGGTACAGCCCGAACATCCGGGCCGGGGCCGCGCAGGCCAGCTCGATCCACCGCCGACGCGAGATGCGCCCGTCCAGCACCGCCTGGTGCAGCAGGTCCATCCGGTGCTCCACCCCGGGCATGCCGTTGGGGATCTTGGAGAAGTCCCCGCGCCCCAGGTCCTTCTGGCCCTTGAAGCAGAACGGGCAGTGGTCGGTGGAGACCACCGACAGGTCGCCGGTGCGCAGGCCCCGCCACAGCGCCTCCTGGTGCTCGCGGGGGCGCAGGGGCGTGGAGCACACGTACTTGGCGCCCTCGAAGTCCGGCCGGGCCAGCTCGTCCACGGACAGGTACAGGTACTGCGGGCACGTCTCGGCGAAGACGTTGAGCCCGTCGTCGCGCGCGCGGGCGATCTCGGCCACCGCCTGCTCGGCCGACACGTGCACGATGTACAGCGGCGCACCGGCCACCTGGGCCAGGCGCACCGCCCGGTGCACCGCCTCGGACTCCAGCAGCTCCCTGCGCACCTGCCCGTGCGCCTCGGGGCCGGTGCGCCCCGCGGCCAGCGCCTGCTCCACCAGCACGTCGATGGCCAAGCCGTTCTCGGCGTGCATCATCATCAGCCCGCCGTTGGCGGCGGCGCGCTGCATGGTGCGCAGGATGCGCCCGTCGTCGCTGTAGAACACCCCCGGGTAGGCCATGAACATCTTGAACGAGGTGATGCCCTCGTCCACCAGGGCGTCCATCTCCTTCAGCGCCTCGGGCACCGCGTCGCCCACGATGGCGTGGAACCCGTAGTCGATCGCGCAGGCGCCCTCGGCCTTGGCGTGCCAGGCGTCCACGCTCGCCCGCAGCGACTCCCCGGCCCGCTGGACCGCGAAGTCGACGATGGTGGTCGTGCCGCCCCAGGCCGCCGCCCGGGTGCCGGTCTCGAAGGTGTCACTGGCGTAGGTGCCGCCGAACGGCATCTCCATGTGGGTGTGGGCGTCCACGCCGCCGGGGAGCACGTAGTGCCCCTCGGCGTCGATCACCTCGGCCCCGCTCCGCGCCCAGGAGCGGGCGGCCTCGCTGTCCCGGGCCGCCACCGCGGCCACGCGCTCGCCCTCCACCAGCACGTCGGCCGGCGCCTCCTCGGCGGCGGTGACCAGCAGGCCGCCGCGGATCAGGGTGCGCTCCGGCGTCGTCGCCATGCCGCCTCCCCTCAGGCCCCGGTCAGCGGGCCGTAGGCGTCGGGGCGCCGGTCCCGGTAGAACGCCCACTGGGTGCGCGCCTCCTCGACCGCGTCGAAGTCCAGGTCGCGCACGAGCAGCTCGGGCTTGCGGTCCGAGGCGACGTCCCCGACGAAGGCCCCGCGCGGGTCGGCGAAGTAGCTGGAGCCGTAGAAGTCGTTGTCGCCGTACTCCTCGGTGCCCACCCGGTTGATGGCGGCGACGTAGTACAGGTTGGCGACGGCGGCGGCGGGCTGCTCCAGCTTCCACAGGTGGGCCGACAGGCCCCGGCTGGTCGCCGAGGGGTTGAACACCAGCTGCGCGCCGGCCAGCCCGAGCGCGCGCCACCCCTCGGGGAAGTGCCGGTCATAGCAGATGTAGACGCCGATCCGGCCCGCGGCGGTGTCGAACACCGGCCAGCCCAGGTTGCCGGGCCGGAAGTAGTACTTCTCCCAGAACCCCTTCACCTGCGGGATGTGGTGCTTGCGGTACTTGCCCAGGTAGGTGCCGTCGGCGTCGACCACGGCGGCGGTGTTGTAGAACCAGCCCGGCCCCTCCCGCTCGAAGACCGGCAGCACCATCACCAGGCCCAGCTCCCGGGCCAGCGCCGAGAAGCGGGCGACCGTCGGCCCGTCCGGGACCTGCTCGGCCAGCGCGAAGTGCGCGTCCTGCTGCACCTGGCAGAAGTAGGGCCCGGTGAAGATCTCCTGGAATCCGATGACCTGCGCCCCCTGGGCGGCGGCCTCTCTGGCGTAGCGCTCGTGGGCGTCGGTCATCGACGCGGTGTCGCCGGTCCACTCGGTCTGGACGAGCGCGGCACGAACCATCTGCGGCATGGCCCTCCTTAACGCCGTCCCGGGCCCCCCTTGGCCGCGGGAAGCGTCGAAGGTAAGCAGGCCCTGCGCCGGGGGTCAACGGCCCCGGGCGACACGCCCTGTCCGGACCCGGGGTTTCGGTCGGCCGGAGCGGTGACGGGCGGGGCCGGTGTCCGCCATCCGAAAGTAACGGGGGTCACCCCACCGATCGGCCCGCGGGGAGGTCTACCCTGGCTTTCTATGGCCACCGAAGCCCCAGAACCGCTGCCCGCGGACGAGATCGACATCCACACCACCGCGGGCAAGCTCGCCGACCTCCAGCGACGGCGCTACGAGGCCGTCCACGCCGGTTCGCAGCGAGCGATCGAGAAACAGCACGCCAAGGGCAAGATGACGGCGCGCGAACGGATCGACGCCCTGCTGGATCCAGGGTCGTTCACCGAGTTCGACGCCCTGGCCCGGCACCGGTCCACCAACTTCGGCCTGGACGCCAGCCGCCCCTACGGCGACGGCGTGGTCACCGGGCACGGCACCGTCGGCGGCCGCCCGGTCGCCGTCTTCAGCCAGGACGTCACCGTCTTCGGGGGCTCCCTGGGCGAGGTGTACGGCGAGAAGATCGTCAAGGTCCTGGACCACGCGCTCACCAACGGCTGTCCCGTCGTGGGCATCAACGAGGGCGGCGGCGCGCGGATCCAGGAGGGCGTGGTGGCCCTGGGCCTGTACGCGGAGATCTTCAAGCGCAACGTGCACGCCTCCGGGGTCGTCCCGCAGATCTCGGTGATCATGGGCGCCGCCGCCGGCGGGCACGTCTACTCCCCCGCCCTCACCGACTTCGTGGTGATGGTCGACAAGACCTCCCAGATGTTCATCACCGGCCCCGACGTCATCAAGACCGTCACCGGCGAGGACGTGTCCATGGAGGAGCTGGGCGGGGCGCGGGCGCACAACACCCGCTCCGGCGTGGCCCACTACATGGGCTCCGACGAGCAGGACGCCCTGGACTACGTGCGCGAGCTCCTGGACCACCTGCCCGACAACAACCTGGACGAGGCCCCGGCCGCGCCCGGCGCCGCCGACCTGGAGCCCACCGCGGAGGACGCCGAGCTCGACACGTTCATCCCGGACTCGGCCAACCAGCCCTACGACATCCGCCGGATCATCGAGCACGTCGTGGACGACGGGGACTTCCTCGAGGTCCACGAGCACTTCGCCGGCAACATCGTGGTCGGCTTCGGCCGGGTGGACGGCCAGAGCGTGGGCGTGGTCGCCAACCAGCCGATGAACTTCGCCGGGTGCCTGGACATCGACGCCTCGGAGAAGGCCGCGCGCTTCGTGCGCACCTGCGACGCCTTCAACGTCCCGGTCCTCACCTTCGTCGACGTGCCCGGCTTCCTGCCCGGCACCGACCAGGAGTGGAACGGCATCATCCGGCGCGGCGCCAAGCTCATCTACGCCTACGCCGAGGCGACCGTCCCGCTGATCACCGTCATCACCCGCAAGGCCTTCGGCGGCGCCTACGACGTGATGGGCTCCAAGCACCTGGGCGCCGACGTCAACCTGGCCTGGCCCACCGCCCAGATCGCGGTCATGGGCGCCCAGGGCGCGGTGAACATCCTGCACCGGCGCACCCTGGCCGCCGCCGAGGACGTGGAGGCCGAGCGGGCCCGGCTGGTCGAGGAGTACGAGGACACGCTGCTCAACCCCTACTCCGCGGCGGAGCGCGGCTACGTCGACGGGGTCATCCTCCCCTCGGAGACGCGCGTGTCGGTGGTCAAGGCGCTGCGGTCGCTGCGCGGCAAGCGCAAACAGCTGCCGCCCAAGAAGCACGGGAACATCCCGCTGTGAGCGCCCGGCAGAGCCCCGCACCGGACGGGCCGCACCTGAGCGTGGTCCGCGGCGACCCCTCCGCCGAGGAGGTCGCCGCCCTGGTGGCCGTGCTGACCGCGCGCGCCCGCGCCGCGCAGGCCGCCCGCGCGGCCGCCGAGGCCGCGCCCGGGCCCCGCTCGGCCTGGCGCGACCGCTCCCGGCTGCTGCGCCGCCCCGTCCGTCCCGGACCGGGCGCCTGGGCGCGCAGCTTCCACCCGGGCTGACCCGGCCCGTCCCGATCGTTCACCAGGAGGATTCCCCACCGTGCGCAAAGTCCTGATCGCCAACCGCGGGGAGATCGCGGTACGCGTCGCCCGCGCCTGCCGCGACGCCGGGATCGCGAGCGTGGCCGTCTACGCCGACCCCGACCGCGAGGCCCTGCACGCCAAGACCGCCGACGAGGCCTACGCCCTGGGCGGGGCCGCCCCCGCCGACACCTACCTGGACGCCGCCAAGCTCCTGGACGTGGCCGCCCGCTCCGGCGCCGACGCCGTCCACCCCGGCTACGGCTTCCTGTCGGAGAACGCCGACTTCGCCCGGGCCGTCACCGAGGCCGGGCTCACCTGGATCGGCCCCCCGCCGGCGGCCATCACCGCCCTGGGCGACAAGGTGCAGGCCCGCCACATCGCCGCCAAGGTCGGCGCGCCCCTGGTCGCCGGCACCCCCGAGCCCCTGGAGGACTCCGCCCAGGCGGTGGCCTTCGCCCAGGAGCACGGCCTGCCCATCGCCATCAAGGCCGCCTTCGGCGGCGGCGGGCGCGGCCTGAAGGTCGCCCGCACCCTGGAGGAGATCGGCGAGCTGTTCGACTCGGCGGTGCGCGAGGCCACCGCCGCCTTCGGCCGCGGGGAGTGCTTCGTCGAGCGCTACCTGGACCGCCCCCGCCACGTCGAGACCCAGTGCCTGGCCGACGTCCACGGCAACGCCGTGGTGGTCTCCACCCGCGACTGCTCGCTGCAGCGCCGCCACCAGAAGCTCGTCGAGGAGGCCCCGGCCCCCTTCCTGACCGAGGAGCAGAACGCCGAGCTGTACGCGGCCTCCAAGGCCATCCTGCGCGAGGCCGGCTACGTGGGCGCGGGCACCTGCGAGTTCCTCGTGGGCGCCGACGGCACCATCTCCTTCCTGGAGGTCAACACCCGCCTGCAGGTCGAGCACCCGGTCTCCGAGGAGGTCGCCGGCATCGACCTGGTGCGCGAGCAGCTGCGCATCGCCGACGGCGAGGAGCTGGGCTATGACGACCCGGCGCTGCGCGGCCACTCCTTCGAGTTCCGCATCAACGCCGAGGACGCCGGGCGCGGCTTCCTGCCCGCCCCGGGCACCATCACCCGCTTCACCCTGCCCGGCGGGCCGGGGGTGCGGGTGGACACCGGGTGCGAGGAGGGCTTCACCGTCCCGGCCTCCTTCGACTCGATGGTGGCCAAGCTGATCGTCACCGGCGCCACCCGGGAGCAGGCCCTTCAGCGCTCGGCGCGGGCGCTGGCCGAGTTCGAGGTCGGGGGCATGCCCACCGTGATCGGCTTCCACCGGGCGGTGGTGGCCGACCCGGCCTTCGCCCCGGCCCCGGGCGAGCCGTTCAGCGTGCACACCCGCTGGATCGAGACCGAGTTCGACAACACGGTCCCCCCGTTCGAGGGCGTGCCCGCCCAGGCCGAGGAGGAGGACCCGCGCGAGTCGGTGACCGTCGAGGTCGGCGGCAAGCGCATCGAGGTCGTGCTCCCCGGAGGGCTCGGCGCCGCGGCGGCGCCCGTGCCCGCGGGCCGCTCCGGGTCCAGGAAGGGCGGGCGGAAGAAGGGCTCGGGCGGGGCGGCCGCCGCGAGCGGGGACGCGCTGGTCTCGCCGATGCAGGGCACCGTCGTCAAGGTCGTGGCCGAGGACGGCGCCACCGTGGCCGAAGGGGACACGGTGGTGGTGATCGAGGCCATGAAGATGGAGCAGCCCCTGGCCGCGCACAAGGCCGGCACCGTCGCGGGGCTGTCGCTGGCCCCGGGCGACACGGTCTCCAGCGGCACCGCCGTCTGCGAGATCAAGGACTCCTGAGGGCACCGGGTGCGGCGGGGTGTCCGCCGCACCCGACCCGACATAACGGGACAAGACAGGGCAACCAGGGCGAACGTGACCGGATTGACACCCCCGGGCGGGGGAATAATCGGGCGCGGCCGGTTATTGTTCCTAACCGTGACGAACCTGTGGGGCCTTACCGAGCGACGGCACGTCGACCTGTGCCGCGTCGCCAGCCAGGCGTGTCGCTGACCGCCTGAGCCGATCCGCCGCACCCGCCGATCGACCCGCATCCCACCGCTGCGCGCCTGCCGTGCGTCGTCCCCGCGCAGGCCGCCCCGTTCCGCTTCGTCCGCCCGCCGACCCCGGCACCACCTCCGCCCGTCGGCGCCTGCCCTGATCCAGGAGCCCTCCCGTGCTATCCGCGCTCAGACGCATCCCCCGTATCCCGTTCGCCGTCCAGGTGCTCGCCGCCCTCGTCCTGGGCATCGCGCTCGGCGTGGCCGCCCGCCAGCTCGGCGGCGACGCCGAGAACCCCAACGGCCTGGCGGTCGCCCTCGACACCATCGGCGGCACCTTCGTCACGCTGCTCAAGGCGATCGTCCCGCCGCTGATCCTGCTGGCGGTCATCTCCTCCATCGCCCAGCTGCGCAACGTCTCCAACGCCGCCCGCCTGGCCGGCCAGACCCTGCTGTGGTTCGCGATCACCGCGCTGATCGCGGTGGCCATCGGCATCGGCCTGGGCACCCTGGTCCGCCCCGGCGTGAACAGCGGCGTGGACGCCGGCGCCGTTCAGGACCCGGGCACCACCGGCTCCTGGATGGCCTTCCTGGAGAGCATGGTCCCGCAGAACTTCCTGGGGCTGACCGCCTCCACCGACGGCGAGGTCCTGCCCGACGGCGGCGGCCTGGACCTGTCCACCGGCCTGACCTTCAACGCCCTGCAGCTCATCGTCATCGCCATCGCGGTCGGCGTGGCCGCGGTCAAGACCGGCAAGGCCGCCGAGCCCTTCCTGGCCTTCACCGACTCGGCCCTGCAGATCGTCCTCAAGGTCCTGTGGTGGGTCATCCGCCTGGCCCCGCTGGGCACCCTGGGCCTGCTGGGCAACGCCGTCTACAGCTACGGCTGGACCACCATCGGCGCGCTGGGCTCCTTCACCCTGGCCATCTACATCGGCCTGGCGCTCGTGGTCTTCGCCGTCTACCCGCTCCTGGCGCGGGTGCACGGGCTGTCCATCGGCAAGTACTTCTCCGGCATCTGGCCCGCCGTGCAGCTGGGCTTCGTCTCCCGCTCCTCGATGGGCACCATGCCGGTGACCCAGCGGGTGGCCGAGACCAACTTCGGGGTGCCGCGCCACTACGCGTCCTTCGCGGTGCCGTTCGGCGCCACCACCAAGATGGACGGCTGCGCCGCGATCTACCCGGCGATCTCGGCGATCTTCGTCGCCCAGTTCTTCGGGCTGGACCTGTCGCTCACCGACTACCTGCTGATCGTGTTCGTCTCGGTGATCGGCTCGGCGGCCACCGCCGGCACCACCGGCGCGACCGTGATGCTCACCCTGACGCTGTCCACCGTCGGCCTGCCGCTGGAGGGCGTGGGCCTGCTGCTGGCCGTCGACCCGATCCTGGACATGGGCCGCACCGCCACCAACGTGGCCGGGCAGGCGCTGGTCCCGGCGATCGTCGCCAAGCGCGAGCGCATCCTCGACGTCGAGCGCTACCACGCCCCGCGCGGGCTGGGCGGGTTCGTCGCCGACGACCACGTCACCGCCGCCGAGCGGCTGGCCGCGCAGCAGGAGCAGGCCGGGGCCGAGCAGGCGGCGGCGAAGGAGGACTCCGAGGCCAAGGTGGGCACGGGCGCCTGACCCCCGCGACCCGCCGCACCACGGGCGGCCCGCCGGGCACGGCGGGCCGCCCGTAGTCTGTGCCCCAGGGACCGGTCTCCCCTTTCCGGGAACCGGCGGCTCCCGCCGTTCGTCCTTACCGAATGAGGGAGGCGAGAGGAACGACATGTTGCGCCGATTGGTAGTACCGGCCCTGTTAGCAGCGGGCCTTGGCGTCGCCGCGGCGGCGGCCCCCGCGGCCGCCGACGTCCCCGACGCCGGGGACGCGGTCCAGGACCTCGAATCCGACCACTTCTACATCGAACAGAGCATCACCGAGAACATCCCCGAGGCCGAACAGGAGGCGCTCGTCTCGGCCGCGCAGGACGCCGAGAGCGAGTCGCCCGTCTACCTGGTCATGCTCCCTTCGGAGAGCTTCGACTCCCAGACGGCCCTGGACGGCTACATGGACGAGCTCATGGGCGATGTGGGCGACGGCGTCTACGCCGGGTTCATGGGCAGCGGAGCCAACAACTTCTTCGTGGACTCCCCGGACCTGGAGCAGTCCGAGCTGAACGAGATCCGCGACAACGTCATCGCCTCCGACCCGGCCAACGAGGTCGACACCCTGGCGGCCGTCCCCGACGCCGTCGCCGAGCAGGAGGGCGACGCCGCGGCCTCCGGCATGTTCGGCATCGCGTTCCTGGCGGTCCTGGTGCTGGCGGTGGCCGGCGGCGGCTACTACGTGTACAGCTCCCGCAAGAAGCGCGAGGCCGAGAAGGCCAAGCAGCTCGCGGAGATCAAGCAGATGGCCCAGGAGGACGTGGTCCGGCTCGGCGAGGACATCGCCCAGCTGGAGATCGACGTGTCCCAGGTGGACGAGGCCACCCGGAACGACTACAGCCACGCCATGGACTCCTACGACCGGGCCAAGGCCACCCTGGACGACATCCGTGAGCCGCAGGACATCCAGCAGGTCACCACCGCCCTGGAGGACGGCCGCTACTACATGGTCGCCACCCGGGCGCGGATGAACGGCGAGCCGGTGCCCGAGCGGCGCCAGCCCTGCTTCTTCAACCCCCAGCACGGCCCCTCCGAGCAGGACGTGCAGTGGGCGCCCCCGGGCGGCGCGGTGCGCGCGGTGCCGGCCTGCGCGGTGTGCACCAGGGCCGTGCTCAGCGGCGGACAGCCCGACGTGCGCCTGGTCGAGGTGGACGGCGAGCGGCGCCCCTACTACGACGCGGGCCCGGACTACGCCCCCTACGCCGGCGGCTACTTCGGCATGAGCATGATGATGGGCATGTTCTCCGGCATGATGATGGGCTCGATGATGGGGTCCATGATGGGCGGCGGGATGATGGGCGCCGGCATGGAGGGCATGGGCGGCGGCGAGGACCTCGGCGGAGGCGACTTCGGCGGGGACTTCGGCGGCGACATGGACTTCGGCGGCTTCGACTTCTGAGCGCCGGCCTCCCGGCGCGCACGCGCACGAAAGGGCCCACGGCACCGCGCCGTGGGCCCTTCCCGTGTCCGCGCCCGCATCCCGGGCCCGGGCCCTACTCCGGCGAGGCCTGCATCAGCGACCGGGCCGCCTCGGTCACGCTGCCCGACAGCGAGGGGTAGACGGCGAAGGTGTGGGCGATCTCGTCCACCGTCAGGCGCTGCTGCACCGCGATGGACACCCCCAGGATCAGCTCGCTCGCGCGCGGGCCGACGATCACCCCGCCCAGCACGATGCCGGTGTGGCGGCGGCAGATCAGCTTGACGAAACCGTCCTTGCTGCCGCCCATCTTCGCCCGCGGGTTGGTGTCCAGCGGCAGGTTCACGATGCGCGCGTCCACCGTGCCGCTGCGCACGTCCTCCTCGGTGGCGCCGACCGAGGCGAGCTCGGGGTTGGTGAACACGGTGGCGGCGACCGTGGACAGCTTCAGCGGGGAGACCGCCTCGCCCAGGGCGTGCCACATGGCGATCCGCCCCTGCATGGCGGCGACCGAGGCCAGCATGTTCACCCCGGTGCAGTCCCCGGCCGCGTACACCCCCGGGGTGGAGGTCCGCGACACCCGGTCGACCTGGACGAAGCCGCCGCCGTCCAGGCGCACCCCGATCTCCTCCAGGCCGATCCCGCCGGTGTTGGGGATCATCCCGACCGTCATCAGGCAGTGGCTGCCCTCCACGGTCCGCCCGTCGGAGAGGGTGACCCGCACGCCCTCGCCGGTGTTGACCACCGACTCGGCGCGGGTGTTGCCGAGCACCTGCATGCCCCGGCGGCGGAAGACGCCCTCCAGCACCTCGGCCGCGTCGGCGTCCTGGGTGGGCATCACCCGGTCGCGCGAGGAGACCAGGGTGACCTCGGCGCCCAGCCCGGTGTAGGCGTTGGCGAACTCGGCCCCGGTGACGCCCGAGCCCACCACGACCAGGTGCTCGGGCATCTCCTCCAGGTCGTACAGGTGGCGCCAGGTCAGGATGCGCTCGCCGTCGGGGCGGGCGGTGGGCAGCTCGCGCGGGTGGGCGCCGGTGGCCAGCAGCACCACGTCGGCGCGCAGCCGCTCCTCCCCCACGGCGATGATGCGCGGGTCGACCATCCGGGCCTCGCCCGTGACGATCCGCACGCCCTCCTTCTGCAGCCGGGCGGCGGTGTCCTCGGACTGGGCCCGGGCCAGGCGCTTGACCCGGCCGTTGACCGCGGCCAGGTCGACACCGACCCGGCACTCGTCGCCGGAGTTGATGGTCAGGCCCAGCCGCCCGGCGTCCTTGACGTAGGTGGAGCGGACCGACGTGGCGATCATCGTCTTGGAGGGCACGCAGTCGGTCAGGACGCACGCGCCGCCGACACCGTCCCGCTCCACCACGGTCACGTCCGCACCCAGCTGGGCGGCGACCAGGGCCGCCTCGTACCCGCCGGGGCCGCCGCCGATGATCACGACCTTCGTCACGTCTGTTCCACTCCTTCGCGGCGCGCGGGACCGGGGCGCCGATCCGGCGCCGCTCGGCCGTTCGCCCGGATGTCTGCTCGCCTGTCGCACCTCCATTGTCCGCCATGGTCAGGGGCGGATTCTCCGCGGCTCCCCGGTCGGCGCGCCCGGTGCGGGCCCGGGTGCACGGCCGGGTCGGCGCCGGGGCGGCGGCGGCCTGCCCCGACGTCCGCGATACACACCCCGGCGTTGCGCTCAGTAACAAATCGGAAGCACAGGGGTACGCTCCGGAGATGTGAGCGAATCCACGCAAGACCGCCCCGTGGTCACGACGGCCGACGCGAAGGAGCAGGCGGCCGCGGCGGCGCAGGAGCTGAAGTCCCGCACCGGCGCCGACGGCTACGACGCCCTCGTCGTGCTCGGCTCGGGCTGGACCGACGTGGCCGACCACCTGGGCACGCCCGACATCGAGCTGGACTCCGCCGAGCTGCCGGGGTTCGCCGCGCCGACGGCACCGGGCCACTCGGGGCGGCTGCGCAGCCTGTGGGTGGGGGCCAAGCGGGTGGCCGTGCTGTGCGGCCGTGCGCACCTGAGCGAAGGGCACGACCCGATGGCGGTGGCGCACCCGGTGCGCACCGGCATCGCCGCCGGCGCCCCGGTGGTGGTGCTCACCGGGTCGGCGGGGTCGCTGCGCACCGACTACGCGGTGGGCGAGCCGATCCTGGTGCGCGACCACATCAACCTGACCGGGGCCTCCCCGCTGACCGGGCCGGACTTCACCGACCTGACGCGGGCCTATTCGGCGCGGCTGCGCGGCATCGCCGCCGACGCCGACCCGTCGCTGGCCGAGGGGGTCTACGCCGAGGTGACCGGGCCGGAGCTGATGACCCCGGCCGAGCTGGGCATGCTCCGCGCCTCCGGGGCCGACCTGGTCGGCCGGTCGCTGGCGCTGGAGACGATCGCCGCGGTGGAGATGGAGGCCGAGGTGATGGGCCTGGCGACGGTGAGCAACGACGCCGTGGCCGGGGTGTTCGAGCCCTTCGACCCCGACCGCGCGATCGCGGCGGTGCGGCGGCACACCCAGCGCCTGGGCGGGCTGCTGCACGAGGTACTTATGCGGGCCTGAAAAGGCCGGGAGGGGCGCCGCTCCCCTCCGCGCGAGGGAACGGCGCCCCTCCCGTCGGAGGGGTGCCCAGAAGGGGCCCACCGGGCCGTCGGCGCTGCGTGGCGAGCAGCATCCCGAGGCCGAGGATGACGGCGCCGTCCGGCCGTGCCGGCGGGGCCCGTGTGCACCGAGCGCGCGTGGGGGCGGGTGGCGATCCGCACCGCCGCGCGTTCCCGCTATTCAGTTGACCCGCAGTTGACCCGCAGTGCCCGGGGAGGGGCTTCCGGGGGTCCGGGGTTCCGCGCGATCCCCAGACCCCCGCCCGTTCTCCTTAGGCATGCCTTACCTAATCAGCTGGCCGCCGCCGCGTCAAGTCCCCCCGGACACACGAAGAGAGGGGAGCCCCGAAGGGCTCCCCTCTCTGTGTCCGTCCTCCGCGGGACGAGGTCTCAGAACAGCAGGGCGACCGCCGCGAGCAGCGCGACGGGCAGGGCCAGGGCGGCCACCGCGTCCGGCGACACCGCGGTCACCACGCCCTCGGCCCGCTCGGTGCCCCCCGAGGGCCTCGCCTTGCGGCGCTCGGCGATCTCCCGCAGGCGCTTGGCGTGCAGTTCGACCGGGCGCAGCTCGCGCGGGTCGGACTCGGCCACCGGGTCGGTGTCGGAGTACCCGCCGGCCCGGCGCAGGTTCTCACGGACCTTGGCCCGCTTGGTCTCGCGCAGCGCCCAGGAGCGCACGACGGTGCCGCCCGCGTGGACGCGCAGCACGTCGGTCACGTCGGCCCAGGTGAACTCCGACCACGGCACGAAGGTCTCGCGCAGGGGGTTGACCACCCGCACGCCGTCCTGGCCGGGGACCACCCGGGGGCGGAGCCAGAGGACGTAGACCCCGCCCACGGTCAGCAGCAGCACCCCGGCGGCGACCAGGGACGCCGTGTCGGAGCCGTTGAGCGCCAGGTCCAGCAGCAGCAGCGCGGCGACGCCGACCCAGATCCAGGAAAGGACCCGCGGCAGCGTCGCGGTCAGGGGTTTTCCGTCATCTCCCACAGGAACAGTCTTACCGCATGCCGGTACCGCCGCGGCCGCCTACATCAGCGCGCCGTCCCCCAGCGCGTCCTCGGCGGCGGGGCCGCGGGCACCCTCCCACAGGGCGGTCAGCGCCGCCGAGACCAGCACCCGCACCCCGTGGCCGATCGCCCGCTCGTCCACGTCGAAGGTGCCGCGGTGCAGGTCGAGCATGGGGCCCACGGCGTCCGGCGGGTGGGTGCCCAGCCGGGCCAGCGCCCCGGGGACGTGCTCCAGGTACCAGGCGAAGTCCTCCCCGCCCAGGCTCTGCGGGGTCGGGGCGAGGGCCTCGGGGCCCAGCGCCAGGCCGACCGCGTCGCGCAGCATCCGCACGCTCTCGGCCTCGTTCACCGTGGGCGGCACGCCCCGGCGGTAGTCCACCTCGGCGGTGGCCCCGTAGCCGCCCACCACCGTCTCCACCAGCTCCTTGACGATGTCCGGCGCCGAGTGCCAGGCGTCGTCGTCCAGGCAGCGCACGGTGCCCTCGGCCACCGCGTCGTCGGGGATGACGTTGGGCGCCGAGCCGGCGCTCACCCTGCCCCACACCAGGCTGAACCCGGCCCGCGGGTCGACCCGGCGGGACAGCGCGGCCGGCAGCTCGGTCACCACCTTGCCCAGCGCGTAGACCAGGTCGCTGGTCAGGTGGGGCCGGGCGGTGTGCCCGCCCGGCCCCGAGAGCCGCACCGCCAGCTGGTCGCAGGCGGCGGTGATCGGCCCCACCCGAAGCCCCACCTGCCCGCACAGCAGGCGCGGGTCGCAGTGCAGGGCGAAGACGCGGTCCACCCCGTCCAGGCCGCCGACGTCGACCACCGCACGGGCGCCGCCCGGCAGCTCCTCGGCCGGCTGGAAGAGCAGCCGCACCCGGCCGGGCAGCGCACCGGCCCGCGCCTGCTGGGACAGGAACAGCCCGGCGCCCAGCAGGGCCGTGGTGTGCACGTCGTGCCCGCACGCGTGCGCCGCCCCCGGCACCGTGGAGCGGTAGGGCACGTCCTTCTCGTCGGTCAGCGGCAGCGCGTCGATGTCGCCGCGCAGCGCCACCGTGGGCCCGCCGTCCCCGATGTCGCACACCAGCCCGGTCCCCTCGGGCAGCCGCTTGGGCGCCAGCCCGGCGGCGCGCAGCCGCTCCTCCACCCGCTGGGTGGTCCGGGTCTCGGCGAACGCCAGCTCGGGGTGCATGTGCAGGTCCCGCCGGAACTCGACGAGACCGCTCTGGCGGCGCGCCAGAAACGCGGCCAGTTGGTCCGGCAGATCTCGCCCCTGCATGCGTGGGCCCCCTCGTTCGTCATCGGTCGTGGGTCGTGTCGTCGCGTCCTGCCGTGCTACGCGGCGGCCGGGGTCCCGGTGCGGAACTCCGCGGCCAGCGCGTCCACGACGTCGTTGAGGGAGCCCCCCTCGCGCACGATCGCGCGCTGCCGCTCGTAGGAGGCGCCCTTGTCGAGCACTTCGGAGACCGCGTCCAGCTCCTCGGCGCAGCCCAGGCGCGCGGCCACCGGTCCGAGCTCGCGCACGAGCTCGTACAGGTCGTCCCGCAGCGGGACGGTGGACCCGCGCCCGTCGGTGATCACGCGCGCGTCCAGCCCGTAGCGGGTGGCGCGCCACTTGTTGTCGGTGACCACCCAGGCGGGCGGGCGGGGCAGCCCGTAGCCCCGGTCGAGCTGCTGGTCGAACAGCCGGACGAGGCTCTGCGAGAGGGCGGCGGCCATGCCGACCTCGCGCAGGGTGGGGATCCCGTCGAACATCCGGATCTCGATGGTGCCGTAGTCCGGGTGCGGGCGGACGTCCCACCACACTTCCTTGATACTGGCGATGGTACCGGCGCGCAGCAGTGTCTCCATGTATTCCTCGAAAGCCGGCCAATCGTCCAGCAGCGGCGGCGGCCCGGCGGTGGGCAGCGCGCCGAAGACCACCGACCGGGACGAGGCCAGCCCGGTGTCGTGCCCGCTCCAGTACGGGCTGGAGGCGGTCAGCGCCAGGAAGTGCGGCAGGTAGGCGGCCAGCGCGTTGACCATCGGCACCGCCTTCTCCTTGGACCGCACCCCCACGTGGACGTGCACGCCGAAGGTGAGGATGCGCCGGGCCAGCCACTGCATCTGCTCGATCAGCTCCCCGTAGCGCTGCACGGGGGCCAGGGTCTGGTCGCGCCAGTCGTCGACCGGGTGGGTGCCCGCGCACAGCGCGACCGCATCGCGGGGCTCCAGCACCTCCCGCAGGCGGTCGGTGCTGCCCCGCAGGTCGGCGACGGCCTCCTGCACGGTCTCGCACACCCCGGTCACCACCTCCACGGTGCACTGCATGAGCTCGTGCCGCAGCGGCGGGCACCCCGGGCCGCGGCTCAGGTCGGGCAGGTCGGCCAGCACCCGCTGGGCCTCCTGGCGCAGGTGGCGGGTGCGGGCGTCGACGAGCTGGAGCTCCCACTCCACGCCCAGGGTGGTCCGGTCAGAGGCGTTGAATTCGATGGCCACGGGCAACCTCCGAACAGGGGTCCGGCCGGCGCGCTCGCCGGCGCATGTGGCACCTTCACCCCCGGGGGCTCGGCTCCGCAACCCGCGTACTACCCACGGTACGCCTCCCCGCCCCGCCGGGCCCGCAGAATCCGGAACACGGCCCAGAGCGCCGCGCCGGCCGCGGCCGCACCGGCCGCCGGGGCCAGCGCCCGCAGCCGGCGCCGCAGCAGCCACCGGCGGGTCAGCACCCGCGAGCGGGCCCGGCCCTCGGCGGTGGGCCGGGCCGGCAGCACCGCGGCGGCGCGGGCCCCGTCGGCCGGGCGCACCGCGCTGCGCCCGGGAGCGCCCGGCACCAGCCCCACCGGCAGGTCCAGCGGGACCGCGCCCTGGTAGGGCGGCGGCACCGGCAGCCAGGTGGCCGTCCAGGCCGCGGCGAACAGGACCGCGCGCAGCACGATGTTCATCCACACCAGCAGCCCGACCAGCACCGCGAAGGAGGCGTAGACCGGGTTGTTCAGGGTGCTCGCGATCAGCAGCGCCCCCGCCGCCTTGAGCACCTCGAAGGCCGCGGCGGCCAGCAGCGCGCCGCGCCACAGCATCCGCCAGGGGCGGCGGGTCCCGGAGAGCCGGGAGAAGAGCACCAGGAAGATCAGCGTGTCGGCGGCCACCGCGATGGCGACCGCCAGAAGCCGGGTGGCGGCCACCGCGGCCACCGAGCCGTCCAGCTCCACCCAGGCCAGCACCCAGCGGGTGGCGGCCTGCGAGACGCTGGTCAGGGCCACCGAGGCCAGCAGGGCGGTGCCCAGCACCACCATCACCGCCAGGTCCTGCAGCTTGGCCAGGACCACGTTGGGCCCCTCGGAGGGGTTCTTCAGCCAGATCCGGTGCAGGGCCGCACGCAGCTGGCCCACGGCGCCCAGGCCGGTGTAGAGCAGGCCCAGCAGGCCCACCACCGAGGCCCCGGTGCGCGCCTGGGCGACCTGGTCGATGGGCAGCTCCGCGGCCAGGCCGGGGAGCAGGTCGCCGATGGCGGTCTCCAGGTAGTCGCGGGCGTCCGGGCTGAACTCGGCCACGTACCCCACCACGGCGAAGGCCAGGGCGATCAGCGGGAAGAAGGACAGGAACCCGAAGTAGGTGACCGAGGCGGCCAGGCGGCTGCCGTCCTGGTCGGTGTAGCGCTCGGCGGCCCGCACGGCGTGGTCGAACCAGGGGCGGCGGCGGCGCATCGCCCAGTAGGCGTCCATGCCGCGCCGGAACAGGTCCTTCGCCCGCTCTGCGACCCGGCCCGCCATCGCCCCCGCCTTCCGGAACGTCCCTGCCCGCGGACCGAGCGTAGCCCCACCGCCGCAGAGCGCGGAAGCGGGCCACGCACGGCACAATGAAGGCATCGTGAAGCTCTTCGCACGCCTGCTCGGCTCCCGCGGCCGCCCCGGCGGCCCCCTGCACTGGCCCGTGGCCGAACGCGTCGCCGGCACCGCCCTGGCGGACGCCTTCGCCGACGTCTACGGCACCCCGCCCGCGGGGGTGCGGTTCGCCCCCGGGCGCGTCGCGCTGATGGGCGACCCCGGCGCGCAGGAGGACGGCCCGGTCCTGCTGGCCGCCCTGCCCTGGGGTGTCCACCTGGCCTGGGCGCCCACCGGCGACGGCGCCGTGGAGCTGCGGCACGCCCGCGCACCGCAGGAGCGGCGCCCCCTCCCCGCGCCCCTGGCCGCCCGCCCGGCCGCGGAGCCGGGCGGCGGGGCACGCGTCCTCTTCGACACCGACCTCCCCGCGCCCGCGTCCCTGGGCGGGCGCGAGGCGCTCGCCGAGGCGCTGGGGGCGGCCCTGGGCACCGGGACCGCGCTCCCCTTCGCCGAGCGCACCGCCCTGCGCCTGGACCGGCGCACCGGGCGCGCCCGCGCCCTGCCCTTCGACCTGGAGGCCGCCGGGCTGCGGCTGCTCGTCGCCGACACCCGCTCGGGCCCGGCCGCCGACCCCGCCCGCCGCCGCGCCGAGTGCGCGCGCGCCGCCTCCCGCCTGGGCGTGTCCCGCCTGCGGGAGGTGGAGGACCTGGCCGGGGCGCTCGCCCGGCTGCGCGACCCGGTGCTGCGCGGGCGGGTGCGGCACGCGGTCACCGAGGAGAACCGGCTCGACGCGGTGGCGGGCCTGCTGCGGGCCGGGGCGCCGGCCGAGATCGGCACCGTGCTCACCGCCTCCCACCTGTCCCTGCGCGACCATTTCGCGATGTCCACCCCCGAGCAGGACCTGGCGGTGGAGCGGGCCGTGGGCGCCGGCGCGCGCGGCGCCCGGGCCACCGGCGGCACCGGGGACGCGGTCGTGGCGCTGGTGCCCGCCGAGCGCGCCGGGACGGCCGCCGAGGCCGTCCGCACCGCACTGGCGGAGCGCTCCCCCCGGGTCCGCACGGCGCTGCCGTGACCCGGACCGGCGGCGGCCGGATCGAACCGGAATACGATGAGCCGCGTCTGTAGGGGTGAGACGGCGAGACGACGGGAACGGGCGAACTGAACGATGGACCACGGCCGAGACGACGACGCCCAGCGCACGGGGGTCTTCCGCCGCGACGGATCCGGCGGCTACGACGAGATCGAGAAGCTGTACCGCTCGAAGAAGCGGTCGGCCGGGTCCACCCGCCGCATGCCCTCGGTCCGGGACCGGCCGCGCGGCCGCGAGTACGACGGGACCGGCGCCGCGCGCGAGCGGCGCCGGAGCGGTGAGCGCCGGCGCAGGCGCGCGCTGCGGATCACCGGCGCGGTGCTGGCCCTGGTGGTCCTGGCCCCGCTGGTCTTCGGCATCGGGTTCTACCTGTGGGCCGACGGCCGGCTGGAGCGGGTGGAGGCGATGCCGCCGGCCGACGGCCGCCCCGAGGAGCAGCCCGGCACCACCTACATGGTGGTCGGCTCCGACAGCCGCAAGGGGCTCAGCGACGACGAGCTGCAGGACCTGCGCACCGGCCGCGCCGAGGGCAAGCGCACCGACACCATCATGGTCGTCTACGTGCCCGAGGACGGGCGCCCGGCCATCGTCAGCGTGCCGCGCGACTCCTACGTGGACATCCCCGGCATCGGCCAGAACAAGATCAACGCCGCCTTCGCCGAGAACCTGGGCGGCGGGCCGAGCACCCTGGTCCAGACCTTCGAGCAGGCCTCGGGGGTGCGGATCGACCACTACGTGGAGATCGGCTTCGCCGGGTTCGTGGACATCGTGGACGCGGTCGGCGGGGTGGAGATGTGCCCCGAGGAGGCGATGGAGGACCCCAAGGCGGGCCTGGACATCGAGGCCGGCTGCCAGGACATGGACGGCGCCACCGCGCTGGGGTACGTGCGCACCCGCGCCTCGGCCCGCGCCGACCTGGACCGCATCCAGCGCCAGCGGGAGTTCTTCGGCGCCCTGGTCTCCAAGGCGACCGGCGCCTCGACGCTGGCCAACCCCTTCCGCCTGGTCCCGCTGGTCCGGGAGGGCACCGAGACCTTCGAGGTGGACCAGGACGACCACCTGATGGACCTGGGCGGCATGGCGCTGGCGATGCGCGAGGACCCGGCCACCACCTCGGTCCCGGTGGGCTCCACCCCCACGCTCAACGTGGGCAGCGTGGTGCTCTGGGACGAGGCCGCCTCCGAGGAGATGTTCTCGGCCATGCGCGAGGGGCGGGAGATCCCCGAGGACGCCATGCGGGACTGAGGCGGCCGCCCGGACGGCACCCCCGGACAAGGCGAAGGGCCCACCGCTCACAGAGCGGTGGGCCCTTCTGGTGACGTTCCGCACCGCGCGCGCCTACCCCCCAGCGGGCGCACGGCCGGCACGTCGGCCTCGGTGTCCGGGCGCGGTCCCTCTCGGGCGCCCCGAACATGCATAACTCTACGCAATACTCTCAAACTACGCGAACGGTACGGATGTGGCCTTCGCCGCACCCCGCGCGAACGCGTGAGCGGCCCCGCCGATTCCCCGGCGGGGCCGCTCACGGCCGACGTGCCCGGTGGCTCAGGCCAGGCGCTTCTGCAGGTTCTCGTCCAGCGCGGCCAGGAACTGCTCGGTGGTGAGCCAGTCCTGGTCACCGCCGACCAGCAGCGCCAGGTCCTTGGTCATCTGGCCGCCCTCGACGGTGTCGACGACCACGCGCTCCAGGGTGTCGGCGAACTCCACGACCTTGGGGGTGGAGTCCAGCTTGCCGCGGTGCTCCAGGCCGCGCGTCCAGGCGAAGATGGACGCGATCGGGTTGGTGGAGGTCGGCTTGCCCTGCTGGTGCTGGCGGAAGTGGCGGGTGACCGTGCCGTGCGCGGCCTCGGCCTCGACGGTCCGGCCGTCGGCGGTGCGCAGCACCGAGGTCATCAGGCCCAGCGACCCGAAGCCCTGGGCGACCGTGTCGGACTGCACGTCGCCGTCGTAGTTCTTGCAGGCCCAGACGTAGCCGCCCTCCCACTTGAGCGCGGCGGCGACCATGTCGTCGATCAGCCGGTGCTCGTAGGTCAGGCCGGCGGCCTCGAACTTCTCCTTGAACTCGGTGTCGTAGATCTCCTGGAACACGTCCTTGAACATGCCGTCGTAGGCCTTGAGGATCGTGTTCTTGGTGGACATGTACACCGGGTAGCCGCGGTCCAGGCCGTAGTTGAGGCTGGCGCGCGCGAAGTCCTCGATGGACCGGCGGTAGTTGTACATGCCCATGGCCACGCCGCCGCCCTCGGGGAAGCGCGCGACCTCCATCTCGATGGGCTCGCCGCCCTCGTCGGGCGTGTAGGTGATGGTGACCGTGCCCGGGCCGGGGACCTTGAAGTCGCTGGCCTTGTACTGGTCGCCGTGGGCGTGGCGGCCGATGATGATCGGCTGGGTCCAGCCGGGCACCAGCCGCGGGACGTTCTGGCAGATGATCGGCTCGCGGAAGACGACGCCGCCCAGGATGTTGCGGATCGTGCCGTTGGGCGAGCGCCACATCTTCTTCAGGCCGAACTCCTCGACCCGCGCCTCGTCGGGGGTGATGGTGGCGCACTTGACGCCGACGCCGTGCTCCTTGATGGCGTTGGCGGCGTCGACCGTGATCTGGTCGTCGGTGCGGTCGCGCGCCTCGATGCCCAGGTCGTAGTACTTCAGGTCGACGTCCAGGTAGGGCAGGATCAGCCGGTCCTTGATGAAGGACCAGATGATCCGCGTCATCTCGTCGCCGTCGAGCTCTACTACGGGGTTCTCGACCTTGATCTTGGCCATGGCTGTGTGGCTGTCCCTTCGTGTCGGCTGGCCGTCGCGCGGCTCAAAAAGGGCGTACGCGATATCTCGATATCAAGCTTATTAGACGCTCACGTGCCCAGGGCGGGTGCCACCCACGCCAAGACCACCAGCGCCGCGGCCAGCCCCAGCGCGGTGGCGATGTCGAACCAGCGCCCGCGCACGGCGAGCATGCCCACCCGGTCCTCGGGGAGGACATAGCGCAGGAGGGCGGCCAGCAGAAGGGCCCCGGCGATGATCGCCGGCCCGCGTTTGAAGTAGGCCGCGGCCACCACGACGATGCCCGCCCCCATGGTCGCCAGCACCAGGAAGTAGGGGACCTGGGCCAGCCAGCCGGGCGGCTCGTGCTGCTCCTCGCGCTGCTCCTGGGATGCGACCGCCGCCTCCAGTGGATTCCGGCTCACCGATCACCTCATGCTCGACCCCGGGTGGCGCACTCCGGCCACCGGCCGCGGCGGCGTGACCGAAACCCGGAGGAGATGCGGGGTCACGGTGGAGCGAACCATCAATGAACACTCGTCGTGACTGGCCACCGCAGGACCAGTCTAGTGAGTCCGCGCGCGCGGACGTCCCACGCCGCACCGTATCGGGCCCGGGACCCCGGCGTGCCCCGGTGGCCCCATCCCCGGCGATGGGCGTAAACCTCCCGCGATAGGTGTCTAACGGGGGAGTAAGCGCGTAGAACCGACAGGCCCCGGGTAACCAACCAGGAGACGAGTGCCACGGTGAGCGAGGACAGCCCCCCATGAACCCCACTCAGCACGTCAACCGCGCACCGTCCCATCGGCCACGCCCCACAACGGGAGGAAGAACCGTGGACGGGCCCTACATCAGGGTCGAGGAGACCGGGGACGTCTGCCGCGTCACCGCCGAGGTGACCACCGTCGGCCGCGGCGAGGGCGCCGACATCCGCCTCAGCGACCCCAGCGTCTCCCAGCTGCACGCCGAACTGGTGCGGCGCGGCCCCTACCTCTACGTCGTCGACCTCGGCCTGTCGCGCAACGGCACCCGGGTCAACGGCCGCCCCATCGCCCGGCGCGTCCTGGAGGAGGGCGACGTCGTCAGCTTCGGCTCGGCCCGCTGCAAGATCGGCGGGCTCCCCCGCGAGGACATCCACCCCGACGTCGAGCTGCGCCGCGGCGCCGCCCCCGAGCTCACCCGCCGCGAGCTGGACGTGCTCACCTCGCTGTGCCGCCCGGCGCTGTCCGACGAGGCGTTCGTCTCCCCCGCGACCGCCCGCGAGATCGCCGAGGACCTGGTGGTCACCGAGGCGGCCGTCAAACAGCACCTGCTGCGCCTCTACCAGAAGTTCCGCATCCCCGAGGGCCCCAACCGCCGCACCCGGCTGGCCAACGAGGTCGTCGCGCTGGGCCTGGTGCGCCCGATGCCGGCCGGGGACCGGGAGCGCAAGGCGGGCTGAACCCGCCCGGACGCCCCCGGCCCCGGTCCGCCGCTAGGCCAGGCCGGCCTGGCGCTCGGCCGCCTCGACCACGTTGACCAGCAGCATCGCCCGCGTCATCGGGCCCACGCCGCCCGGGTTCGGGGAGACGCAGCCGGCCGTGTCCCACACGTCGGCGGCCACGTCCCCGGCGATCCCCTGGTCGGTGCGGCTCACGCCCACGTCCAGCACGGCCGCCCCCGGCTTGACCATGTCGCCGGTGACCAGCCCCGGCTTCCCGGCCGCGGCCACCACCACGTCGGCGCGGCGGGTGTGCGCGGCCAGGTCCCGGGTGCCGGTGTGGCACAGCGTCACCGTCGCGTTCTCGCTGCGCCGGGTCAGCAGCAGCCCCAGCGGGCGGCCCACGGTCACCCCGCGGCCCACGACCACCACCTCGGCGCCGTCCAGCCCCACCCCGTACCGGGTGAGCAGCTCCACGATCCCGCGCGGGGTGCACGGCAGCGGCGCCGGCTCCGTCAGCACCAGGCGGCCCAGATTCGCCGGCTGCAGGCCGTCGGCGTCCTTGACCGGATCGATGAGGCCGAGCACCCGGTTCTCGTCCAGCCCCCCGGGCAGGGGCAGCTGCACGATGTAGCCGGTGCACGCCGGGTCGGCGTTGAGCTCGGCCACCGCCGCCTCCACCTCGGCCTGGGAGGCCGTGGCCGGCAGGTCGCGGCGGATGCTGGCGATGCCCACCTCGGCGCAGTCGCGGTGCTTGCCGCCCACATAGGAGCGGCTGCCCGGGTCGTCCCCGACCAGCACCGTGCCCAGCCCCGGAAGCACCCCCGCGTCCTTGAGGGCGGCCACCCGCCCGGCCAGCTCCGCCCGGATCTTCGCGGCGGTGGCCTTCCCGTCCAGGATCTGTGCGCTCATGCTCTGGCTCCCTGTCCCTCGGTCGGGGTCTGCACTAGTGGAAGAAGTGCCGGGTTCCGGTGACGTACATCGCCACCCCGGCGCGCTCGGCCGCCTCGGCCACGGCGTCGTCGCGCACCGAGCCGCCCGGCTGGACCACCGCCCGCACCCCGGCCGCGGCCAGCTCCTCCAGGCCGTCGGGGAAGGGGAAGAAGGCGTCGCTGGCGGCCACCGCGCCGGCCACCCGCTCCTCGCCGGCCCGCGACACCGCCAGCCGCACCGCGTCCACCCGGTTGACCTGGCCCATGCCCACGCCGACCGTGGCCCGGTCCGCGGCCAGCAGGATCGCGTTGGACTTGACCGCGCGCACCGCCCGCCAGGCGAAGGCCAGGTCGGCCAGGACCGCGGGGTCGGCCGGGGCGCCGGTGCGCAGCTCCCACCCGTCGGGGACGTCCCCGGGCGCGTCCAGCGCGTCCGCCGACTGCAGCAGCAGCCCGCCGCTGATCTGCCGGGCCTCCGGGCGCGCGGTCCGGTCCGGCGCGGCCACCTTCAGCAGCCGCACGTTCTTCTTTCGGGTGAGCAGCTCCAGCGCCCCCTCCTCGAACGCGGGGGCGGCCACCACCTCGGTGAAGATGTCGGCCAGCCGCTCGGCCATGGCCGCGGTCACCGGGCGGTTGGCGGCCACCACGCCGCCGAAGGCCGACAGCGGGTCGCAGGCGTGCGCCTTGGCGTGCGCCTCGGCGATGTCGGCGCCCAGCGCGATGCCGCACGGGTTGGCGTGCTTGATGATCGCCGTGCACGGCTCGTCGAAGTCGTAGGCGGCCCGCAGCGCCGCGTCGGCGTCGACGTAGTTGTTGTAGGACATCTCCTTGCCGTGCAGCTGCTCGGCGCCGGCCAGGCCCGGCCCCGCCGGGTCGTCGGTGGTGTACAGCGCCGCCCGCTGGTGCGGGTTCTCGCCGTAGCGCAGGGTGGCCGCACGGGTGTAGGCCGCGGCGTGGAAGTCCGGCCAGCCGGTGGCCCCGGCGGTGTCGTCGGGGGCGTAGGCCTCGGCGAACCAGCCGGCCACGGCGGCGTCGTAGGCCGCGGTGTGGGCGAAGGCCTGCGCCGCCAGCCGCCGGCGCGCGGCCTCCTCGAAGCCGTCGGCGCGCACCGCCTCCAGCACCTCGCCGTAGCGGGCCGGGTCGACCACCACGGCCGCGCTCGCGTGGTTCTTGGCCGCGGCCCGCACCATCGACGGCCCGCCGATGTCGATCTTCTCGATGCACTCGGCCGCGGAGGCGCCCGAGGCCACCGTCTCCCGGAACGGGTAGAGGTTGACCACCACCAGGTCGAAGGGGGCCACCCCCAGCTCCTCCAGCGCCGCGCGGTGCTCGGCGCGGCGCCGGTCGGCCAGCAGGCCCGCGTGCACCTTCGGGTGCAGGGTCTTGACCCGCCCGTCCAGGCACTCGGGGAAGCCGGTCACCTCCTCCACCGGCACCACCGGGACCCCGGCCTCGGCCAGGCGGGCCGCGGTGGACCCCGTGGAGACGATCTCCACCCCGGCCTCGGCCAGGCCCCGGCCCAGCTCCTCCAGCCCCGTCTTGTCGTAAACGCTGATCAGCGCGCGCCGAATGGCCTGCCGCGTCACCGGTTCTCCTCTGCTCGTTCGTTGCCGGCCGCGCCGGGCCGCACGTGCCGGCCCTCCAGGCGCCAGCCCTCCCGGGCCAGCCGGCCCACCGTCTCCACCAGCAGCCGGCGCTCGACGGCCTTGATCCGCTCGTGCAGCGCCTCCTCGTCGTCGCCGGGCTCCACCCGGACCGCCACCTGGTCGATGATCGGTCCGGTGTCCACCCCCTCGTCGACGAAGTGCACCGTGGACCCGGTGACGCGCACCCCGTGGGCCAGGGCGTCGCGCACCGCGTGCGCGCCCGGGAAGGACGGCAGCAGGGCCGGGTGCAGGTTGACCACCGGGGCCACGTCCAGCACCTCGCGGCCCAGGATCCGCATGAAGCCCGCCGAGACCACCAGGTCGGGTCGGTAGGAGGCGATGCGGGAGGCCAGCTCCGCGTTCCAGGCGGCGCGCTCGGCGCGGCCGCGGAAGGGTTCGGTGAACACCGGCACCCCGGCCTTCTCGGCCAGGGCCAGGCCCGCCGCGCTCTCTCGGTCCGATCCGACCGCGACGACCGCGGCTCCGTACCCGGGGTCCTGCGCCGCTTCGAGGAGCGCGGCCATGGTGCTCCCCGTCCCGGAGATGAGGACGACTACTCGCGCCGACAGTGTGGTTCCTCCTCGACAAGGCGGGTCCGCCCCTGCCCGGGGTCGCGTTGGGAACGCGCAGCATCCGGGCACGGAAGGCGATGAGGGCGGAATGCGCGGGAGGGCACCGCGCTCCCGCTCGCCCCAACCCTATCCTCCCTGCGCGGAGCCGGAGGGACCGGGGCCGTGAGCACGCCGCTCCTCCGGTAGCGTCTGTTCCGGCGCCTCCCCCCGAGCCGCCCGACCGAGGAAAGGACCAGCGTTGACCGAGCAGCAGCCGCAGGCCGACGGACAGCCTCCCGCCGTGGAGAAGGGCGGCCTGTGGGGGGTCTTCCTGTCGGCCGCCGGGCTGATGCTGCCGCCCTTCGGGGTGCTGCTGTCGGTGCTGGGGATCCAGCAGGGGCGCAAGGCCCGCCGCGCGGCCCGCGAGAACAGCACCCAGGCGCCGGGGGCCGTGCTCAGCGTGGTGCTGGGCTGGTTCGGCGTGGTGTTCTCGGTGGTGGCCGTCGCCGGCTACATCTACTTCTGGGACGAGTACAGCGCCTACCAGGAGTGCTCGACCCGGGCGCTGACGGTCAGCGCCCAGGAGGAGTGCGACCAGGCCTGGCGCTCGGCGGTGGCCGACCGCACCGGCGTCCCCGAGGACCAGGTGCCCTCGCTGGGCGGTTAGGCGGTCAGGTGCGGTCCTCGGCGGGCTCGGCCTCCGGGCCGGCCTCGTAGGTGATGCCGAACAGCTCCTCGGGGTCCTCGCCCTCGTGCTCGGCCGCCCGGCGGCGCCACCGCGGCATCCGCGGCCGCGGCAGCGCGGGCAGGCGGAACCGGCGCGGGCGCGCGGCCTCCTCGACCGGTGCCGGCTCGACCGGTGCCTCGTCTCCCGGCGGCTCCCCCTCCGGCCGCTCCCGCGCCGCCGTCCGCCGGAAGTGGCGCCAGTTGGCCACCCAGGCCGCGATCGCCGCCGCCAGGCCGACCTCCAGCGCGGTGATCAGCCCGACCTGCCAGGCCGAGGGCCCCACGTCGGCCAGCCGTTCCGCCCCGATCGGCCCGCCGGCCAGCAGCGACAGCGCGGTGAACACCAGCCCGGTGGCCACCCCGCAGACGAACCCCCACAGCGGTGCCGCCTCCCCCACCACGGTGGGCGCGCTGCGCTGGGTGAGCACCCCGCCCACTGCCCCGGCGGCGAACGGGGCGGCCAGCGCCGCCAGTGAGGCCACCGGGGCGGCGCCGTTGTCCGGCAGCGCCGCCAGCATCGGGAAGGCGGGCAGCGGCCCCACCGCCACACCGGTGGGGGCGACCATGGTGCCGCTGCCCACCGCGAACCCCGGGCCGACCGCGTAGGCGGCGCCGAACACCACGGCGTTGGGGGCGTAGGCCAGCTGGGCCAGCACCAGCAGGGTGCCGCCCACCGCGCCGGGGCCCAGCTCGCGGGTGATCGCGGCGGCCTCGCCGAAGCCGAACGCCAGGCCGCACAGGAACAGCAGCCCGCCGGCGGCCAGCAGCACGGCGGTGGCCCCGCCGGCCCCGGCCAGCAGGGAGCGCGGCCGGTCGGGCATCAGCTCCAGCATGCGGCGCAGCTCGATGCCCTTGTCGCGCAGCTGCTGGCGGAGCACGCCCAGCCCGCCGGCGACGAAGGCCAGGCAGAACCCGGCCACCAGCGCCTGCACCACGCTGGGGCGGACCACCTCGGTCTGCGCGGCCAGGGCCAGGGTGCCCGAGACGGCGGCGTAGGGCCCGGCCAGCGCCAGGGCGGCGCGGAACATGTGGCGCAGCCGGGGCAGCTCGCTGGTGCGCGCCAGCCACCGGCCCGCCCGGTACAGCAGCGCCCCGGGCAGCACCACCAGGCCCAGCGGCAGCATCATCACCTCGCCGCCGGGGATGCCGAAGCCGACCAGGTGGCCCACCAGCCAGGCCTGCACGGCGGTGCGCGCCACGTCGGCGATCTCTTCGCCGAAGGCGTCGTGCGGGGCGGCCACCCACCCGGCCAGGGTCAGGGTCATCAGCACGGCGAGGCCGACCCCGGCCGCCCAGGCCGCGGCCAGCCCGCCCGCGGTGTACAGCGGGCGGTGGTCGGTCCCGCGTCGGTCCGAGGGTTCCTTGGGCGCGCTCACCCCGCCCATGCTGCCAGCACCGGGCGCCCGGAACGAGCACGCCCCGCCCCGGAGGTCCGGGGCGGGGCGGTGCCGTGCGGTCCGCTCGGGGACTAGAAGAGGTCCCGTGCGAGCTTGGCCGTCTCGCTGGGGGTCTTGCCGACCTTCACGCCGGCCGCCTCCAG
>NZ_ANAS01000033.1:0-153470 GCF_000341205.1 Nocardiopsis baichengensis YIM 90130 | reverse complement strand
AACCTGTACGGGTACGCGGCCTGCGACCCCATCAACAAAAGCGACCCTTCGGGGCTTTGCAGCGCTAGTGACGTGTTCGGGTGGGCACTCGCTCAGGCTTCATTTGGAACCTTGATGTGGTTCGGAGGGCCTCCCGGCTGGGTTGGTGCAGTAGTGACATATACGGTTGCCATCGCCGGTCTCGTATGGGCCGGGTACCAATTCGTAGTGGCGTGTCGATACCAACACTGAACGAATAGTATTCGGGTAAACGCCCCTAGCCGACCTCATGGCAACGGGGGCATGAGGTCGGCCGTGCCAACAAAGGCCGGAGTTCGACATAATTCGGGGGTTCTAGAGGGCCGGCCGAACTGAACAGGCAGGTCAGCGTGGTGTGGATGGCCGTGCGGGCCGAAAGGGCCTAGAGACGCGATTTTCTGGATTTGCCCGCGCTGGCCTGGGCACGGCCCGTAGGGTCTGGAGTCGTGTACGTGAAGACGGTGAAGCGGGAGAACAAGTCCGGCACGGTCCGCTACCTCCACCTGGCCCACAACGAGTGGGACCCGGTGAAGGGGCGGGCGGTGCCGAAGGTGCTGTTCACCTTCGGCCGCGAGGACGACCTGGACCGCGACGCGGTCAAGCGCCTGGTCGTGTCTCTATCGAAGCTGCTGGAGCCAGGGGAGGCGCTGGCCGCGACCACCGCGTCGGAACTGGAGTTCACCTCCTCGGTGCCGTTCGGCGGCGCCTACGTCCTCGACCACCTGTGGCGTCGGCTGAGGATCGACCAGATCGTGGGTCGGGTCGGGCAGCCCAAGCGAGGTCGCCGCCGGGACATGACCGCCACCGAGCGGGTGCTGTTCGCCCTGGTCGCCAACCGCGCGCTGGCCCCGTCCTCGAAACTCGCGGCGGCGGACTGGATCACGAACGACGTGCACATCGACGGGCTGGCCGCCGCCGGCGAACAGGCCTGCTACCGGGCGATGGACTGGCTGCACGAGGTGACCGGCGACTTGGAGAAGCAGGTGTTCGACGAGGTCGCGAACCTGCTGAACCTGGAGGTGGACCTGCTGTTCTTCGACACCACCAGCACCTACTTCGAGCTGGAGGAGCCCGACGGGCCGACTCCCCGGGACGAAACCGGCCGCAAGCTGGAGGAGTGCCAGGCGGACGGCACCGCGAAGCAGGCCGGGTTTCGGACCTACGGGAAGTCGAAGGACTCCCGCGACGACCTGCCGCAGATCGTGATCGGCATGGCGGTCACCCGCGACGGGATCCCGGTCCGCTGCTGGTGCTGGCCGGGCAACGCCCCCGACCAGAGCCTGATCCGGCAGGTCAAGGACGAGATGCGGGACTGGACCCTCTCCAAGATCGTGTGGGTGGCCGACCGCGGCTTGGCCTCCGCGGCCAACCGCCGCTACCTGCGTAGCGGCGACCACGCCTACATCATCGGCGAGAA
Source organism: Nocardiopsis baichengensis YIM 90130 (assembly GCF_000341205.1). Lineage (NCBI taxonomy): Bacteria > Bacillati > Actinomycetota > Actinomycetes > Streptosporangiales > Nocardiopsidaceae > Nocardiopsis > Nocardiopsis halophila. The sequence goes on along the minus strand of NZ_ANAS01000033.1, from coordinate 152,035 downwards.
GCTCCGCTCCGGCAGTCCCGAGGTGCAGGCCGCCCTGTCCCGGCAGGGCCGCTATCAGGACGTCGGCGCGAACATGCGGGTCAAGGAGGTGCGGATATCCGACACCGACCGGTTCGTGATCTGCCACAACCCCGAAGCAGCCGAGCGCGACCGGCACATGCGCGAACAACTCGTCGCCCAGCTGGCCGACGTGATCGAGGGATCCGACAAGCTCAGCGACTTCAAGCGGGGCGAGCTGCGCGGGCGGATCGCGGACAAGCCCGGCCTGAACCGCTACCTTCGCGCCACCCCGGCCGGCAAGCTCCGCATCGACCAGGCGAAGATCAAGGCGGAGGAGAACCTCGACGGGAAGTACCTCCTGCGCTGCAGCGACCCCCACCTGAGCGCCGGGGATATCGCGCTCGGCTACAAGCAGCTCCTCGAAGTCGAGCGCGGCTGGCGCGACATGAAGCAGATCATCGACCTGCGGCCCGTCTACCACCGGCTCGAAGAGCGTATCCGCGCCCACGTCGTCCTGTGCTGGCTCGCCCTCCTGCTCATCAGGATCACCGAGACCGCCACCGGCAGCACCTGGACACAGATCCGACGCGAGCTCGACCGCCTCCATGTGGGCACCTTCACCGGCCCCACCGGAACGGTCCAGCAGGTCACCGCCCTGACCAAGCCTCAGCGAGACCTCCTCGCGAAGCTGGAGATCCCCGCCCCCAAGCAGGTCATCGCGCTTCAGCCCGCACTCCGTTGACCAGCGAGAACACCATCGCCTAGAGACACGCCCTCCTGGCGATCCCGCCCATGTCCACGCAGGTCAGGCACCAGATTCGCGACTCCAGGCCACCGAATTATGTCGAACCCCGGAAAGGGGGAACCATGGAAACCCGCAAAAGTAATAAAATATGGATATTTGCCCTCGCCATGGTGTTCGTGTATCCATGTACTTCGTTCTTTACGCGAACGTTCCTCGAGAGGGGGCCGCAACTCATTGAAGTAGCCGCAGCTGGCGGCATCGTTCTCCTTGCAGCTCTATTTTGCTGGCTAATAGGAAAACTATTCGCAAGATAGGGAGAAATAAAAACGGCTCGGGTTTCAGGGAGTCTGCGCAGGCGCCTCAGAGGTGTGTCGCCATTCTGCGGCCTGCGACCCCATCAACAAAACGGACCCCACAGGGCTTAAAGAGTGAAATAAATTACGGTGCGAATGAACTAGTGGGCGGATCATGAAAAACGAACCCTTGAATTCTCGTGCGCAATCTGCTTAATGTGGGCGTCTATGGGAGTAATTTTTTGGGCGCGTGACTTTATGGTGATTGGCATTATTTTGATTCTATCCGCACTAGTCGTTGCCTTGGTTAGTTCTATTTTATCCTATCAAAGAAGGGGGTGAGCGGGGTCCCTCGTGGTTGAGGTCGGCATGATTCCTGCTGTATTTTTTGGGAGGCGCTTTCTTGGTTTTGAGGATTAAGGTGAAAAGCAAATGGAGTGTACGCCAACAAGGCGGTGGAGCACCGGTACCTGTCGCACTTCACCGAGCGCTTCACCCAGCAGGGCCCCTCTTGGCAGGAGGACAACCTGTACGGCTACGCCGAATGCGGCCCCATCAACAAGAGCGACCCGAGTGGGCTCAACCCAGTTTGCCTGCTCGGAGGCGCTGCGCTAACTGGCTTGGGCTTTCTCGCCATGAAGATTACGCCAGCCTGGCGCTCGCTTGGCCCTGTGGGAAGCGCAGGAACGCATCCCGTGCGACTGGGCCTTCGGTGGGCGTCCGCAGTCAGCCATAGGACTACGGCACAGGCCGCGCTGCCGGCGGCCAGAGCCGGAAGCAAGGCCGCATACCGATGCGAGTCGATGCTCATCGCTCCTCCTTGGGAAGACCAACTAACAAGAAGATAGCAGGGGTCGCAGAGGCCATGGAGGTAGGAGTGCGATCTGCGGTCGGGTATCCGCATCGGCTTGATTGTCAACGATTGTCACTGAATGCGTATTTTATGGCTATGTTTCTCTTGTATTGACCATTGAATGTTCTGCGACCAACGAGTCGTTTCGCGGGGCCGGGATGAATCCCGGCCCCGCGAAATTTTCAGGTCAGGACGCGACGGTCAGTTTTCGCTGAACGGTGCTGCCCGGATGCGTGATGGCGGTGGCGGCTGGCGGTGCGAGCGCAGGAGCGTCGTCGATGGCGGCCAGCAGCTCGTCGTCGAGGTCAGTGACGAGGTGGCCGTACCGGTCCATGGTCGTCGTGATCGACATATGGCCAAGGCGGCGCTGGATCTTGAAGGGATGGACGTTCTTGTCGATCAGCCACGCGACGTGGGTGTGCCGGAGGTCGTGGATGCGGGGCTTCTTCGTCAGGCCGAGCGCTCGGGCTCGCTTGACGGCGGGAACCCAGCGGCGGTTGTAGAAGGAGGAGTGCCGCCACCAGGCGCCGTTGTCGGTCGTGAAGACGAAGTCCTCGGGACCCTTCTGGGCCAACCGGGGGTTGATGAGGTGGACGGCGCGCGGGGAAAGGGCGATACGACGGCGTGACTGCTTGGTCTTCGGAGGGCCGAGCTCGAAGGTGTTGTCTGGCTGACGCCTCCAGGCCCGGCGGACATGGAGCACCCCGGTGGAGTTCTGTGCTCCTGCGGCCCCCGGGGGGTGCCGCAGGGCGATGTCGCGGACCTGCAGCCCTGTGAGTTCGCTGTAGCGCAGGCCGGTCAGGACGAATACCTCCAGCATGTCGCGGACATCGGGATGGGCGGCATCGCGCAGCATGGCGAACTCGCTGCGTGTGAGGAAGCACATATCCTCGGCGCCTTCGCCGTCATCGGTGCGAGGAAGGCGGGTCAGGGCTGCGGGGTTGGAGGGGCGCAAGGGCGGGTCTTCCTGCGCGGCGGCCTGGCAGATGATGTAGAGCAGCCCGTGAAGGTTCTGGATGGTCTTGGCGCGCAACGGAGGGCGGAGCCAGCCGGTGCGCTGGCCGCGTGTGGCCCCCTTCTTCTTGCCCCTGCCAGTCTTGGGATTCACGGGCGTACGGGGGTCGGGGACACCTTCCTGCAGGTGGTTCACCCATTGCCGGACGTGCTTGGGAGTTAGCTGGGTCACGTCGCGAAGGTCGACATCGCCGAAGGCCGGGATGAGGTGCAACCGAAGGTCACGGTGGTACTCGAAGCGGGTGCGCTCTTCGATACCTGACAGGGAGTTGACGAATTCGGTGGCGTAGTCGGCGAACCGGACGGGATCGTGGTCAGGCTCCTCTTGGACGGCGGTCCAGCCGATGCCGGGTACCCACCCAGGGGCCCAGCCCCGGCGGGGGATCCAGTTCTCAGGCCATTGGTGACCGGAGTCCTCGACGTGGAGTTTGAAAGTGTGGGCCTCGGCCTTGGTGTCAAAGGGCTCGGACTGGGGGTCTCCGGTGCGAGTGCCGCCGAGTCGCCACTTCACCCAGTAACGGGTGTTTCCGCTCTTCAGGCGGCGTTGTTCGATGGTTGCCATAGGCGCACTATCGCTCGATACCTGCTGGGCTCCGAGGGAATCGGGCCAAGTACCTCGAGGTTCTTGTGGCCGCCGGCGTCCGTGCCCGTGCATGTGGGAGATTGCGGGGTTTGTGTGGGTGGTGCGGGTTATCCTTCAACTGGCATTTGTGGGCGAGGGCGGCCTGTGGCTTAGGAACCTCCGGTGCCCATGGGATCCCGGGAAGGTTCTCAAGGGGGTATGGGTGGCTTTGGTGCTCGGTGGTAGTTTCCGGGGCCTGGTCAGTGCTCCGGTGCTGGGCCGTTCTGCCTGTTCAAGCGCTGTGGCGGTCGCCGTCAGCGGCGACCGAGGATCGCAACCAGGCGCTGGTGCGCACCCACCACAAGGGCACGGCGGTGGCGGTCGCCGTCAGCGGCGACCGAGGATCGCAACTCCCTGGGCCAGTAGGCGATGGCCACGTGCTCGGGCGTGGCGGTCGCCGTCAGCGGCGACCGAGGATCGCAACGGCTTGGACCTGCGCTACCAGGAGCCCGACCACTGGTGGCGGTCGCCGTCAGCGGCGACCGAGGATCGCAACTGGAGGTCAGCCACCGCCCCAACATCGGGTTGCAGGTGGCGGTCGCCGTCAGCGGCGACCGAGGATCGCAACTCGACTACCCGTCTGTCACCGAGATCCGCGCCGAGCGTGGCGGTCGCCGTCAGCGGCGACCGAGGATCGCAACAGGAGGGCTCGGGCGGCTCGGGGGTCAGGGGCGAGGGTGGCGGTCGCCGTCAGCGGCGACCGAGGATCGCAACCCTCCCTCAGGGCTCTTCGTCGTCGGGGGCTTGGTCGTGGCGGTCGCCGTCAGCGGCGACCGAGGATCGCAACCACAGTGCGGTGACCTCCACCTGGGAGGCCATCAAGGCGTGGCGGTCGCCGTCAGCGGCGACCGAGGATCGCAACTCCGCCCCGCGGATATCGACCTCGGACTCCAGGGCGGTGGCGGTCGCCGTCAGCGGCGACCGAGGATCGCAACTACGCCGGCGACGTGCCGCCCGTCGTCCCGCTGTGGTGTGGCGGTCGCCGTCAGCGGCGACCGAGGATCGCAACGCTGGTGCGGGCGGCCAGCAGCCCTCCTCGCCCGGTGTGGCGGTCGCTGTCAGCGGCGACCGAGGATCGCAGCTCGATGGGAGTGCACGGTGACCTCTTCGCTCAGGGGGCGGTCGCTCTCACGGGGGTGCCTGCGGATTACGGGTCGCTCGCGCTATGCGCTGGGTGGGGGAGCGGCTTCAGGTGCTCGGGCGCCGGCTTCCTTCCGTGCGCCCTCGTGCACCCCCGCTGAGGGGGTGAATGACGGGATGGAGTCTGCACAGCGGGCGGGTGCGACGAGGCGGTGCACCCCCGCGTGCACCCTCGGCAGCAGGAAAGCCCTGCCTGTTCGATGTGTCATCGCAGGTCAGGGCTTTCTTTCGAATGGAGCGGATGACGGGAATCGAACCCGCGTTATCAGCTTGGGAAGTCGACAAGGCTCTGAGTGGCCGACCTGGCGCCCCTCACACCTGCGGCAACGCGGGCTGTTGGCTGCTGGTTCCCCGTGAGTCCCCGTTGTGCGCCGTCGTGTGTGGCACGAGTGTGGCACAGGGCGGACGGTGGCACCTGCGGATTCTTCGCCCCTCGTGGCACAGCGGCGGGTGACCACGGGAGCGGGCCGGAGTGCCCGATTGCGCGATCGGTCCGGACTACAGACAGAGCCGCATCGCGCAAGCGGGTACTCCGGGATCCGGGGGTCAATGGGGGCGGAAGCCCCCTTGTTCCACACGCCCTCAACCCGAGACTCGACGAGGCCGGTCGGCCGCGATCCATCCCGCCTGCCGTAGGGGCGACGGCGCGTGCGCCAGTGGGCTTGCAAGATGCCGGCCACGGCGACCCAGCGGTTCTGGCCGACCGCGCCGCGGGCTGGGGACCGGGCGGCAGCCCGCAGCCCCAGCCCGCAGAGCGGGAAGGCCGCGACGGCGCGGGAGCGCCGTCGCCCTTGATCTCATACAGCCCAATTCGGCAACGATGGCGCTCCGCCCCTACCGCGTGGCGGGCTTGGCCTCTTGCCAGACGAGTTCGAAGCTGCGTATGTAGGTCTCCGCCATGTCAGGCGACGTGGCTCGGTCTAGCACCACCACGGGCGACTTTGCGGCAGGGAGTCCGTGGAGATGCTGATTCGCGAGGACGCGCTTCTCCGTGAAGAACAGGGAACTGTAGAGCACGGTGGAGTGAAGTCGGATCTCGATGCCTCCAAGGTCACCGAGCGGGCGGAAGAGGAGAAGGGCGTTCCGTGCTCTGGAGGCCAAGGCGTCCCCGACGCCTTCGTCCTCGCCTCGGCGCTGTATGTGTTGGGAGTCCGGGTCGCCGAGAAGAATGCGAACGCTCGCACCGTGCTGGGCCCGCTCGGCCAAGACCTTGAGCATGCCGGCATCGTCGGCGAGGAACAAGCCGCTGTAGATGAGGATCCCGATCTCCTGCTCCGCGCTGGTGAACAGATCGTTCCAGACCTCGCGCGGGACCTGCCAGCGGTGAGGGTAGACGCGCTGCGCGTGCGGTGAAGTCGGGGGAGCGCTCGACGGATCCTCGTCGGGCCACAGCTCAGCTTCCGCGACTCCCAAGAGGTCGGCGACCGCCCACCGATGGCGGGGATAGGGGCGCTGTCCGGTCATCCACCTGCGCACGGTCTTGGGGTCGACTCCGAGGTGCGTGGCCACGTCGGTGTCCGTGAGTTGGGACGCGGCCATTGCCTCGCGCAGTGCGGTGTTCACGTCGGCGCCCTCCGGGATGCGGGACCCCGACGATAACAGAAGACGTCCCTAGACGTCCCTCAAGATGTCCGATACGTGGTACACATGTCCACCTGCTCCGAGGATCGTCGCCCCAGGTAGCAAAGACCCCCGCGAGTGCTGCTGACACTCCGGGGGCATGGTTCACACCTGATCGGAGCAGGCGGAACATGCGGAACCTTATCGCGCGGGCCTGGACGCGCAATCCCCCTGACGAGCGGCCTCCTCGGCTGAGGCCGTATGCGGTCACCCCGTTCACGCCGTCGCCGCCGGAGTACGCGGTGGCGCCCCTGGCGAGGATGGTCCGTCCCTACGTGCTGGAGGCCGAACGGTGCCGGGAGACGGAACGCGTCGATCGGAGCCGCCTCGGCCTGGCCGTCCTTCTCGACATGTCTCGCATGGAGGCGGTGGTGGCGTGAGGACCGACGTCGATCCGGATCCGCTCCTGCGGATCCTGCGTGAGCACTACAAGGACCGGTGGTCCATCCGGCGTACCGCCCGGCTGTGGATCGCCACGGCGCATGACTACACAGCACAGCACGCCCCCACCCTGATCCAAGAGGACGTGGAGGTGTTCGTCCGCGAGCTTGAGCACCCTCCTGCGGGGGCGGGGAGAGCAGAGCTGCTGCGACGCGGGGGACGTCAAGACGGCCCTCAGGAGGGGTGAGGGCTGGCCGCTGACCGGCGCCCGACCTTCCCCAGTCGGCGGGCGCCGGTCATGCGGTCGACAAGTTCTGGGAACCTCGCTGGTTAACTGGTCAACTGGTAGACCACCGACCTCATGATCGCCTGCACCGGAGGAGACGCTTGAGCCGCACGACCCCATGGGGGACCTACCACCAGATCGCGGACGCGCTCCGCGGTCGCATCACCGGTGGCGACCTGGCCCCGGGTGACGCTGTGCCTTCCGAAGCTGCTGTAGGTCAAGAGTTCGGGGTCGCACGCACGACGGTTCGGCGCGCGCTAGCTGTGCTTGAAGCCGATGGGCTCATCAAGTCCGTCCCCGGGACCGGGCGCGTCGTCTGCTCGCCGGAGGAACAGGTAGGCGGGGTCACCGATACCCCTCCTGCGCAGTACAGGAGGATCGCCGCCGACCTTCGGGAGCAGATCACCAGTGGTGCCCTGGCTCCGGGGGAGGCGCTGCCCAGTGAGGCCGCGATCGTGCGGGAGTACGGCGTCTCCCGGGGGACCGCGCGGCAAGCCCTGTCGGATCTGGAGGGGACCGGGCTCGTCGTCGCGATCCATGGCAAGGGACGGTTCGTCAGAGAGTCGGGAGCGGCCGCGAGCTAGTCTGCTACATGTGGGACATGTTCACATGGCGCGGGAACTCGCGCGCGAACTGCTCGAACAGCCGTTGCCCCGACGCTGGGCGCATACCCGAGGTGTGGCCGAACAGGCCCGATCGCTGAACGAACTGCTCGGAGAAGAGGCGGACCTCCTGGAGGCCGGCGCCTGGCTCCACGACATCGGATACTCTCCGACCCTCCGCGACTACTCCGCTGACCTGCCCATCACCGGCTTCCATCCCCTCGACGGTGCCCGGTACCTACGCCTGGTCAACGTCGACGAGGCCCTGTGCTCCATCGTCGCCTACCACTCCGGAGCGACCGTGGAAGCGGACGAACGCGGCCTCCGCGAAGAACTCGAAGACGCCTTCGAGTCGCCCCCGCCCCACCTGCTGGAAGCGATCACCTACGCGGACATGACGACCGGCCCCGACGGCACGCACCTTCCGGTGGAGCGTCGGCTCTCCGAGATCCTGGAGCGCTACAGCCCCGATGACCTGGTCCACCGCTCCATCACCCGCTCGTCGCCGGAACTGACGGCCGCGGTGCAGGCTGTCGAGAAGCGGTTGGCGGAGGTCGGCTGACCTCATCCGATGTGGGTGGGCCCGCCTTGGAGGAAGTGGTCGATGCGCATCCGCATGGAGCGGTCCATAGTCAGCTCGGCGAGTTTCTCCTTCGGTAGCCAGACGACTTCCTTGGACTCGTCGCTGGTGCGCGGCTCGCCTGAGACGGGGCGGGCCGTGAGCGCGATGGAGAACTCCTGGCGGGCCTCCCCGTCGCTCGTGTAGTACACGATGTGCTTCGGGTCGCTGTAAGTACCCACGATCCCGGTGATCTCGCAGGTGACCCCGGACTCCTCCTCGGTCTCCCGGACGGCGGCCTGGGGCACGGACTCCCCCAGGTCGATCGCGCCCCCGGGCACGGCCCAGTTGCCGTTGTCCGTCCGGCGGATCATGAGGACTTCGTCCCGCTCGTTGACCACGAACACGTTCACCGACGGAACCCGGCTGTTGGCCTGCGGCGCCTCGGGGTCGTCGTAGTAGTCGATCCGCCTGCCCACGGGCCCTCCTTCAGTCGAGGGGACGCGCCCCGTCCCAGACCTTCTCGAAGCTCTCCAGGTAGGTCGCCATCATCTCCCCACCCGGGATCTTGCGAAGGTGGAAGACGGGCGCCTCGGCCGCCATCGTTCCATACAGGTGCGTGTTGACCAGTAGCTGGTCATCGGCACGGTAGAGGGAGTTGTAGAGGATCGTGTCGTGCACGCGGAACTCCGCGCCCTCGATGGCGCGGACCTGCTTGTACATGAGGATGACGTTCTTGATCTTGGACGCCATCAGCTCCCCGCCGATGCCCTCGTCCTCGCCCCTCTGGGCGACCGCTTCGGACTCCGGGTCTCCGAGAAGCACGCGCAGACGGACGCCGGCCTTGGCCTTGGCCGCAAGTAGCTTGAGCATGCTGGGGTCATCGGCCAGGAAGAACCCGCTGTAGACGAGGATGGAGATCTCCTCCCCAGCCTCCTCGAACAGGCGCTTCCACAAGTCGCCGGGGACACTCCAGCGGTGCGGGTGGATCTCTACGATCTCGCTCTCGGACGCGGCCTTGCTCTGCTCCGGGCTGAGCGCCTTGGGCCAGAGATAGGTCTCATCGGCTTCCAGGAAGGCCGCGGTCGCATAGCGGTGCTTGCGGTAGGGCGTGCGTCCCAGCGTGATCCAGCGCTCGACGCTCTTGGCGTCGACACCGACCGCGTCGGCCACCTCGGTCGGTGTGACTCCGCGCTTCAAGAGCGCGGCGCGCAACCTCTCGTTCGGCATGTACCCCGGGGTTCGCAGGACGTCTAAGGACGCGCTCACATTATCGGGACGTCCCGAACACGTCCAGCCATGTAGTGATCCCGTCCGGGCTCCCTGCGGGATCGTCGTAACCGTCAACACGACCCCGGCGGCACCGGGGGATCCGAGCTTCCCGACGAGGACCCGCCCGGATCCCTTGGCAAGCCACTTCGATACATGTTAGACATGTATCGATCTTCGGTTGAACGGCTGAACATCGGCCGCAACGAAGGTCTGACGTGGGACGAAACAGAACTGGAGTTTTCTCATGGCGATTCAGGGTGCGATCCCGGTGGAGTTCGGGACGGTGTTCCCCCACGGGGCCTTTGCGCTGAGCGTGGAGGCGATCACCGACTTCGAGACCAAGCGCCCCCAGGTCGACAAGGACACGGGCCTTCCGCTGTGGGCGGTGGAGGTGATCGACGCCGACCCTGAGGCGCGGGGCAAGGCCAAGTCGGTGAAGGTCAAGATCCCTGCCGAGGTGTGCCCGACCATGCCCGACGAGGCGGCCGGACTGCCGTTCCGCCCGGTGGAGTTCGAGCACATGGCGGTGCGCCCGTATGTGGACGACAACGGCCGGCGCCCCCGGGTGGCCTACTCGCTGCGGGCACGCGGCATGCGCGCCCCGGGCGGCGGTGCACGGCAGAAGGCTCCGACCCCGGCCGGTGCGGGTGGCAAGGGCGGCGAGTAGCGCGAACGCCCCTGAACGTTCGGCGGGGCGGCCTGGTGCGCCAACACCTTCGGCCGCCCCTTCAACCCCTCCGACAGCTCCAACTTTCAGAAGAGGTGTGTGTTCATCATGGCAGACCAGCCCGCACGCGTGAGTGCCCGGGAGATCGCGGACTTTTTGACCGCGCTGCGTGAACACCGCTCGGTCCCGGCCGCCGCTGAGGCGGCCTCCCGGGTGGACATCCTGGCCTGGAAGGCCTCCCTGCTCGGTCGCATGGCAGCCAACACCCGTGACCCCGAGACCCGCGCCACCGCTGCTGCGGCGCGTGCCGACCTGGCCGCCGCCCGAGCCGAGCTTGCGGCCGCTCGTGCTGAGGGCCTGGCCGATTCCTACGTGCTGCGGACCGGGGGTGAGCACTGATGTTGGGAGGCAACGGTAATGGGGCCGCCCCGGTTCAGCCGACCGCGCCGGTGCCCGCGCAGGCGGTGCGCTTCACCACCCCGGTGGTTCAGACCCCGGCGGCCTTCATCCTCGGCCGCTGGGCCTGGCGCCTCCTGGCGTTCCTGGCCGCCCTTCCGGTGCGGTTCCCGCTCTCGGTCGCCTCGGTGGCCTCCCTGGTGGGCTCGTGGGCGCTGTGGGAGTGGATCGGCCCGGCCCTGGTGTCCACGGCCGCGGTGCTGGGCGGGCTCGCCTGGCGCCACTGGCACCCCGTGTCGTTCCGCCGCTGGGTCGCCCTGCGGGCCCTGGCCCTGGTGCGCGGGGTGTGGGTCTACCGGCGGCACTGGCAACCCGTGTTGGTGGTCTCCGGGCTGGCCGAGTCCTACCTTGAGCGCCAGTACCTGCCCCGCATCCGCTCGGTGGCCTGCAACGAGTGGGCCGACCGGGTCCGCGTCAAGCTCGTGCCCGGCACCGCCCCGGGCGACTTCGAAGAGCGCACCGCCCAGCTCGCGCACGGGTTCGGCGCCCCGGCCTGCCGGGTGGAGGTGCGCGGGCCCCTCGATGTGGTCCTGGAGTTCCCCCGCCGGGACATGCTCGCCGAACCCATCGGAGCCATGCCCGTCCCGGCCTCGGCCGACGAGGTGGACCTGGGCGCGCTTCCCATGGGCCGCTGTGAGGACGGCCGGACGTGGACCATGCGGCTGCACGGCACCCACGTCCTCGTGGCCGGGGTGACCGGTGCGGGCAAGGGGTCGGTGGTCTGGTCGGCGGTGCGCGCGATGCTCCCCGCCATCCGTGAAGGGCTTGTGCGGGTGCGGGCGGTCGATCCCAAGCGGATGGAGCTGTCCTACGGGCGCTCGCTCTTCTACCGGTACGCGGATGCGGGTGAGGCGTGTGTGGAGCTTTTGGAAGAGGCCGTGGCCGACATGCAAGCACGCGCGGACGCCTATGCCGGCCGCATCCGCTCCCATACCCCCACCCTGGAGGACCCGTTCGAGGTGGTGGTCCTGGACGAGGTGGCGTTCCTGACCGCCTACCACCCGAACAAGGACGTCCGCCGCCGCGCGGAGAACGCCATGGCCACCCTCACCAGCCAAGGCCGGTCGGTCGGCTTCACGGTGGTCGCCGCGCTCCAAGACCCCCGCAAGGAGGTCATGAACCTGCGCAACCTCTTCCCCGACAAGGTCGCCCTCCGCCTGGACGAGGCGACCCAAGTCGACATGGTCCTCGGGTCGGACGCCCGCGACCGGGGGGCCGATGCGCACCTGATCGACCCGGCGGCCCCGGGCACGGCCTTCGTCCGCCTGGAGGGCTCCAAGGTCCCCACCCGGGTGCGGGCCGCCTACGTCGCCGATACCGACATCGACGCCATGGCCGCCGGTGCGGACGAGGGTGGTGGGGCCTGATGCCGACCGTGACCGGCAAGACCACCCGGGCAGAGCGCATGGCCCAACCCCTGGCGCGTGAGGTGGCAGAGCAGATCGCCGCCGACAAGGGGGTGTGCATCCGCCCGGTCTCGCTGCGGCGGACCGACATCACCACCGGTGCGACCGAGGTGATCGACGTTCCGTGCGGGACCACTTTGGCCTCGCGCTGCCCGGCCTGCGCCCGCCGCAAGCGGTCCATGCGGCGCTCGCAGTGCGAAGAGGGCTGGCACCTCACCTCCGAGCCCGACCCTGCCCCCGACGACCCGACCGACGTTCAGCGGGAGTGGGTGGAGCGCCGGGCGGTGGTGACGGCTGAGCGTGACCGCCTGGCCGACGAGGGAACCGCCACCGCCGAAGAGCTGGCCGCGCTCGATACCGCGATAGCGGATCTGGACGAGGAGATCACCGCCTCCGGGCTGCGCGGCTCCGTCGCTCCGTCCCCCTCGTCGGGGCGGTCTCGGCGGTCCCGGTCGACCCGGCGTCGGCAGGATGCCCCGGATCTGCCCAAGAGGCAGATGAAGCGCTCCACCCTGGGGCGGGCCTTCACCGATCCTGCCTCGGGCAAGGTGTTCCGCCCCTCGATGTTCCTCACGCTCACCCTCGACAGCTACGGGCGGGTGAAGAGCGACGGGACGCCGGTGGATCCGGCGACCTATGACTACCGGCGGGCGGCGCGGGACGCGCTGCACTTCTCCAAGCTCATCGACCGGTTCGTGCAGAACCTCCGCCGCGTGGCCGGCTTCGATGTGCAGTACTTCGCCTCGGTCGAACCCCAACGGCGTCTCGCCCCGCACGTCCACATGGCCGTCAGAGGCACCCTGCCCCGCTCCGAGCTGCGGCAGGTGGCGGCGGCGACCTATCACCAGGTGTGGTGGCCTGCGGCCGATGAACCGGTCTACGAAGGGGCGAACGTGCCCGTCTTCGACGAGGCGACCGGGAACTACTGCGATCCGGCTACCGGGGAGGTCCTGCCGACCTGGGAGGAGGCGCTTGACCGCCTGGACGAGGACCCGGGCGCCGAACCCCACCACGTGGTCCGGTTCGGCTCCCAGGTCGACGCGAAGGGGGTCGTGGCCGGGTCGGAGGATGCGGACCGGTGCGTGCGCTACCTGGCCAAGTACCTGACCAAGGACATCGCCGAATGCCACACCGTAGAGACCCCCGCCCAGGAAGCCCACGTTGACCGCCTCGTGGAGGCCCTGCGCTTCGAACCCTGCTCGCCCCGCTGCGCCAACTGGCTGCGCTACGGGATCCAGCCCGACGGCGCCAAAGAGGGCATGGCCCCGGGGTTCTGCCGCTCCAAGGCGCACAAGCGCCAGCACCTGGGCTATGCCGGACGGCGCGTGCTGGTCTCGCGCAAGTGGTCGAACAAGACCCTGGCCGACCACAAGGCCGACCGCCTGGCCTGGGTCCTGGAACAGCTCGGCGTCGACCCCACCGACCCCGAGACCGACGAGGCCGGCGGCGGCCTTCCGGTGGTCAACGGGTCCTACGCCTGGGAACTCGCACGCCCCACCGACCCGGACGTGCCGCCCCGCGAACACCGCCTCCTGCGCGCGGTCGGCGAGACCCTCAAACGCCGCGCACAACTCGACGCCGCACGCTCCCTGAATCTCTCGGCAATGGAAGAGGTCGCCTGATGGCTCGCACGACCACTCGGCCGTCCGGCCGCCTGCTCACCGTGGCTGAGGCGGCCGACCGCCTGAACACCACCCTCCGCTACCCCCGACGCCTGATCGAAGAGCGCCGCATCACCTTCGTCAAGATCGGGCGCCACGTCCGCATCCCCGAATCCGCCCTGGACGAGTTCATCACGGCGGGTGTGGTCGAACCCGTTCGCCTCCATTCGGACAGGGCCGCGTGATGCCGGGGGAGAAGAAGCGCGACTTCGGCAACATCCGCCCCTTGGCCTCGGGGCGGTTCCAAGCCCGGTACCGGGGTCCGGATGGCCAACTCCGCCCGGCTCCGCACACCTTCGCCACGAAGAAGGCCGCGCAGCGCTGGCTCAAGCTGATGGACTCCGAGATCGCCCAGGGGGACTGGTTCGACCCTGAGGCCGGGAAGGTTCCGTTCGCTGAGTACGCGGCCCAGTGGCTCGAAGAGCGCGAGCTAACCCGCAAGTCGCGCCGTACCTATGAAGACCTGCTCAGGCTGCACCTGAACCCCACGTTCGGTGACATGCACCTGAAGGAGATCAAGCAAGCCGACGTACGGCGTTGGCGGGCGGCGGGCCTGCGGCGCAACCGGGGACGCGGCCAGATTCCCAAGGCGTACCGGCTGATGCGGGCCGTCCTGAACACCGCCGTTGCAGACAAGAAGATCCGTGAGAACCCGTGCCAGATCGAGGGGGCAGGAGTGGAGGATCGGGAAGAGCGTCCGGTGCTGGCGGTCGCTGAGGTGTACAAGCTGGCCGACGCGATCAACCCGCGTTACCGGGCGCTGGTGCTGCTGGCGACGTTCGCGAGTCTGCGTTGGGGAGAGCTGGCCGGTCTGCGGCGGCGGTACCTCGACCTCGACGCCCGCCAGGTCGCCGTCCGTGAGGCCGTGTCCGACGTCGGCGGGCTCTACCAGGGCAAGCCGAAGTCCAAGGCGGGGAAGCGTACCGTCCAACTCCCTGAGCTGATCGTCCCGGATTTGAGGTATCACCTGGACACCTACTCGGCTCCCGACGAAGACGGCTTCGTGTTCGTCGGGGCGCGCGGCAACCAGCTACGGCGCGGCAACTTCTCGAAGTACTGGGCGGACGCCTGTGAAGCGGTGGGCCTGAGGGACGTGCACTTCCACGATCTTCGGCACACGGGTAACACCTACGCGGCTGAGGCCGGCGGGTCGCTGCGGGAGCTGATGAAGCGGATGGGTCACTCCAGCCACAAGGCGGCGATGGTCTACCTCCACGCACGCGACGAACGGGAACGGGAGATCGCGGAGCGCATGGGGGAGAGGGCGGCGAACGAGCGGGACCCCGATCGCGACGAGAGCGATGACGATGAGGGTGATGACCCGCCGATGGTCGGCGCTCGGCCCTGATCCGGCCGTCCCGGGTGTGGCACATATGTGGCACAGAGAGTGTGCACCACCCCCGGAAAGCAGTAAGGCCAGGTCCCGGAATCTACCGGCTGACCTGGCCTTTTCTCTATGGAGCGGATGACGGGAATCGAACCCGCGTTATCAGCTTGGGAAGCTGAAGTTCTACCATTGAACTACATCCGCGTCGGGCTGCCCGGTGGGTGTTCCGTGGCTGCCAACGGGCCTCATCATAGCGGACTCTGGCGGGGAGCGGTAACCGGCGCGGGGCCGTGCCCCGCCGGTGGGGCGGAGCGGGGGGTCGTCGCAGCAGGTAGGTTCTGTTGCGTGCTGCTCTCCGATCGCGATATCAGGTCCGAAATCGAGTCCGGGCGGGTGAAGATCGACCCCTATGACCCCGGGCTGATCCAGCCGTCCAGCATCGATGTCCGGCTGGACCGGTACTTCCGGGTGTTCGAGAACCACAAGTACCCGCACATCGACCCCGCCGTCGAGCAGCCCGACCTGACGCGGCTGGTGGAGGTCGCGGCCGACTCGGAGTTCATCCTGCACCCCGGGGAGTTCGTGCTGGCCTCCACTTACGAGGTCGTCACCCTGCCGCACGACATCGCCAGCCGCCTGGAGGGCAAGAGCTCCCTCGGGCGCCTGGGGCTGTTGACGCATTCGACCGCCGGCTTCATCGACCCGGGGTTCTCCGGGCACGTGACCCTTGAGCTCTCGAACGTCGCCACGCTGCCGATGAAGCTCTACCCGGGCATGAAGATCGGTCAGCTGTGCATGTTCCGCCTCAGTTCCCCGGCCGAGCACCCCTACGGCTCGGCGCGGTACGGCTCGCGCTACCAGGACCAGCGGGGGCCGACGCCTTCGCGCGCCTACCTGAACTTCGGGCGGACGCAGGTCTGAAGCGGCTCTGATCCCCTGACCGCAAGCGGTCAGCGGTACGGGCCGTAGGGCGTGTAGGGGGCGTACCCCTGAGTCGTGGGGCGGGGCTTCTCGCGCTTGGGGAGCAGCCAGGCGGACAGCAGCCCCCCGGCGAAGCCGAAGAGGTGCGCCTGCCAGGACACCCCTTCCTGCTGGGGCAGGACGCCCCAGATCAGCGTCCCGTAGAAGATGACGACGCTGATCATGATCACGATGTCGATGGTCTTCCGCTCCACGATCCCGCGCAGCACCGTGTAGCCGAAGTAGCCGAACACCAGCCCGCTCGCCCCGACGGTGAGCACACCGGGCGGGCTGAAGAGCCACACCCCGATGCCGCTCACGGCCATCACGATGAGCGTCGTCCACATGAACCTGCTCAGCCCGCCGCTGATCGCGACCAGCGACCCCAGCACCAGGAACGGCAGGGAGTTGCTGATCAGGTGCGCGAAGTTGGCGTGCATGAAGGGCGCGGTCACGATCGTCCACGGCGCCTCGGTGTCCCACGAGCGCAGCCCGAACGCCGCGTCCAGCGCCCCGCCCGCGACCGAGTCGAAGAGCTCGAAGATCCACATCGCCGCCAGGAAGGCGGCGACCGTGAGTACGGCGACTATCCGTGAGTGCGTCACGCTTTCGACTCTATGCGAACCCTTCGCCCCGTCCCAGCCCTGTCTCCCCTCGGACCGGAGGGCGGGAGGTCACCTCGTGTGACTGCTCTGACCTGCTGTGTTGCATGAGAATGTGACGTGTTTCACGTTCTATAAGTGTGTGGTGCAGATCACATCCCGGGGGGTTTGCCCGAGCGGGAAGGCGGCACTTCCTTGGACGGCGCGGTGTGACCCCGGTTAAACGTGTTATCTGCGCGTGACCGTTCGATGTGTACCGGTCAGGCTTCCTCGTTAGCCTGCAGCTTCGGCATAAACAGGACTTAAGGAGTGGGGCCCGCCCACGCTCACCCCCCCCCGGTCCCGAGTGCGACGAAGCCGATGAGGGAGCCGAAGAGGAGACCGTGCCAGCAGTACGCGCAGAGAATCTCTACAAGGTGTTCGGGAGGCGGGCCGCAACCGCGGTCGATCTGCTCTCCGACGGGCGCCACCGCGATGAGATCGCCGACCTCGGCGTCACCGCGGCCGTCATCGACGCCTCCTTCGAGGTGGAGCCGGGCGAGATCTTCGTGGTCATGGGCCTGTCCGGGTCCGGCAAGTCCACCCTGATCCGCATGCTCAACGGTCTGCTCCCCCCGACCGCCGGCACGGTGGAGATCGACGGAACCGACATCACCGGCCTCAAGAAGGCCGAGCTCCGCAAGGTGCGCAGCGAGAAGGTCAGCATGGTCTTCCAGCACTTCGCGCTGTTCCCGCACCGCCCCGTCGTGGAGAACGCCGCCTATGCGCTCGAAGTCCGCGGTGTGCCGCGGGAGGAGCGCCGCGCGAAGGCGATGGAGGCGCTGGAGCTCGTCGGGCTCAAGGACTGGGAGGACAAGCTCCCCGGCCAGCTGTCCGGCGGCATGCAGCAGCGTGTGGGCCTGGCCCGCGCGCTGGCCGCCGACACCGAGATCATCCTGATGGACGAGGCCTTCAGCGCCCTGGACCCGCTGATCCGCCGCGACATGCAGACCCAGCTGTTGGAGCTGCAGGCCAGCCTCGGCAAGACGATCGTGTTCATCACCCACGACCTCAACGAGGCGATGCGCCTGGGCGACCGCATCTGCGTGCTGCGCGACGGCCGCGTCGCCCAGATCGGCACGGCCCAGGAGATCCTGGACCACCCCGCCAACGACTACGTCGCCACCTTCACCGAGGACGTCGACCGCACCCGGGTGCTCACCGCCTCGTCGGTGATGGTCCCCGCCGCGCCCTACGCGGCCCCGACCGACACCCCGCGCGCGGTCCTGCGGGTCATGCGCGAGCAGCACCGCGACTTCTGCTTCGTGCTGGACGGGCAGGAGCACCTGCTCGGCGTCGTCGAGGAGCGCGACGTGCAGGCCGCGGACGAGGAGGGCGCCGCCGACATCGCCGAGCACGTGAAGCCGGCGGAGGCCACCACTCCCCCCTCCACCCTGGTGGCCGACCTGTTCGCCGACGCCGCGCGCTCGCCGCGGCCGCTGGCGGTCCTCGGCGACGACGACCGCATGCTCGGCGTCATCCCCCGCGCCGCCTTGCTCGACGGACTCGCGATGGAGGGGGGCCGCTCATGAACCCGTTGACCGTACCCGTCCCGCGCCTTCCCGTCGGCGACACCTTCGACCGGGCCATCGAGTGGCTGCGGACGAACCTGGAGTCCTTCTTCGACGTGCTGGGCGCCGTCATCGGCGCCTGCGTCGAGGCCCTGACCGGCCTGCTCGCCCAGACCTCGGCGACCCAGTTCACGCTGCTGGCCTGCGCCGTGATCGGCGTCGGACTGCTGCGCCGGGGCCACCTGCGCCCAGTGGCGGTCGCCGTGGGCTCCTGGGTCGTGCTCTCCATCGCCGAACTGGCCGGCGGCGCGGCCACGTCCGTCATCGGGTCGATGCCGGCGGCGCTCTTCAACCCGGCGATGAGCCTGTTCCAGGCCGAGTACGTCTACCCGCCGCTCATCCTGGCCCTGCTGCTGCTGGTCGCGCTGGTGGTGCTCAGCTTCGTCCTGGGCCGGGGCACGCGCCAGGAGCTGCTCGCCGCCCTCACCTGCGTGGCGCTGTTCGCCGTGGCGCTGGCCCACTTCACCCTGGGCGTCCAGCTGTCCCTGGTCACCCTCCCGCTGTTCGCCCTGCTGGCCTACCTGGTCAGCGGCTGGCGCGTGGCGCTGTTCACGGTGCTGGGCTTCCTGCTCATCATCAGCATGGACAAGTGGGACAACGCCATGGCCAGCCTGGCGCTGATCCTCGTGGCCACCGGCGTGGCCGTGGTCGTCTCCCTGCCGCTGGGCATCCTGGCGGCCAAGAGCGACCGCTTCAGCACCGTCGTCCGCCCGGTCCTGGACTTCATGCAGACCCTGCCGGCGTTCGTCTACCTGCTGCCCGCGGTGGCGTTCTTCAGCATCGGCACGGTCCCCGGCGTCATCGCGACCGTCGTGTTCGCCATGCCGCCCGGGGTGCGCCTGACCGAGCTGGGCATCCGCCAGGTCGACAAGGAGCTGGTGGAGGCCGGCGAGGCCTTCGGCGCCCCGGACTGGGCGATCCTGCGCCGGATCCAGCTGCCGCTGGCGCTGTCCACGATCATGGCCGGCGTCAACCAGATCATCATGCTCAGCCTGTCCATGGTGGTCATCGCCGGGATGGTCGGCGCGGGCGGCCTGGGCAACGACGTCTACCGCGGCATCGCCCAGGGCAACGTCCCCGTCGGCTTCGAGGGCGGCATCGCCGTGGTGGTCCTCGCGATCTACCTGGACCGCCTGACGGCGGCCATCACCCGGTTCTCGCCGGCGGGCAGGGCCGCGGCCGCCGCGCGCTGACCCCCGGCCCCCCCTGACCCGGGACCCCTTACGCCCCCCGCTTCCTCACATCCCCAACTGCAAGGAGGAGATGGACATGCGCGCTCCCAAGCGCTTCCCCCGTTTCACGGCGGTGGGCGCGGCTTCGGCCGCCCTGCTGATGGCCGGCGCGTGCGGTGGCGGCGGCGGTGACGGCGTCGCCACCGGCCCCGAGGGCGGTGACGGCGGCGGCGAGAAGATCAGCATCGGCATGATCGCCTGGGACGAGGACATCGCCGTCACCCACGTGTGGAAGGCGCTGCTGGAGGAGAAGGGCTACGACGTCGAGATCGAAGAGGTCGACGTCGCGCCCACCTTCCAGGGCCTGGCCGAGGGCGACATCGACCTCTACATGGACGTCTGGCTGCCCGTCACCCACGAGTCCTACTGGGAGGAGTACGGCGACAGCCTGGAGGACCTGGGCGCCTGGAACGCCAACGCCTCCCTGCAGCTGACGGTCCCCTCCTACATGGAGGACGTCGACACCATCGGGGACCTCAAGGGCGAGGGCGACACCTTCGGCGGCGAGATCGTCGGCATCGAGTCCGGCGCCGGCCTGACCAGCGTCACCAAGGACGAGGCCATGCCGACCTACGAGCTGGAGGACGAGTACAAGCTCGTCGAGTCCTCCACGCCGAGCATGCTGGAGGCCCTCGACACCGCGGTCGCGGACGAGGAGCCGATCGTCGTCACCCTGTGGCACCCGCACGCCGCCTACGACCAGTACGACCTCAAGGACCTGGAGGACCCCGAGGGGGCCATGGGCGAGGCCGAGGAGATGAAGGTCGCCGGCCGTGAGGGCTTCACCGAGGACCACCCCGAGGTGGCCGAGTGGATGAAGAGCTTCGAGCTGAACGACGAGCAGCTGGCCTCCCTGCTGACCTCGGTCCGTGTGGACAACGAGGACGACCCGGAGAAGGGCGCCCGCGAGTGGCTGTCCGAGAACGGCGACGCCGTCGAGGGCTGGATGGGCGAGGACGCCGAGGGCCTGGAGTTCTAAGGCCACTTCGCGCGCGTCCGGCGCAGTAGGACCCAGAGCAGTACCCCTAGAGCAGTACCCAGGGAAGGGCCCCGCCTCAGGCGGGGCCCTTCTCGTCGTGCGCACCCCCTCTAAAGCTAAGATATTTGCGTTAAGCGGCCGGAGGCTCTAAGGTCTCCTAAAGCAAAATCTTTGCATTAAGGAGGCCGGGCATGACCCCGGACGCATCCCCGCCGCCCGCGGACGAGGGGCCCCGCGAGGCCCCCGACGCCGCCGTCGCGGCCACCGTCGACCACCTCCGCGGCGTCCTCGCCGTCCTGCGGGAGCTGGACCTCGCCGACACGCCGCCGGCGGCCGCCTACGACCCCGCCGCGCACACCGAACCGCAGGAGGAGCCGCCCGGTGCAGCCCTATGAGATGACGCTCGCCGACGCCGCAGAGGCGGTCCGGGAGCGGCGGATGTCCCCGGTCGAACTGGTGGACTCGGTCCTGGACCGCATCGGCGCGGTGGAGCCCGGCCTGGGCGCCTACGTCGCGGTGACCGCCGACCGGGCCCGCCGGGCGGCGCGCGCCGCCGAGCGGGACGCCGCGGACGGGCGCCCGCTGAGCCCCGTGCACGGAACGGCCGTGGCGCTCAAGGACCTGATCGACGTCGCCGGCCTGCCCACCACGGCGAGCTCCCGGGTCCGCGAGGGGCACCGCGCCGGTGCCGACAGCGCGGTCGCCGAGCGTCTGGCGGCCGCCGGGACCGCCCTGGTCGGCAAGGCCCACACGCACGAGTTCGCCTACGGGCTGACCACCCCGCAGACGCGCAACGCCTGGGACCGCGGCCGGGTCGCCGGCGGGTCCAGCGGAGGGTCGGCCGTCGCCGTGGCCTCCGGGGCGGCCACCTTCGCCCTGGGCACCGACACCGGGGGCTCGGTCCGGGTGCCGGCCGCGCTGAACGGCGTCGTCGGCCTCAAACCGACCTTCGGGCTGGTCCCCCTGCGCGGGGTGGTGCCGCTGTCCTGGTCGCTCGACCACGTCGGCCCCATCACCCGCACCGTGCGGGACGCGGCCCTGGTTCTCGACGTCCTGGCCCCGGGCGCCGCAGGGGCGGCCGGGGCGCCGCCCGCCGACGGCGCGGCGGGGCTGGAGGGCCTGCGCGTGGGGGTGCCGCGCGACCACTTCTTCGAGCGGGTGGACCCGGAGGTGGAAACGGCGGTCCGGCGCGCGATCGGCCGCCTGGAGGAGCTGGGCGCCCGGCCCGTGGAGGTCCGGACCCCGATGGCGCGCTACATCCAGGCCGCGCACTGGGGCCTGATGGTCCCCGAGGCCTCCGCCGTCCACGAGCCGACACTGGAAACGGTCCCCGAGCGCTACGGGGAGGACGTCCGCGTCCTGCTCGAAGCGGGCAGGCGGGTGCCCGCCGCCGACCACCTGCGCGCCCAGCGCGCCCGGACGATGATGGCGCGGGCCTGGGCGCGGCTGTTCGAGGAGGTCGACCTGGTGGCGGCCCCCACGGTGCCGGTGACGGCGGTGGAGGCCGGGCAGGCGGAGGTGGCCTGGCCGGACGGCGTCCGTGAGGGCGTCGCCGACGCCTACGTCCGCTTCAACGCCCCCGCGAACCTCACCGGCGGCCCCGCCCTGTCCCTGCCGGTGGGCCGCGACGGCCACGGGCTGCCGATCGGCATGCAGCTGATCGGCCCGCCCGGCGGGGAGGGCGTCCTGCTGCGCGCGGGAGGCGCCTACGAGCAGGCCGAGCCCGGGTTCGGCACCGTGGCGCCGTGAGGGGCGGCTCTAGCCGCCCGCGGTCAGGGAGCGGTCCCGCGGCGGGATCCCGGCGCTGCTCATGAAGGCGTCGACCTTGTCCGGCGACGTCATTCCGGTCAGCGGCAGGTAGGGGCGGCTCGCGCGTCGGCCCTCGGTCGAGGGGAACACGCGCGGGCGCCCCGCCAGGTCGCACAGGCCCAGCGAGCGGGTCCGCCCGGACAGCAGGTAGTAGGAGCCGATGTCGGTGAACGGGATCCGGACGATGTAGCGCCCGCGGATGTAGCGGAACTCGCCGTCACCGACCTCCAGCACCGGCGGGCGCAGGGTCAGCCCGTGGCCGATCAGCGCCGCGCCGCCGAGGGCGAGCAGCCCGCCCAGCACCAGGTTGACCCAGGACGCCGGGGAGACGGCGACGGCCACCGCGGCCAGTGCGAGGAGAACGGCCCCGGCCCCGATCTCCGCCTGCTTGCGACCCACCGGGCAGACCAAGCGAACCGTTTCGGACACGGCAATGCCTCTCTCGTTCTGCGTGACGGGGATGCGGCGATCGCAAGGGAACCCTATCGGCTCCGGGCGCCGCGGACGGCGGATTCGGGCCGCGGAGGACGGCGGATTCGCCGCCTTTGCGCCCACGCTAGCCCCCTCCCGCGCGCCCGCGGGGGCGGCGCGCGGGGCGGTCGGCAGGTCAGCGCATCATCCGCGCCAGATCGACGCGGGAGCGGATGTTCAGGCGGCGGAATATGGCCCGCAGGTGGTACTCGACGGTCCGCGGGCTCAGGAACAGGTGCGCGGCGATCTCCCGGTTGGTGGCCCCCTCGGCGACGAGCATCGCGATGCTGCGCTGCTGTTCGGTGAGCGCGGTGAGCGCCGAGGGGCCGGCCTCCTCGGCGCGGGCGCCGGGGGCGCCGTTGGCGCGCAGCTCCGCGCGCGCCCGTTCGGCCCACACCCGCGCCCCCATGCGCTCGAACGACTCCAGCGCGTCCCGCAGGTGCACGTACGCCCTGCCCGGATCCCGCTCCCTGCGCAGCGCGGTGCCGAACAGGAAGGCCGTCCTGGCCCGCTCCACCTCGTCGTCGGGGCACGAGCGGTGGAACTTCAGCGCCTCCTCGAAATGGGTGGCGTAGTCCCGGGAGTCGCCCGCGCGCGCGAGCAGCGCCCGGCACCGGGCGGTCAGCGCCCGCCCGCTGGTGCTGTCGGATCCCTCCGCCCAGCGCTCGTACCCGTTCAACGCGGCCTCGGCCTGGTCCTCGGCGCCGTTGCGGATCGCCGCCTCGACGAACAGCGGCGCGGTCAGCACCCTCATGGTCGGGTGCCCGCGCCCGGGTTCGGCGTGCGCGAGCGCCTTGAGCCGGGTGAAGGCCGCGACGGCGTCGCCCTGGGACATCTCCAGCAGCGCCAGCGCCCATTCGGCCAGGGCGACGGGCAGGCCCAGGCCGTTCCGGCGACCGCCCTCCTGCACGGCCTCGGCGCGGGAGCGGCAGGCGGCCTCGTCCCCCTGGATGGCGGCGAGCAGGCTGAGCCCGGCCAACAGGTGCGAGGCGCAGTTGGGCTGGCCCGTCTCCCGGGACAGCCGCAGCCCCTCCATGCCGCTGCCGACGGCCGAGGGCAGCCGCGCGGTCCAGAACTCGGCGTAGACGAGGAACTGCAGCGCCTGGGGGACCAGGGCCAGGGCGCCGCTGCGCCGCGCCGTCTCGGCCGAGCGCGATGCCAGGTCCCGCACCAGGCGTGCGTCGCCCAGCCGCAGCGCCGCCACGGCCGCCCGTTTGAGCAGCTGCGGCCGGTCGGTCCTGCGCGCCAGCACCACGGCCGTGCGCAACCGCTCGGCGGCCTCGGGGTAGCGGCCCTGGAAGGAGAGGGTGGAGCCCTCCAGGAAGGCCCTGCCGAAGGCCGCCTCGTCGGAGTCCTCCGCGCGCACCAGGTCCTGGCAGCGCAGCGCCACGTCGTGGTGGCGGAAGGGGTCCCCGGCGAAGGAGGCCGCGTCGGCGGCGAGCATGAGGGCGTCGTTGGCCAGCGCGCGGTCGTGCGGGGCCAGACGCTCGGCCGCCGAGACCAGGGTGTCGGCCGCCTCGAAGGTCTCGCCGCCGTGCAGGGTGCGGTGGCCGCGCACCAGGTCGACCCGGGCCCCGGCGGCGCCGCCGGCGCCCGCGGGGCCGGCGGCCGCCAGCAGGGCGGCGGCCCGGTCGGGCAGCCCACAGGTCCAGGCGGCGTCCGCCGCCGCGGCGAACCGGAACGCCCGCTCCTGCGGGTCGGGGGTGAGCAGCGCGGCGCGCTCCATGACGTCGGCCGCGGCGCGGTCCCCCTCCAGGGCGCGGGCGCGTTCGGCGAGGTCGGCCAGCCGGTCGGCCCCGGAGGACTCGGGCTCGGGCGCGGCCAGGTGGCGGTGGCGCGCGTGGCGGGACGGCGAGCGCTCCGGCGGGAAGACCTCCTCCAGGCGCGCGTGCGCGCGGCGCCGCCGGGCGATCGGGGCCAGCCGGTAGGCGGCCTGCCCCAGGACCGGGTCGGTGAAGCGCACCCGTTCGCCGTCGGCGCGGACGGCGCCCCGCTCCTCGGCCGGGGACAGGTCGGCGGCCGTGGTGTCCTCCCCGTCGGCGGCGGCGACCAGGGCGTCGATCCCGGCCTCGGGGTCGGCGGCGGCGAGCAGCAGCAGGTCGCGCGTGCGTGCGGGCAGCTCCTCCAGGAAGGCGCGGTGCACGCGGAGCAGCCGCTCGTCGAGGGGCAGCGGGTCCGGCAGCGGCCGCGCCCCGGTCAGGTGGGCCGGCTCCAGGGAGCGCAGGAAGCCGTGCAGGGCGCGGGGGTTGCCGTGGCAGGCGCGGGCGAGGGCCGCGCGCACATGGGAGGCGGCCCCCGGGGCGGCGTCGGCGGCGGCGGCCTCGGCCTCCCGGGTGTCCAGGGGGCGCAGCCCGACCTCGGGCAGGCCCGCCAGGAGCGGGTCGGCCGCCGACGGGGCGGTCAGCAGGACGGCGAGGCGCTCGCTCTCGGCCCGCCGGGCGAGGGCGGCCAGGACCCGCCGGGACACCGGGTCGAGCAGGTGGGCGTCGTCGGCCAGGCACAGCACGGGGCGCTCCTCGGCGGCCGCGGCGAACAGCGCCACCGCGGCCGCCGTCGCCGGGTCGCGGCCGTCGCCGCCGTCGAGCGCGTCCCGCAGGGCGTCGGCGTGGCGCTCCCGGAGTCCGTCGATGCGGTCGGCCAGCGGGCGCAGCAGGCGCTGCAGGCCCGCGCCGGGGATGTCGGCCTCGGCCTCCACGCCGTCGACCCGCACGCACGCGGCCGGCGTCGGCGCCGACCGCCGGGCGCGGTCGAGCAGCGCGGTGCGGCCCAGGCCGGGCGCTCCGGTGACGAGCACCGCGGCGCCGCGGCCCTCGCACGCGGCGCCGACCGCCGAGGCGAGGGCGCCGGTCTCCTGTACCCGTCCGCGGAGCACGGGCGGGTGTCCGGGGGATGCGGTGAGCACGTCTGCACAGTACAGAGCACACGGCCCCGCGCCCAGAGGTCGGGGCGCGGGACCGGTGGATTCACCGATGCCCGATCACGTTCCGTGTCGGGTACGGCCGTCTCAGTTGTAGGGGCAGGTGGAGCGGTAGTCGGAGATGTCCAGGTCGAATCCGGGGCCGGGGCACAGGAACCGGTCGTAGCGCAGGTCGTCGTCGACGAAGCGCTTCAGCCAGGAGATGCTGTACTTGGCGATGGTGGTGTTGGAGAAGTTGGGCGCGAAGTGGCTCGCCCCGTCCAACTCCAGGTAGGCCTTGTCCAGGCCGCCCGGCATGTTCTCGTAGAACGGGATCGAGTGCGTGGCGACGCGGGCCACGGAGTCGTCCTCGGCGCCGACGACCAGTGTCGGCACCTCCAGGTCGAACGTCTTCTGGGTGTGCCAGCCGGTCAGCGGGATGGCGGCCTGCAGCGAGGGGTCGTCCTCGGCCGCGGCCAGGGTGCCCCCGCCGCCCATGGAGTGCCCCATCAGCGCCAGGCGGTCGGGGTCGATCCGGTCGGAGACCGAGCTGTCGTCGACCAGGTACTCCAGCGCGTTCTCCAGCTGGCGCCCCCGGCTGTTCGGCTGGTCGTAGCGGGTGTTGGTGTCGATGGTGAACACCACGAAGCCCTGGGAGGCCAGCCGCGGCCCGAGCCAGGACATCGAGGACTCGCTCGCCGTGTAGCCGGGCGAGACGGCCACGGCGCCGAACGTCCCCTCGCTGGTGTCGGTCGGGTAGTAGATGGTCCCGCCGCCGAAGCCGCTGACGAGCGAGGAGACGTTGTCCTCGTCCACGTCGAAGTGGCCCCGGACGGCCTCGATCGAGTCCTCCGTCGGGTCGGGGCCGCGCTCGTAGGGGTTGTCCTGCGCGGTGGGCTCCGCGGGCAGCGGGGCGGCGTGCGCCGAGGTGGCGACGGTGCCGCCGCCGAAGGCGAGGGCGGTGGCCGCCAGCAGGGTCCCGGCGACGCGCGCCCAGCGCGCGCCTCCGGGACGCGGGGTGGTGTCGATACGCACGGATCGTCTCCCAATCGTGGGGGTGCGGGTTGACGATCCCGGCCTCCCACGGGAGCCGTGGGGGAGGTGCTGCCCGTGAGTGACCGGGGGAACACGAGTGTGCGGTGAACCACAGGCGCGGCACATCCGTTGAATCACCAGGCTTGGCCGAAGAGGTCCGTGCGCGTTCTGGGCCCCCAGGGGTCAGTGGGAGACCCCGATCCGCCGGTGCAGGCGCTTCAGCAGGGGCGGCGCCCACCAGTTGGCGCGCCCCAGCAGGC
The DNA here is from genome assembly GCF_000341205.1 of Nocardiopsis baichengensis YIM 90130. NCBI lineage: Bacteria > Bacillati > Actinomycetota > Actinomycetes > Streptosporangiales > Nocardiopsidaceae > Nocardiopsis > Nocardiopsis halophila. Next base: position 125,277 of record NZ_ANAS01000033.1, on the reverse strand, counting down.
GCATGGACGCGGGCAGCAGCAGGGCGCGCACCAGGGTGGCGTCGACCAGGACGGCCAGGGCGAGGCCGGCGCCGAGCATCTGGAGCCACATGACCTCGGACGTGGTGTAGGCCGCGAAGGAGAGGGCGAGGATGGCGCCGGCCGCAGAGATGAGGGGGCCGCTGCGCTGGAGGCCGACGGAGGTGGCGGCGGCGGTGTCACCGGTGCGGTCGTACTCCTCCTTGATCCGGGCCAGCATGAACACCTCGTAGTCCATCGACAGCCCGTAGGCGATGCAGAACATCAGGATCGGGAAGCTCGGCTCCAGGGCGCCGGGCGGGGTGAAGCCCAGCGCGTCCGCGAGGCCGCCGTCCTGGAAGCCCCAGACGAGGATGCCGAACATGACACCGAGCGTCAGGAGGTTGAGCAGCGTCGCCTTGGCGGGGAGGAGCAGGCTTCCGGTGAGCAGGTACAGGACGGCGAACCCGGTGGCCAGCACGAGCCCGAGGAGCAGGGGCAGCCGGTCGGCCAGGGAGTCGCGGTAGTCGACGAGGTCGGCGGGGTAGCCGCCCACCTCGAAGGCGTAGTCGGCGGGGGACGACCGGACCTCCTGCACCAGTCCGAACGGGTCCTCGTCGAGCCGTTCGGCGGTGGGGACGGCCTCGATCCGCACGTCCTCGCCGGTGTCGTACCGGGAGTGGTGGTCGGCGGCGCCGTCCACGCGCTCGCCGCCTGAGAACACGCCCGTCGGCGTCTCTACCCGGGCGATCCCGTCGATGGCCGAGAGGGCGTCGGCATGGGCGTCGAGTTCGTCCTCCCCAGGGCGGCCGCCCTGGGGAAGGATGTGCAGCGTGTCGGCGGCCTCTGCCGTGAACCCTTGGGAGATCTGTTCCTGGGCCTGCCGGGACGGGGCGTCCTCGGGCAGCGCGCGCTCATCGGGCAGTCCCAGGCGAAGGCCCAGGGCGGGCGCGGCGAGTACCGCCAGCAGCAGCAGGACGGCTCCGCCTGTGGCGAGTGGGCGGCGCATCGCCCTGTCCGCCGTACGGCTCCAGAAGCCGCCGCCGTCCGCGGCCGCGCCGCCGCGGCTCCAGTAGCGGTGGGAGGCGCGGGTGCCCATCAGTGCCAGGAAGGCGGGCAGGAAGACGACCGACGCGGTGATGCCGGCGGCGACGACGGCGATGCCGGCATAGGCGAACGACCGGAGGAAGTCGAAGGGCAGGGCCAGCAGGACGGCCATGGATGCGGCGACGGTCACGCCGCTGAAGACGACGGTGCGCCCGGCGGTGGCCGTCGTGGTCTCCACCGCCTCGGGCACCGTCCGCCCGGCCGCGAGCTCCTCCCGGAACCGGTAGATGAGGAACAGGCAGTAGTCGACGCCCAGCGCGAGGCCCATGACCAGGGTGATGTTGAGGGCGAAGGTCGACAGTTCGGTGGCCAGGGCGACCGGCAGCAGCAGGGCGAGCGTGCCCGCCATGGTGAACACCCCCGCCGCCAGTGGTGCGGCGGCCAGCGCCGCGTTCCGCAGGACCGGCAGGAGCAGGAGGAAGACGGCCGGGAAGATCACGGCCTCGGCGCGGACGAAGTCGGAGGCGGCCTGGGTGCTCGCGTCCAGGAAGACCGCTTCGCCGCCCCCGACCTGCGAGGTGACGACGCCGGTGTCGCGGGTGAACTCCTCCAGGAAGCCGGGGAGCACCTCGCGCCGCACCCGGTCGGCGTCGCCCGGTGCGCTCGCCAGGATGAGCGCCTGCGCCCCGTCCTGGCTGCGCAGGGTCGGCGCGCGGTCCCGAGTCCAGTACGAGGAGGCGTCCAGGATGCCGTCGTGGGCGGCGGCCTGCGCGGTCAGCCGCTCCCCGGCCGCGGCCGCCTCCGGTGCGTCGACGTCCCCGCCGGAGGCGGTGACGACCACGGCGATGTTGGTGCGGCCGGTGCCGAAGTCCTCGGTCAGGGCGGCGGCGACCCGGTCGGACTCCGAGCCGGGGGCCTCGAACCGGGAGAGCACCAGCATTGAGGCGGTGGGCGCGGCCGCGGCGGCGAGGGCGGCGAACAGCAGCAGGCCGCACAGCAGGACCGTCCGGGGGCGTCGGGCGCACAGGCGGCCGAGCCGGGCGAGTGGGCCCGCGGCCGGCGCGGGCGGCGGTGCGGGGGAGGGACGGAGGCGCTGGGAGAGGGACACGGGAGCCGTCCTCGGAGGGTGAAGGCGATAGATTGCTCGTGTTTCAGTGGCCGAACACAAAATACGAGCGATTACTCGTAAAAGCAATCGGTGGCGGCGGATGCGAGGAGGACGTGTGTCCCAGGACGGGGCGGAGGACCGGCGCGGCGGGCGGCGCCAGGAGCGCGGGCGACGGCGGATGGAGCAGATCCTGGACGCCGCGGAGGAGGTGATCGCCGAGCAGGGGTTCGAGGACGCCACCACCAACGCGATCGCCGCGCAGGCAGGCGTGTCGCCGGGCTCGCTCTACCAGTTCTTCCGCAACAAGGAGGAGGTCCTCGACGGACTCGTCGAGCGCTACACCGCGACCTCGCGGGAGTTCTGGGGCGCCCGCCTGTCCGACGAGACGGCCCGGCTCGGGGCCGACGAGCTCGTCGGCAGCGTGCTGAGGGGGCTCTCCGAGTTCAAGACGCGGCGCCCCGCCTTCTGGGTCCTCTTCCACGGATCGGCCGCGTCCCCGCGCCTGGAACGGGTGGCGTCCGCGATCCGGGCCGACATCGGACGGCGGCTCAAGGAGGTCTTCCTGCTGCGCGCCCCCGGCGCCGACCCCGCGCGGATGGAGCTGCTCGCCTCCATGTGCATCGCCACCGTGCAGGGGGTCTTCCCGATGGTCATGGGGGCCGACGAGGAGCGGCGGGCGGAGATCGTCGCCGAGCTCACCCGCCTCCTCACCTCCTATCTGGAGCCTGAGATCGGGGCGGCGCCCTCCGACTGAACCGTCTCCGACCGGCCCGTGCCGTGCTCCGGGGTCGGCAGCAGTCGGACGGTCAGGGCCGTGTTCGCCTCGACGGCCTCCCGTGTGTAGAGGAGGGGAAAGTAGTCGCCCCTCCTCCACGCCGGCAGGAGGTCGTCGTAGTGCTCTGAGCGCGGATCGCCCGACTGCCCCGGGGCGCTCGCGGCGAAGGACCGGTCCCATGCGCCCACGTCGATCACTGCCCGGAACGAGGCTCCGGCCGCCTGGCCGAAGTCGTGCGGCCGGTAGAACGAGGCGTCGACCGTGTCCCACGCGCCGCCCCGGGGGAGCGGTCCGACGTGGTCCCCGGCGGGATGCTCGAACAGCGTCCACTGCAGGTCGCCCCAGCGCCAGAACGACGGATCGCCGCCGAGCAGGGAGGAGACCTCCCCGTAGGCGTCGGAGAGGGAGGAGAGGAGCAGCGCCTCGCGCTCCGCGGGGTCGAGGCCCTCCAGGGCGCGGACCAGCGTCTCGGTCTCGGTGAGCGTGACCAGGTGCCGGGCCTCGGAGGGGACGCGGGCGTCGTACAGGGCCGGGGCCAGGTGCCGGGACGTCCACGTCTCGAAGAGCGCGGCGCCGGCGGAGTCCTCGGCGGCCACCCGGTCCCAGCGGTGCAGGAGCCGGAGCGCGGCCGCGGTGTCCCCTGTGTCCTCCCTGTCCCCCGTGTCCTCCCTCTCCGTACCGCCTGCGGCCTCCGGGGGCGGGAGCATCGGGACCAGGGCGTCGGCGGGCAGGCTGCGCCGGTCGTTCTGCAGGGCCATCGCGTCCCCGGCGCCGAAGGGGCGGTCGCGGGCGAGCACGTCGGTGATGCGCCGGTGCCGGTAGGGCGAGGGCCACTCGTATCCGACAGGGCCGGGCAGGCGCGGCGCGGGCGTGTACTCGTTCGCGGCGGCGGTGAACCCCTCCGGCGGGTCGGCCCGCCAGGGCAGCAGGGAGCCGGCCGCCGTCCCCGCCCACGGGTAGCGCCCGTCGCCGGGCACGGGGAGCAGGCCGTCGTGCCCGGGGCGGACCGGCACGGCGCCCGCGGAGACCCGGGCGACGGTGCCGCCGGTGTCGGCGTAGACGAAGGTCAGCGGCGGCCCGCCCCAGCCTTCGGCGGCCGCGCGGAAGCCGTCCAGGTCCCGGGCGCGCATCAGCTCCAGGGCGCCCAGGTAGGGCGCGGTGCCGGGCATGCTCCAGGTGGTGCGGACCGCGTAGGCGGTGCCCGCCTCCTCGTCCAGCCGCACGACCGGGCCGTGCCGGGTGAACAGCAGCTCGGCGGCGGCGGGGGCGGCCCCCTGGACGGGGATGCGCTCGTGCACGGAGGCCATGCGCTCCCAGCCGCCGCCGTACCGGTAGAGGTGCGGGTCGTCGGGGTGGAGCCGGTAGGCGTAGAGGTCCTCCTGATCGGCCGACAGGTAGGTCGGGCCGAACGCCGCCGTCCCGTTGTGCCCGAGCGCCAGTCCCGGCATCGACGGCTCGCCCGCCCCCACGATGTCGGTCCCCGGTGCCGAAAGGTGCGCGATGTACCGCAGCGACGGGGCGGTCAGGGACCGGTGCGGGTCGGCGGCCAGGAGTGGGCGGCCGGTCGCGGTCCGCTCGGGGGCGACCGCCCAGGCGTTGCTGCCCTCCGACGCCCACGGCGCACTCCTCGACGGGGTCGGCTCCGGGTCCGGCGCGAGGGCCGGTGCCCGAACGGCCGCCAGATAGGTGTCCAGGACGCCGGGGGGAATCGCGCAGGGGTCGAGGCCTTCGGGCACCCGGGGCGTGTGCTCGGGCCGGAGGCGGATCCTCAGGCGGTCCGTCGCGGTGTCCGACGCACAGGCGACCCGCGCGCGCTGTACCTCGCTGACCAGGTTCCCCGAGAGCGCGTGGGTCCTGATCCGCACCACGTCCTCCGGGCTCCAGCGCGCGGGGCGGTGCCCCAGCTCCTGGAACTCCGGAGGCAGGTACGCCGGGTTCTCCTCCAGCCAGTCGATGTAGGCGTTGATGCCGGCCGTGAACCGCTCGGCCGCGCGCCTCGTGCCCGGCCCGTAGGCGGCCCACTCCCGGTGCATCGGGCCCCGGTAGAGGAAGAGCCGGGCGGCGCGGTCGCGCTCGGTGTAGGCGGGGCCGAAGGCCTCGGCCATCAGGCCCAGGCCCCTGCGTCGGAACAGGTCGATCTGGAACAGCCGGTCCCGTGCGGCGTTGAGGCCCTGGGCGAAGTACAGGTCGCCGTCGTCGCGGGCGTAGATGTGCGGCACGCCCCAGTGGTCGACGCGGATCTCCACCGGCGCGTCCAGCCCGGGGACGGTGTAGGACTCCGGGGCCGGCCGCAGCACAGCCGTCCCCTCCGCGGCCGGCGGGAGGAGGAGCGCGAACACGGCCAGCGCCGCTGCGGCGGTACGGAGGCGGCTGCGGCGGGGCATCGTGCGCACCCTACGCGGGCCGTGTCCGGCCCCGCGCCGGAGGGGCGCGCGCCCCGATCCCGCCTCAGACGCGCATCAGCGGCATGTAGTGGTCGGGCGGGGCGGGCTCGCCGACGGGGACCCCCTCGGCCTCGACCCAGGCGTGCGCGCCGAACGGATCGGTGCGCACCCCGGTGCACCACGTCGGCTGGGCACCGTGCAGCCGGCACAGCAGCACCGTGGCGAGCGACCGCGGAAGGCACCCCTCCCCGGCGCACACTGCGCTGACCGCCACCACCGTCTCCTGGGCCCGCCGGACCTCGGCGACGGTCGCGGGACGGGCGTGCCGCCGCAGCAGGGTCAGCAGGCGGCGGATGCGCCGGGGCGGCCTGCGCGCCAGCAGCAGCGCCGCCAGGACCGCCGCCCGCCCGGCCCACCGCCGGGCGAGCGGCGGCCGCCCCCGTTCGGGCATGGCCAGGGGGAGGCTCATGGCGCCACCAGCCCCGCGCCCTCGAGGGAGGCGATGAGCGCGTCCACGTCCGCGGCCGCGCGCTCGGGGGCGAGCGCGTACCGTTCGGCCAGGCGCCGGGCCGCCTCCCCGGGGGCGGCGCCGTCGAGGAGCATCCGGGTGATCTCGGCGCCGCTGCCGTTGAGGTGGTAGTAGCGGCCGCTGCGCTCGTCGAGCAGCACCATGCCGCCGTCCGCGGGCGCGGTCGCCACCTCGGGCCGCAGTTCCAGTGCACTCATGTGGCCTCTCCGATCCTCGTCTCGGGCCGCCGGGCGCCGGCCCGCGGCCGCCCGCTCTGGCGCAGCCAGTTCTCCACGCCGAGCGTGGCCTCGATGGCGGCGAGGCCGCCGGCGCCGGTGTGCGGGCCGGTCACGGCGGCGCGCAGGGAGTCCGCGTCCACCAGGCCGAGCCGCTCGAGGTGCATGCCCTCGGTCAGCGCCAGGAGCGCGGAGCGGTGGTGCTTCAGGCCGGTGAACGCCTCGCCGCTGAACTCGCCCTTGGTGCGCCGCGTCAGGAGTTCGTCGGGGAGCACGCCCCGCATCGCCTCGGCGAGCAGCGGTTTGTAGCGGTAGGGGTCGCACAGGCGCCTGCCGTCGACGCTCAGCACCGCGTTCACCACGGCGTCGTCCAGGTAAGGCGTGGCCAGTTCGACGCCCGCGTGCCGGTAGAGCTGGTCGACCACGCGCATCGCGCAACCGGAGGTCCGGACCGCCTGCAGTTTCGCGTGCTGCGCGCGCGGGCGGGCCGAAGGGGCGGCGTCCGCGGCGGCGCGCAGGAGCTCGGCGACGGCGCCGCGGGCGTCCGGGGTGGCCCAGGGCGGGAGCCTGGTCGGGGAGACCCAGTCGAAGTGGGGGGTCCTCTGCGTCACCGGGGGAGCGCCCAGGGCATTGGCGGCACGGCGCAGCGAACGCCCGTACCCGCGGCGATCCGCCAGAGCGCGCGCGGTGGCGGCCATCGGCCAGCGCGCCAGGGCCTTGTAGCCCCACGCCCTCTTCAGCGCGGTGAGCGGGGCCCGGGCGGCGAGCGCGTGCAGGAACAGGGCGTTCCCGGCGAAGAGTTCGTCGCCGCCCTGCCCGTTCATGTGCAGGCGGGCCCCGAGCGAGGCCAGGTCGCGTGCGGCGTGCAGGGTCCGTTCCCGGATCCTGATGCAGGGGAGGGGCTCGTCCAGGGACGGTGAAGGGGCGTCGACGCGCGCGAACCACAGGGGCAGCCCGTCGGCGGGGGCCACGCGGTGCACGGCGTCGGGGAGGAACGCGCGCGCCTTGGCGGCCCACACCGGGTCGTCGTTTCCGGGATCGGAGGTGTCCCACCGGTAGGTGACCAGGCGCTCGGCGTGCCGGGCGGAGAGCAGGGACAGGGTGGAGGAGTCCCAGCCGCCGGAGAGGTCGCATCCGACGGTGCCCGCAGCGCGCGTGCGGGCGCGCACGGCCTCCTCCAGGGCCTCGGCCACCGCGGGCACCCCCTCCTCGGGCGTGAGGACGGGGCGGGGCGCCCGCCACCAGCGGGACAGGCGCAGCGCGCCGTCGGGTTCGAGCACGGCCGCGTGGTCGGTGGGCACCGGGTCCACGCCTTTCAGCGGCGCCGCCTGCTCCAGGCCCTCGGCCGCCGGGGGGACGGCCAGGCGGAGCGCGAGGACGCCGGGGTCGACCGGCGCGCCGGGGGCGGCCAGGGCGTCGATCCGGTCGGCCAGCACGCGCACGCCGCGCACGTCGGCGTGGAACAGGCGGCGCACCCCGGAGGCCGCCCCGCGCGCCCACACCCGGCCGCCGACGGCGGCGACCAGGTGGAAGCAGCCGGTGAGCGCGCGGGTGCGCTCGCCGATCCGGTCGAGCCCGCCGGCCAGGGCGGTCTCGAGGACGGCCGACGTCGCGGTGGAGCGGCCGATCAGGGCGATGCGGGACGGGCCGGCCAGGACGAGCGCGGCCTCGCCGGGCCCCCAGGTGCCGACGATCCACGGGCGGCCGGAGGCGTGCGGGACCACGCGGTCGGCGGCGGTCGCCAGCAGCCGGGCCGCCGGTGCGGCGTCGTCGGTGTCGGGGAGGACGGCGAACCAGGTCGGCGGTGCGTGCACGCGTCTCCTCGTCAGTGGCGGTAGGGGCGGCGGCCCGGACCGGATCCGGGCCGCCGCCGGTCGGGCAGGGGGTCAGTAGAAGATGCCGAGGACGAATCCGTCGTAGATGGGGAGGGAGCCGCCGCCGAGCGTCACGTCCTTGAATTCGCCGAGGTGGGTGAGAACAGGGCGGATGTAGCGCGGGCGGGTGTCCTGCATCGGGATCTCCTTCGAATCGCAAGGGGGTGTCAAGAGAATCGCCTGAGGCGAGAGCCCATGGCGTCGTGCAAGCCGTCGCCGAGCGCCGGATACCTGGAGGTGCCGGGTTCGGTGGTGACCGGGACGGCGTGGTCCTTCGTCCGTCCTTTCCTGTCGGCCCTTTCCTGTCATCGGGGGCGGACCGCCCCCTGAGGGCTTGGAGGGGGTCCGCGGCTGCACTCATCCCCGCGCGCCGATGGCGACGAAACGCATGATCAGCCCCGATTTCCAGAACGGATCCGTGGTGGAGGCCGTGGGCGGCGCAAGCGATTCAGCCACCCTTTCGTGGATTCGTTCCAGCCGAATCCGAGGGGAATGTCGGTGTATAGGGAGCCGAAACGGGCTGAGGTCGCTCGGGTGTCCTGGAAACGTTCGCGATGTGCGCGCGAAAGGTGATTGGACCGATAAGCGGCGCCGGGGGTGCGGAGTGTCGCGGCGTGGCGCTCTGAGGCATTCGCCGGTGTGCAGGGGGCGCCCTGGAGAACGGCGGTGCCGTCGCGGTGAAAGGGTCTACCTTCGGTCCGGTATTTCGCCGCGAGGCGGCCCGGAACCCGGGGCGGGGAGGGGTTTCCCGTAGAACCGCCGGGGTGGCGGGGTCCATGTCCGCTCAGCGCGCGCCCATCATCGACCAGCCCCCGCTCCTCTTCGCCAAGGGGTGCGCCCGGCTTCCGGACCTGCGCCGGAGGGCGACCGGTCCGCCGGTGGGCGACGACGTGTTCATCCCCCAGGGAGGCGGCGATGTCGCCCTGGACCACCGGTGCCCGGGGGAGGACGTGGTCCTCTCAATCCTGACCGAGCTCTCCACACGGTTGGCGGCACTGGACTGCACAGGGCCGGAACAGGACCGGACCATCCCCGTGGGGCGCATTCCCACGCGGCCCCGGGACGGTTCGGTCATCGAGTGCGCCGGTTCAGGCGGCCGGAGGCGCCACCAGGACCCGTAGGTGCTCCCCGGCGTGCATGAGCCCGAAGGCCTCGTCCAGGTCCTTGCCCGGCGGCGGCAGCGGGACCGGAGGGGACACCAGCGCCTCCAGGTCGAGGAACTGGCCGGGGCCCAGCAGCCAGTCCACGCCCCGCAGGAAGTCCGCGGCCGCGTAGCCGTGCACCCCGGCCACCGTCAGGTGCCGGGCCGCCAGGTCCGCCGGGTCGAGGCGCACCTCGGCCGTGCCCGGGCCGACCGCGCTCGCCGCCACCACGCGGCCCCCGGCCTCCGCCGCGCCGAGCGCGGCCGCGAAGGCCTCGGGGCTCCCCGACGCCTCCACCACCAGGGGGAAGGCCAGCCCGTCCGGGACGTCGGTCCGCGCCCCCAGCCGCCGCACCGCGGCGCTCCGCCGCGGCGCCGGGTCGTGCACGTAGACCGTGCGCCCTTCCGAGCGCAGCATCGCCGCGCAGTAGGCGCCGACCGCCCCGGCGCCCAGCACCAGCGCGGGGTCGCCGGGCTCGGCGGCGCCGCCGGCGGAGAGCACGGCGGCAGCGGTGGCCGCCGCGCACCCCGCCGAGACCACGTGCGCATCGCCCGCCCAGCCCGGCACCCGCAGCACCGGCACGCCCGGCAGCAGCCGCACCCCGTCGGCGAGCGTCCCGGTGGCGTGCGGGGCCCGGTCGGCGCCCTCGTGCCCGTAGGTGAGCACCGAGCGGCACGCCGCCTCCAGCCCGCGCGTGCACCGGTCGCACGTGCCGCAGGCGCCGAACCGCGCGAACACCACCCGGTCGCCGGGGCGCAGCGGGGTGCCCCGCAGGTCGCGGGTCCCCGGGTCGGCGGCGGCGACGGTGCCCGCGCCCTCGTGCCCGAGCACCGTGCGCTCGGGCGCCGGGCGCCTCCCGAGCACGGTGTGCAGGTCCGAGCCGCACACCGCGGCGGCGTCGATGTGCACGTCGATCTCGCCGGGCGCGCGCTCCGGAAGGAGCAGTTCCTCGACCCGCACGGCCCCGCGGTCCAAGACCGCGGCCGACACCCGCATGTTCCCTCCCCGGTGGCCTCTCCGGGGCGATCCTGCACCGCGCGTCCGAACGTCCGCCGCCGATCGGGTGGACGCGCGGTGAACCGGCGTCCTACGCCCGTGGGTAGTCGATGTACCCCTCGGCCCCGCCGCCGTAGACCAGGTCCCACTTCGGCTCGGCCAGGGGTGCTCCGGAGGCGAACCGCTCAGGGAGGTCGGGGTTGGCGATGAACAGCCGCCCGAAGGAGAACAGGTCCGCCGTCCCCGACTCCAGTAGCGGTTCCGCCTGGTCGCGCCGGGTGGGGGCGCTCCCGTTGTAGTTGGCGACCAGCGTGCCCGACCACCGGGGGCGCAGGTCGGCCAGGGCGGGGTAGGAGCCGCGCTCGATCACGTGGAGGTAGGCGAGGCCCATCGGGTCCAGCGCTTCGAGGAGCGAACGGTAGGTGGCCGCGGGGTCCTCCTCCGTGATCTCGTTCTCCGGGTTGCCGGGGGAGATGCGCAGCCCGACCCGCTCGGCCCCGACCTCCCGGGCGACCGCCCCGACGACCTCGCGGGCGAAGCGCGTCCGGCCCGCGACCGAGCCCCCGTAGCGGTCGTCGCGCCGGTTGGTGTTCTCGGCCAGGAACTGCTGGATCAGGTAGCCGTTGGCGCCGTGGACCTCGACGCCGTCGAATCCGGCGTCGACGGCGTTGCGCGCGGCGGCCGCGAAGCGCGCGACCGCCTCCTCGGCCTCGCCGGTCGTCATCGCCCTGGGCGTCACGTGGGTCAGGTGCCCTTGGGACGTGAAGATGTCCCCGCCCGTGATCCGCACGGCGGAGGGGGCGAGCGGCGTCCGGGAGCCTCCGAGGGTGACCGGGTGCGTCATCCGGCCCACATGCCAGAGCTGGGCGAAGATGCGGCCCCCGGCGGCATGGACGGCGGAGGTGACGCCGCGCCAGGCGGCGGTCTGCTCCTCGGTCGCGATGCCGGGGACGCCCGGGCCGCCCTTGGCGGCCGCGTCCACCCAGAGGCCTTCGCTGACGATGAGGCCCGCGTCCGCCCGCTGGGCGTAGTAGGCGGCGGTGAGCGCGTCGGGCGTGCCGGTGCGGTCGTCGGTCCGCCCACGGGTCATCGGTGCCATGGCGATTCTGTTGGGCAGGCGGAGCGCCCCCTTCTCATAGGGGCGGAGCAGCGGGCTCGTGGTGGTGAGGGCGGACATCGGCGGGGTTCCTTTCCGGTGGGCGGGGCCGGGTCAGCGGTCGAGCGCGGTGGCCTCGACCTCGATCAGCCAGTCGGGCTGAGCGAGCGAGGAGACCTCCAGCAGGGTGTCGGCGGGGTAGGGCTCGGACAGGAACTCCCCGCGGAGGCGGATCACGTCGTCCAGGTGCGCCCGCATGTCGCGGACGAAGATGCCGACCTTGACCAGGTCGCCCGGGTCGGCGCCTGCGGCGGCCAGGACGCGGCGGAGGTTGGCGAAGGCCTGGCGGCCCTGTTCCAGGAAGCCGCCGGGCACGGTGCGGCCCTGTTCGTCGATCCCGGCCTGGCCGGAGACGTGGACGAACCCTCCGGCGCGCACCGCCTGGGAGATGCGGTAGGGGGCGTACCAGTCGGGGTCGGTGCTCACTTTGCGGATCCCGTGGACGGCGGTGCCGGCGGGTGCGCCGGTGGTCGTGTCGGCGGGCATCGGGGCCTCCTGGTGAATATGCATGTACATGAATTGCTTGTACATGCATAAGTTGGCACTGCATGTACTCTGGTGTCAAGCAAGGAGGGGCCGATGGACGCCGTACTGATGTGGGACCAGGTCGTCGCACTCAGCGGAAGGGTCGAGCACGAGCTGGCGCGCGCGCTGCAGCGCAGGCACGGGATCGGGCTGTCGGAGTTCCGTGCGCTCTGCAAACTCGCCTCGGCCGACGACGGGGAGCTGCGCATGCAGGAGCTCGCCGAACGCATCGGCCTGAACCAGAGCTCGATCAGCCGTCTCGTCGGGCGCATGGAGTCCGCCGGGCTGACCCGCCGGGACATGTGCGACGGGGACCGCAGGGGCGTCTACTCCGTCATCACCGACGAGGGGCGTGCCCGCCACGCGGAGGCCGCTCCGACCTATGACGAGGCCCTGCGCCAGGCCCTGGACCGTGCGGTGGGCGACCCCGGCGTCGGCGAGCTGGCGGCGCTGCTCACCGGTGGAGCGCGCGCGGGGGCGCCCGCGCAGGGCGCCCCAGCCTGACCGTCCGGGGTGGCCCGTCAGTCCTCCAGGAACTCGACCTTCGACGAGTCCAGGTGGTACCGGGCGGAACCGGACACCGCCGCCGGGCACTGCCACCGGACGGCCCGCGCCGCTCACCCCCCGGCGCCTCCGCCGACCGCGGCCGCCTCCTTTCCGGCTCCGTCCTCGCCGGAGCCCTCTCCCGAGACGGCCTCCTCGCCGGAGCCGTCGTCGGAACCGTCGTCGAGCAGGACGTGCCGGAGCTTCCAGGCGACCAGGAGGGCGGTCGCCGCCATGACCACCGCACCGAAGCCGTATCCGGCCTGCAGGCTCGTGGTGAACGCGGCCTGGGAGGCCTCCAGCAGCGCGCGGCCGGTCCCTCCGCCCAGCTCCCCGGCGGCGGTGACGGCGCCGCCGATGCTCTCCCCGGCCGAGTCGAGGGTGTCCTCCGGAACGCCCTCGGGGGTCGAGGCCTCCAGCGAGCGGCGGTAGACGACCGCGGAGATCGTGCCCAGGACCGCCAGGCTCATCGCCTGGCCGAAGCCCCCGGCGACGTCCCCCACGGCCGCCGCGGACCCCGCCTGCCGGGGCGGGGCGGTGCCCACCGCCAGGTTGGTCGAGAGCGGGAAGAGCGGGCCCAGGGCCAGGGCGATCAGCGTGACCAGGCCGACCAGCACCGGCGCGCCGGCCTGTCCGGCGAGCAGCGCGATGCCGCCCGCGCCGGCCGCGGCCACCGCCAGTCCCCCCGCCATCACGAAGGCGGGGCGCACCCACCGGATCAGGACCGGCGCCGCCAGGCCGCCGGCGATCGAGGCGGCGGCGGGCGCGATCATCAGCAGCCCCGCCCGCCCGGGCGGGAGCCCCAGGACCGCCTGCAGGTGCTGGGTGAAGAGCATGTCGGAGCCGCCGTAGGCCATCAGCATCAGCAGCATCGCGCCCATCGACACCGAGAAGGCCGGGAAGGTGAACAGCCGCAGGTCCACCAGCGGGTCCGCGACGCGCAGTTGGCGGCGGACGAACACCGCGCCCAGCGCGACGCCCGCGGCCACCGGCGCCGCGTAGGGCCACACCGCCCCGCCCGAGCCGGTGGCCTGCGCGTCGGCGATCTCCTGCAGGCCGAAGATCACGGCGACGATGGCGCCCATGGACAGCAGGGCGCTCACCATGTCCACGCGCCCGGCCGCCTCCCCGCGCAGGGCCGGCAGCAGCGGGGCGCTCGACAGCAGGACCACGGCGGCGGGGACGTTGGCCAGGAAGACCGCGCCCCACCAGAAGTGCTCCAGCACGGCGCCGGCCAGCGGCGGCCCGATCGCCATCCCGGCCGAGAAGGCGCTCATGATCACCGCGATCGCCACCGAGAACCGGCGCGGGTCGGGGAACATCGCGCGCAGCATCGCGATGACGGCGGGCATGAAGGTCGCGGCGGCCATGCCCAGGACCGCGCGCAGGGCGATCAGCGCCTCGGGGCCGGGCGCGTACGCCGCGGCCAGCGAGGCCAGTCCGTAGACCGCGACCCCGGCGAGCAGCAGGCGGCGGGCGCCGGCCCGGGAGACCAGCCTCCCCATGGTCAGCGCCAGGCCGACGGCCAGGAAGTCCCCCACGTGCAGGATCCAGAGCATCTGCGTGCTGCCGGGCGCCAGGTCGGCGGCGATCCGCGGGAGCGCCATGAACAGGACGGTCATGTCGGTGGCCGCCATCAGCAGCGGGAGCGTCAGCACGGCCAGGCCGAGCCAGGCGCGCCACCCCGGGCGGCGGGAGTCGGGCGTCATCGCGGATCCTCTCGACGGTCGGCGTCGCGGTCCCGCCGCGGGGTTCCGGGGCGGTCCTGCCGATCGTAGAAGTTCAAGCTAACTTGAACTCAAGAGAGGGGGCGGGTGGATCGTGCGGCCCTGCGGTCCCCCGCCCCTCCGCGGCCCCCGAGCGGCTACCCGGCGTACGCGCGTGCGGTGTGGACCGTGGTGGCCGACAGCAGGAACGCGTCCGGCCGCCAACGGATCCCCTCCTCAGAGGCGTCGTCGAGCAGGACGTCCAGGGCCGCGGTGTCGTCGGCGTCCAGCACGTCCCCGGCCTGGTCGCGCACCCGGGCGAACTGGTCGCGGATGTAGCCGCGCTCGACCGGGCCGAGCGGCGCCGGCAGGTCGAGGAGGAACGTACGCGACCCCGACGGCACGAGGCCCGCGCGCGCGAGCATCGCGGGCCAGTCCTCCACGGTCCGCACCGAGCCGGGGAGCCCTTCGCGCATCCGGCCGAAGGACTCCTCCAGCGCGGCGTCGAGCCGCGCCTGCAGCCCCGGGCGGCCGATGCCGATGTCGCGGGGCAGGAAGCGCTCCGGCAGGCCCCGCTCGGCCACCGCCAGCACGCCGCCGGGCGCCAGGTGCGCGGCGAGCGTGTCCAGCGCCTGCTGCTGGTCGCCGAAGTGGTGGACCGCGTTGCTGCTCCAGATCAGGTCGGCGGTGCCCAGCTTGCCGAAGTCGTCGGGCAGGTCCACCGCCAGAGTGGACAGGCGGTGCTCCAGGCCCAGGCGCGCCGCGCGCGCGTCCGCCCGCTCCAGGAGCCCGGAGGCCTGGTCCGCGGCGACGACCTCGGCGCGGGGGAAGCGCTCGGCGAACAGGGAGGCGACGACCCCCGGGCCGCTTCCGACGTCGACGATGCGCGCCGACGGCGCGGAGGCCCGGTCCTCGCCCAGGACCGAGTGGAGCCAGTCGACCGCCTGCCCGTAGAGCGGGGTGCGCAGTTCGGCCTCGCTCTCCAGGCGGTCCGCCATGGCCTCCCAGAAGGCGGGGTCGGTGTGCTCGGGATGCCCGTGCCCGTGCCCGTGTCCGTGCCCGTGGCCATTGCCGTGTCCGTGTTCGTGCGTGTCCTGCATGGTGGCTCCCTCGAATCCTTCGGTTTCCGGTCCTGCGGAGTCCGGCCGGTCAGCGGTCGCGGTGCGCGGCGACGGCCTGGTCGATCTCCGCGTTGATCAGGTCGTGGTCGATGGCGAAGGCGGCGCGGCTGCCCATGGACGCGGCGACGATCACCTGTGCCATCGGGTCGGCGACGACGCCCGCCGCCCAGACGCCGGGGACGCTCGTCCGGCCCATGGGGTCGGTCGCGGCGCTTCCGTCCTCATCGCGCGCGCATCCCAGGTCGTCCAGCAGCGTCCCAGAGGGGACCATCGTCGGCGGGGCGAACACGGCGGTGCGCGGAACGGCGGTTCCGTCGTCCAGCTCCACCTCTTGGAGCTCGCCGTCGGCGGCCTTGAGCCCGCGGATCCTGCCCTCGACGAGGCGGACCCCGCGCGCCTCCAGGCGGAGGCGGTCGTCGGCGCCGAGCTCCCGCCCGTGCGTGAAGTAGACGAGGTCGGAGGACCACTTCTTCAGCATGAGCGCCTGCATCGTGGCGTGCGGCCCCGTGCCGAGCACGCCGATCGGCCGGTCGCGCACCTCATAGCCGTGGCAGTAGGGGCAGTGCAGCACGTACCGGCCCCAGCCCTCGCGGAGCCCGGGCAGCTCCGGAAGCTCGTCCCGGAGTCCGGTGGCGATGACGAGGCGCCGTGCCTCCACGGCGCCGCCGCCGGCGAGGAGCACCCGGAATCCGTCCCCCGCGCGCTCGGCCCGCACGGCGCGCGCATCGATGACCTCGGCGCCGTACCCCTCGGCCTCCTTACGGCCGATCGCCAGGAACTCCTGGGGTGGAATCCCCTCCCGCCCCAGGTAGTTGTGCATGTGCGCGGCCGGGGCGTTGCGCGGCTCGCCCGCGTCGACCACCGCCACCGAGCGCAGCGCCCGCGCCAGGACCAGCGCCGCGCTGAGCCCCGCCGCGCCGCCGCCGACGACGGCGGCGTCCTTGATCTCGGTCATCGTGACCACCTCCGCGGACAGCATGCGCCGGAGGAAATGAAAACGGCAATCATTGTTGCTGTTTCCGGGACGGGGTGCTGCAATGGCGGGTATGGGCGGTGATGAGCGGGCACGCGACGACGCGGCACTGAACGAGGCGCTCGACGAGGTCGGCCCGAGGCTGAAGCGGCTGCGCACCGGGCGCGGCGTGACGCTGGCGGAGCTGGCCGCGGCGACCGGCATCTCCAAGAGCACCCTCTCGCGCCTGGAGTCGGGGCAGCGCAGGCCCAGCCTGGAGCTGCTGCTGCCGATCTCCCAGGCGCACCAGGTGCCGCTGGACGAGCTGGTGGGGGCGCCGGAGGTGGGCGACCCCCGGATCCGGATGAAGCCGGTGCAGCGGTACGGCGCGACCGTGGTGCCGCTGACCCGCCAGCCCGGCTCCATCCAGGCGTACAAGATGATCATCCCCGCAGACCGGGACACCCCCGACCCGCAGACCCACGAGGGCTACGAGTGGTTCTACGTCATGGCGGGCCGGCTGCGCCTGGTCCTGGCCGACCACGACCTGGTGCTGGGCCCGGGCGAGGCCGCGGAGTTCGACACGCGCCTGCCGCACTGGTTCGGCACCACGGGCGAGGGGCCGGTGGAGATCCTCAGCCTGTTCGGGCGCCAGGGGGAGCGCATGCATGTGCGCGCCCGGCCCACGAAGCGCGGGGATGGCTGAGAATTTGCCCGCAGGTGGCGGACCGGGCGTGGAACGGCGCGCCGCCGTTCGTGCACGGTGGCCTGAGGGGGCCGGCGGTACGGGGCCGCGGCCCCGGAACGGGGGGAAGCGCATGAGCCGGAAGCGCACGGACGGCTGGCGCGTCTTCGCCGCGTCGATGCTGGTCTTCGGCGGGGCGATCAATTTCGTGCAGGGGATGGTGGCGTCCTTCGCCTCGGACTTCTACCGCGTGGAGCAGGGCGGGACCCTGCTGTTCGACTACGCCGTGTGGGGCCTGGTGCTGGCGGTGTGGGGCGCGGTGCTCATGGCGGCCGGGGCCGCCGCGCTGAGCGGCCGGATGTGGGCGCGGGCCGTCGGCGTCCTGGCCGCCGGCCTGAACGCGGTCGCCCAGCTCGCCTTCGTCGAGCCCTACCCGGTCTGGGCGGTGCTGGTGATCGCCGTGGACGTGCTGGTCGTCTACGGCCTCACCGCGGCCTGGACGCCCGCCGGGCCACCGGTGCCGGAGGTGGACACGGAGCGGGACGCCTACCGGGCCGGACGCTCCGACGCCGACGAGGCACCCGTCCCGGGCGACGAGACGCGGGAGCCGAGGCGTCCGCTGCACCACGGCGGACACGAGCAGTCCCTGAGCTGAGCGGTGCTGAACCGCCGCGCCGGGCTCAGGGGTCGGGTGTGAACGCGATCAGCCCGAGCAGCGTGCCCGCGGGCACGGCGGCCAGGGCGGCCCAGGGCACCCACGGCCGCCGCCGGGCCAGCACCCAGGCGGCGACGGTGGCGGCCGCCACGGCCACGGCCGTCGCCGCGAGCGCGTAGGAGGGGACCATGCTGTGGTCGCCCTGCTCCCGGGCCTGCTCGCACTGGGCGCGGCCCATATCGGTCAAGGCCAGGAAGCACTCGGGCGGTTCGCTGACGAGGAGCGCGGTGAAGAGCGTCCAGAGGACGCCCACGCCCGCCAGCAGGGTCGTGGCGATGAGCGCGGCGGTTCCCGGCCCGGAGAGGCCGGGCGCGCGCGCCGCGGCGCTCGGCGGGGGATCGGTGGGGGCCATGGAGGCAGCGTAGCCGCGGCGCCCGGAGCGCGCCCGGGGTCACCCCCGCGGGGCGTCCAGTGCAAAGGAGGGGTCGCCGGGATCCCCGCCTTCGGCGAGGTCGGCCGTCAGCTCGCCGATGAGCGGTGCGTACTTCGCCCCGTGGCCGGAGCAGGGGGAGCAGACGACGACCGGCCCCGACCGGTCGAGGACGAACTCCTCGTCCGGGGTCGCCGTGTACAGGCACGTGGCCTCGTTGAACGGTTCAGGAGCCAGACCGGGAAGCCACTCGCGCACGTAGGCGGTGACGCGCTCGCGCGCGCGGGGATCGACCACCCCGCTCCGGTTGTCCGGAGTGACGGGAGGGCCGAGGGGGTCGAGGAACTCCGCGATCTTGCGGCCGTCGCCGGGGCCGCCGTCGCGTCCGCCCGAGAGGCTGTAGGTCAGCGGGTCGCGGTGGTGGATGATCGTCGGGGCGTCGCCCGCCAGCGCGCGGCGGGGGAAGTGGAAGACCTGCTGCTGCGTCACGGTCAACCGGGGGAGCGGTACGACCGGATCCGGCCCCTCCAAGAGGTCGGACGCCCAGGCCCCCGCCGCCACGACGACCCGGTCGGCGCGCACCGTGCCCGCGCTCGTGGTGAGGACGGCGTGGTCTCCTCGCAGGGAGATCCCCAGGACGGCCGTGCGGGGGTGGAAGGCGCATCCGTCGCGCCGGGCGAGCTCGATGAACGCCCAGACCGCGCCTTCGGGGTCGACGGTCCCGGCCTCAGGGTGGAAGAGCACCCTGCCCTCGAAGCGCGCGCCCGGCCAGCGCCGCTCGGCCTCCGCGGGGGTGAGGGCCTCGTAGGGGACCCCTTCGCCGTCCAGGGCGGAAGCGATCGCGCCGACGTCGGCGCCCCCGTGGTCGACCCCGCCCGTCATCCTGAGCAGCGCCCGGCCGGACTCCTCCTCGGTCGCACGCCAGAGCTCCATGGCCCGGCCGGTGAGGCGGACGTGCCGCGCGTCGGCATAGGCGCGACGCACGATGCGGGCGCTGCCGTGCGAGCTGCCGAGGCCGTGCCCGGGGCCGTGGCGCTCGAAGAGGGCGACCCCGTGCCCGCGCCGGGCCAGGGCGCGGGCCGTGGCGGCACCCATCAGCCCGGCGCCGACGACGGCGATCCCGACGGCCTCCTCGACCTGTGCGGCGGTCTCCTCCATGGCGGCTCCTGACCGGCGGCGACGGCTCCCCCGGAGATCCTAGGACGGCCCCCGGCGGGCGGGACAGGCCATCAGGGCGAGCCGCCCCACGAGCTTGTCGGCCTTGTTACGCGGGCCGACGATACTGATCGCGGAATACTCCATGCCCGATCGGGCCCAGCCGGACGACGCCCGGCCCGGCGCCCGGGGCCCGCGCCGTGAGGACGGGCCCCGCACGCTCTTCACTCGAGGGAGAAGGAGCTGAGCCGGACGTCGCCCGTGAAGACCAGGTAGACGTCCTTCCTTCCGCCGGGGACCTTCTTCAGGTCACCGGTGAACTCCTCATAGGAGTAGATGCCGCCGGTCCCACCGATCGACACCTCACCCGCCTTCCTGCCCTCAGGAGCGCCGATGCGCACCTCCACCGCGCCCCCACCGCTCGTGGAGGCAGCGCGCGCGGTGAACGTCGCCGGCTTCGGCTTCAGGGACGTGCCGTCGAACGCGATCCAGTCCCCGGCCTGCGCCTCCACGGTGTCGCCCTCCACCTTCGTCTCGTCGGCGAGGGCGATCCCCGAGTAGCGGTCGAAGTCGGCGGCGCGGGTCTGCTCGGTCAGATCGCGGGCCGGGATCCTCTCTCCGTCCACGAAGATGCGCGCGCGGTGCCGGACGTCGTCCGCCGAAGCGCCGACCATCAGCTCGTGCTTCGCCTTCTCCACGACCTCCCGGCCCCGTGTCACGTCCCAGAACGCCAGGTCGGACGCGTCGACGGTGAGCTCGGCGGTGACCGTGCCGCCCGCCGGGACGCTCACCCGCGCGTAATCGCGCAGGCGCTTGAGCGGCTGGTCGGTGCGCGAGTGGAGCTGGCGCGAGTACAGCTGCACGACCTCCTCGCCGTCGCGGTCGCCGGTGTTGGTGACCGGTACCCGCACCGTCACGGTGCCGTCCGGGCCGACCTTCCTCCGGTCGATCTCCGGCTTCCCGTAGGCGAAGGAGGTGTAGGACAGACCGTGCCCGAAGGGGTACAGCGCCTCGCCCTCGAAGTGGCGGTAGGTGTGCCCGGACTGCCGGACGTCGTAGACGCCCATGTCCGGCAGGTCCCCGGTGGACCGGTACCACGTCTGGGGCAGGCGCCCCCGGGGCTCCTCGTCGCCGTAGAGGACCGCCGCCAGGGCGTTGCCGGTCTCCTGCCCGGCGTGCGAGGTCCACAGCACCGCGGGGACGTTCTCCTCCGCCCAGGGGATCGCCATCGGGTAGCTGCTCTCCACGACCAGGACGGTGCGCGGGTTGGCCTCGGTGACCGCCTCCAGCAGCTCCTGCTGGGCGGGCGGCAGTTCGATCTCCTCGCGGTCGTCGGTCTCGCGGCCGTTGATGAACGGCATGTTCCCCAGGACCACCACGGCCGCGTCGGCGTCCTCGGCCACCGCCACGGCCTCCTCGGTGCCGCTGGAGAGCACCTCGCGATCGAACACCGCCGCGTCCTCGACCGTGTCGGCCGAGACCGACAGGCGCCCGTCGCCGTCGACCGCGATGTACTTGCGGTTCCACTCGTCGTAGCCGGCGTACTTCAGCGCGACGCCGCCGTCGGTCTCCTCGAAGCGGAAGAGCTGCTGCACGAACCATCCGTTGGGCTGGTCCTGGTCGTTGTAGAGCAGGTTCTCCCCGCCCAGGCCGACCACCCTGCCGTTGGCGTCGGTGCGCAGGGTGACCACGCCCTCGCCCCAGTCGAAGACGGTGAGCGCCTGCTCCTCGCCGGGCTCCCCGCCGTCCGCGCCGCCGACCCGCAGCACGCCGCCGTCCCCGTCGGAGGAGGCGGTGACGTAGCCGTCCCCGTTGCGCAGCGCGATCCGGTCCGCGCCCTCGCTGACGCCGACCGACCCGGCGCCGCCGAGCCGCTCGGCGACGCCGTCGGCGGGGGTGGAGCGGTAGGGCATGGTGCCGCTGTACCAGTCCTCGTACAGGGTGTCGGCCAGCGGCCCGACCACGGCCACGTCGGTGTCGGCGCCGGGGTCCAGCGGCAGGGCCCCGTCGTTCCGCAGCAGGGTGGTCTGGGCCGACGCGGCCTCGCGGGCCAGCTCCCGGTGCTCGGGGGCGTCGATCACGCCGGGGGTGATGCCGGAGTAGGGGACCCGGTCGGGCGGGTCGAACTCGCCGAGGCGGAAGCGCACGGAGAGGATGCGCCCCACCGCCCGGTCCAGGTCCTCCTCGCCGACCAGCCCCCGGTCGAGCGCCTCCTCGAACCGCCCGACGGTGACACTGGAGTCGTCGTCCTGGTCGGTGTAGCTGTCGATGCCGGCCCGGAGCATGGCGGCGTGGGACTCGGCATGGTCGTCGTAGTACCGCTGGCTCTCGACGACGTTGGTCGGGGCGTAGGCGTCGCTGACCACCATGAGGTCTTCGTCGCTCCAGGAGCGCACGTCGTCCAGCAGCGGGGTCAGGTGCGCGGGGCGCCCGTTGATGAGGTTGTAGGAGGCCATCACGCCGGTCGCGTTCCCGGACGCGATCGCGGGCCGGAACGAGGGGTGGACGAACTCGTGCAGCGTGCGCGGGGGCACCGTCACCGAGGTCACGTCGCGCTGTTCCTCGATGCCGTATCCGGCGAAGTGTTTGAGGGACGGAGCCGTTTTCAGGTAGAAGTCGTCGTCGCCGCGGAGGCCGCCGGCGTAGGCGTCCGCCATCGCGCCGACCAGCAGGGGCTCCTCGGAGTAGCCCTCCTCGTTGCGGCCCCAGCGCGGGTCGCGCAGCGGGTCGGCCACCGGGGCCCACACGTTGAGGCCGTGGGCCTCGGGGTCCTGGGCGTGGAAGCCCCGCATCTCGGTGCCGGTGACGTCGCCGACGCGTTCGACGAGTCCGGTGTCCCACGTCGCCCGGAGCCCGACGGCCTGCGGGAACACCGTGGCCTCACCGAGCCAGGCGACCCCGTGCAGCGCTTCGCTTCCGGTCCGGAACGGCTCCATCCCCAGCCTGGGGACGGCGGGTTGGTACTGGTGCAGGAGCGAGACCTTCTCATCGGTGGTCAGCCGCCCGAGGAGGTCGTCGACACGCTGCTGGAGAGGAAGGTCGGGATCGCGGAACGGGAGGTCGTCGGCGGCGGCGGGCGCGGCCCCGAACGGGAGCGCGATCACCGCCGCCGCCAGCGCGGCCGTGAGGCCGCGCGGGCGGGGGATGGAGAGGGCCACAGGACTTCCTCCTTCAGACGGGGGAACGGAGGGGCAGCCGGGCACCGTTTCGGGTCAGTACCGGGGCCCGGTCCAGGGGGGTGGCGAGGCGAAGGGTGCGGCCGCCCGAGTGGACCTCGCCCGTCCACGGGTCGGCCCAGTCGGTTCCGCCGGGCAGGTACACGTCCCGCTCCCGGGCGCCGTACTCGGTGACGGGGGCGACCAGCAGGTCGGGGCCGAACATGAACTGGTCGCCGACCCCCCAGCAGTGGGTGTCGTCCGGGTGGTCGACGAAGAGCGGGCGCATCGGGGGGAGGCCCCGCTCGTGGGCCGTTCTCATCTGCTCCATGACGTAGGGCCTCAGCCGCTCGCGCAGCATGACCAGGTCGCGGAGGAGGTCGTACACCTCTTCGCCGTAGGACCAGATCTCATTGGGGCCGCCCGACATGGCCGGGTGCAGCTCGTTCCGGAACGGCTCGCGGTAGCCGTGCAGGCGGAACAGGGGGCAGAACACGCCGTACTGGAACCAGCGGACGAGGAGCTCCCGGTACTCGGGGGAGTCCTGGTCCCCGCCGTGGAAGCCCCCGATGTCGGTGGTCCACCAGGGGATGCCCGACAGCGCCGTGTTCAGGCCGGCGCGGATCTGCGCCTGAAGGGAGGCGAACGTCGCGGGGATGTCGCCCGACCAGAGGGCGGCGCCGTAGCGCTGGCTGCCCGCCCATGCCGAGCGGCACAGGGTGACGACCTCGGTCTCGCCCGCCGCGTGCATCCCTTCGTAGAAGCCCCGCGCGTGTTCGGCGGGGTAGATGTTGCCGACCTCGTTCCCCGGGCCGGCGTGGAAGCGCAGGTTCCCCGGGTGGCCGGGCCGGATCTCCGGCTCGCAGGCGTCCAACCACCACACGCGGACGCCGGCCGCCAGGTAGTTCCGCCGGATTCTGTCCCACAGGTACCGGCGCGCGTCCGGGTTCGTGGCGTCGTAGAAGGACACCTGCACATGGGAGTCGACGCCCTTGTCCGCCCAGTCGGCGTGCACCGGCGGACCCTGCTCGGTGGCGACCAGGTGGCCGGCGCGCATCATCTCCCCGTAGTTCTCACTGAGCGGGCTGACCGACGGCCACACCGACACCATCAGCTCGGTGCCCATCTCGCGCAGCTCCCGCACCATGGCCGCGGGGTCCGGCCACTCCTCAGGGTCGAACCTCCAGTCGCCCAGGTGGGTCCAGTGGAAGAAGTCCGCGACGATCACCGAGAGGGGGACGCCGCGGCGCTTGTACTCGCGCGCGACCTCCAGCAGCTCCTCCTGGGTGCGGTAGCGCAGCTTGCACTGCCAGAAGCCGGAGGCCCACTCGGGGAGCGGCGGTGCGTGTCCGGTCGCGTCGGCGTAGCGGGACAGGATGTCGGCCGGGCGGCCCGCGGTGACCCAGTAGTCGATCTGCCGGGCGCTGTCCGCGACCCATCGCGTGCCGGTCTCGGCCGGCTCGACGCGGCCGATCGCAGGGCTGTTCCAGAGCAGCCCGTACCCGCGGGAGGACACCAGGAAGGGGATGGACACTTCGGCGTTGCGCTGCACGAGGTCGACCACGGCGCCCTTCTGGTCGAACAGGCCGTGGGTGTGCTGGCCCAGGCCGAAGATGCGCTCGCCCTCATAGGCGCGGAAGCGCTGTTCGATGCGGTAGTAGCCGTTCCCGGTGGAGGTGAACACGCGCGGGCCGGGCCACCAGAAGTGGGCCCGTTCCTCGGCGAACAGCTCCTCCCCGGTCCCGCCGCGCAGGAAGCGCAGCATCCCCTCGCCGCTCACCTCGACGGTGACGGCGCCGTTGGAGAGCACGGCCCGGTCCTCCTCGACCGCCGTCTCGGCGCCGTGGTCCGGGCGCGGGCCCAGCGCTCCGGGCAGGTCGTCGATCAGGGAGTGCAGGCCGGCCCGGACGCGGACGGCATCGTCGCCCCAGGCCTCGATACGCACGACCTGGTGGCCGCCGCGCCATTCGATTCCCCCGTCGATCTCGTGGAACACGCGCTGTCCTTTCCGTTGGGCGGTTCGGGGTGAGCGGTCCTCAGTCCTTGAGGGCGCCGCCGGTGACCCCGGCGGCGACGTAGCGCTGGGCGACGACGAGCAGGATCGCCGCGGGGACGGACGCGATGACCCCGGTGGCCATGACGCCGTTCCAGTCGGCGGTGTGCGCGCCGATGAAGCGGTAGATGGCGACGGTCACCGGGCGCACCGCGTCGTCGTTGTTGAGGGTGACGGCGAACAGGAAGTCGGCCCAGGCGAACAGGAACGCGAACAGGGCGGAGGTGATCACCGCGTTCCGGCTCACCGGGAGGACGACCGTCACGAGCACCCGGAGGGGGCCTGCGCCGTCGACCTCGGCCGCCTCGGTGAGCGCGCGGGGGATGGTCACCATGAAGGCGCGCAGGATGAGGACCGCGAACGGGACGGCCAGCGTCGAGTCGGCGAGGATCATCGCCGCGTAGGTGTCGAGCAGGCCGGCCGTGTTCATCACCGCGTACAGCGAGTTGGCCATGACGATGCCCGGGATCATCTGCACCAGCAGCAGGGCGAAGAGCACGGTCCGCCCGCCCGGGAGGGGGAACCGGCTCAGCGCATAGGCGGCGGGGACGGCCACGGCGAGCGTCAGCAGGACCGTGCCGACGGCGACGACCGTGCTGTTGAGGAGCGCGCCGCCCTGCCCGTCGACCGCCTCCCGGTACCCCTCGAGCGTTCCGCCCAGGGGGTGCCAGCGCGGCGGCGTCTCCAGCAGCGCCGCCGCCGGCTGGAGGGAGGCGTTCACCATCCAGTACAGGGGGAACAGCAGAACGCCCACGATGAGGACGGCGGCGGCGGTGGTGCGCAGCGACCGGGGCCGGGTCATCGTGCTCCCCCCTCGTCGGCGGTGCGGGCGGAGCGCAGGTAGACCAGGGCGAACGCCAGGGCGATGAGGATGAGGACGTTGCCCGCGGCGGCGCCCGCCCCGAAGTCCAGTTCGGTGAAGGAGAGCTGGTAGGACCAGGTGGTCAGGGTGTGCGAGGCGTTGGCGGGCCCGCCCTGGGTGAGGACCATGATCACGTCGAAGACCTTGAGCGTGTAGACGAGGCCGAGCATCAGCACCACCGCGGTCACCGGCCGCAGCAGCGGCCAGGTGACGTGCCGGAAGCGCTGCCAGGGGCCGGCGCCGTCCAGCTCGGCCGCCTCGTAGAGCTGCCGGGGGATGTTCTGCAGGCCGCCGTAGAGGATGACCATGTTGAACGGGATGCCGACCCAGACGTTGGCGGCGGTCACCGACGCCAGGGCCAGGTCGGTGCTGGAGAGCCAGGCGATCCCCGACCCCAGGAACGCCAGGCCGGTCGCCTCCTCCACGGCGCCGCTCAGCCCGAGCAGGGCCTGGTTGAGGACCCCGTACTCCTGGTCGTAGATCCAGCGCCACACGGTCCCCGACACCACCAGCGGCAGCAGCCAGGGCACCAGCAGCAGGGAGCGCAGCAGCCCGTTGAGGGGGAAGCGGCGCTGGAAGAACACGGCCAGGGCCAGGCCGATGCCGAACTGGAAGGCCAGCGAGCCGGCGGTGAACAGGGCGGTGTTGGCGAGGGTCGTGGCGAAGAGCGGGTCGCCCAGCAGGCGGGCGTAGTTCGCCAGGCCCACGAACGGCGCCTCGCCGGTGTAGAAGGACGCGGCCGTGTACTCCCGGACGGACATCCCCGCGTTGGTGGCCAGCGGGTAGCCGAAGAACACGGCGATGTACACCACGAGCGGCGCGAGGAACGCGGCGCCCGTGAGCCTCCGGGAGCGCGCGCCGCTCCGGCGGCGGGTCTGCATGGGGGCCTCCTGGGGGCGTCGGAGCGCGGGGCGCGGGTCAGGAGGCGGGCACGGACTCCTGCGCCTGGGAGAGCGCCTCCTCAGGCGTCGCGTCCCCCGCGAGCACGGCCTGGACGGCGTCGGCGAGGGCGGAGGAGACCGACGGGTAGTCCGCGCCGAGCTCGGCCGTCCGGGAACGGGCGGAGGGCACCGACTCCACGAACGGCGCCATGCCGGGGTCCTCCTCGGCCAGCGCTCCGGCGAGCCCCTCCTTGCCGGGCACATAGGCGTTGAGCTCGGCCCACTCGGTCATGTTGTCGTCGTCGACCAGGCACTGCAGCACCTCGACGGCCTTCGCCTCGCGCTCGCCGCCGCTGCGCGCGACGGCCCACACCTCGCCGCCCATCGGCGTGGCGGGATCGGTTCCGGCCTCGGGCACGGGCAGCGGGACGACTCCGTACTCGACGTCCTCCTCGTCCAGGACCGGGAGCTGCCACGAGCCGTTCACCATCATCGCCGCCCTGCCGCCGACGAACTGGTCCTTCACATCGGCCTGGGACCAGTTGACGGTCGATTGGGAGACCGATCCGTCCTCCACCAGGTCCTGCCACAGCTCCAAGGCCTCCACGGCCTCAGGGGAGTCGACCTGGGTGAGCTCAGCGCCGTTGGACCAGAAGAACGGTTCGAAGGTCCACGTCCCCTCTTCGTGGCCGATCGCTGAGAAGGCCAGGCCGTTGGTATCGCCGTCGGTCAGCTCCTCAGCGGCGGAACGCAGCTCCTCCCAGGTCTCCGGGGGCTCCAGACCCGCCTCGTCCAGCTTCTCGGTGTCGTAGAACAGCGCGAGCCCGTTCACGCCCGTCGCGATGCCGTACAGGGTGCCGTCGTGGGTGCCGGCCTCAAGCACCGAGGGGAAGAAGGCGTCGGTGGGCACGCCCGCCTCCTCAAGCGGCACCAGCGCGCCGGTGGCGGCGACCTGGGGGAGGTCGGGGTTGTCGATGAGCATCAGGTCGGGCAGGTCCTGCTGGGACGCGCCCTGGAGCAGGCGCGGCATGAGCTGGTCGCGCGGCAGCTCCTCGCGCTCGACGGCGACGCCGGCCTCGTCGGCGCACGCCTCGAGCATCTCTTCGGTGGCCGTGTTCTGCGGCTCGGCGATGTTGTAGTCGAGCGAGGACAGGGTCGAGGCGTCGCCGTCGCCGCCCCCTCCTCCGCCGGAGCACGCGGCCGCGGCGGTGAGCAGGCCCGCGGCGAGCAGGGCGGGGACGGGGCGCGGGGGTGCGGGACGGGTCACGGGGGCCTCCAGGGAGTCGAATCGCTTCGATGACGCCGTTCGGAATGCGGGTGCCGTTCGTCCGGGGGTGCGCAGGGCGGCCGGGGCGACCAGGGGCGGGAACGGTCGGGAACGGGAGGTCGGAGCCGACGGGGGATCGGGGCCGGGGAGGGGTCAGGCGCCGGCGCGGCGGGGGGCCGGCGCGGTGCTGGAGCGGTCCACCAGGGTCGGCGGAAGCAGGGTGACGCCCGCGGGGGCGTCGCCGCCGAGGCCGCGCACGGCCAGCTCGACGGCGCGTTCGGCGAGCTCCTCGGCGGGCAGCCCGACCGAGGAGAGCGGGGGAGCGGTGCCCTCGGCGACGTCGTCGGCGCCGATGGCCACCACGGACAGGTCGCCGGGGACCGTGCGGCCCGCCGCGCTCAGGGCGGCGACCAGCGGTTCGGCCGCGGACTCGTTCTGCACCACCAGCCCGGTCACCCCGGGGTGGTCGCGCAGCAGCCGCCGGGCGGCCTGCTCGGCGGCGGCCCGGGTCGGCTCGCAGGGCAGCACGGCCGGCGCCTCGGCGCCCCGCTCGCGCGCGGCCTCGCGGAACCCGGCCAGGGTGCGCTCGGCGAAGCCGGTGCGGCGCTCGTAGACGGCCGGCGGCTCCCCGACGAAGGCCAGGCGCCGGTGGCCCAGGTCCACCAGGTGCCGCGCGCACAGCCGCCCGGCCTCCTGGAAGTCCAGGTCGACGCAGGCCAGGCCGGCGGTGTCGGCGGGCACCCCGATGAGCACCGCGGGCAGGCCCAGCTCGCGCAGCACCGGGATGCGGGCGTCGTCGATCTCGACGTCCATCACCACGATCGCGTCGACCATCGACGACCCGGCGACCCGGCGCAGCCCGTCGGCCCCCTCGGCCTGGGTGAGGAGCAGGACGTCGTGGTCGTGCGCGCGGGCCCGGGTCACCACCGACACGGCGAACCGCATCGCGACGGGGACGTGCACGTCGGAGCGCAGGGGAACGACGAGCGCGATGACGTTGGACCGGCTGCTGGCCAGGGCGCGGGCCCCGGCGTGCGGCCGGTAGCCGAGGACGCGGACGCTCTCCAGCACCCTGCGGCGGGTGTCCTCGGAGATGGAGCGCTTGCCGCTGAGGACGTAGGAGACGGTGCTCGGCGAGACCCCGGCGTGCCGGGCGACGTCGGCGATGGACACGGGCACCTCCTCCCCTCCTCCGGATGGAGTCGAAGCGCTTCGATGCCCGTGATGTTAACCACGCCACAGTCCGGGGCGCAATGGGTTCTCAGCGCCGCATCGCCACGACCGAGGGGTGGGTGCCGAACAGGCTCACCGTGAAGGAGTCGCAGACCCGCAGGCCGACCGACTCCGCGATGCGGACGTGCTCGTCGGGGTCGTTCAGCAGCAGGACGGCCAGGCCGCCGTCCGGCTTCAGCACCCGCTGGATCTCTCCGTAGTACCGCTTGGGGCGCCGGGCCAGGGAGCCGTTCGGCTCCACCTGGAGGCCCCAGGGAGGATTGCCGACGACCCGGTCGACCGCCCCGTCGGGGAGCGGGAGGCGTCCGGCGTCCGCGACCGCGTAGGCGATCGGCGCCTCCTCCGGAGCGCGCGCGGCGGCGGAGTTGCTCGCGGCCATGGGAAGGGCCGCGGGGTCGCGGTCCGTGCCGAGGAGGCGCAGCCCGGGGGTCATCAGTTGCGATTCGACGAGGATCGTGCCGGTGCCGCAGGTCGGGTCCAGCACCCGGGCGCCGGGGGTGAGGTCGGCCAGGCGGGCCATCGCCGCCGCGAGCGGCGGGTGGAGCGTTCCGGGCACCGATTCCTGCTTGTAGGCGCGGCGGTGCATCGGCCGGTCGGTGAGCCGCACGGCCAGGGCGGCCTCCGGGCCCTCCAGAGTGACCCGGATCGGAAACGGCTCCCCGCCCTCAGGAGGGCGTCCCTCCCGCCGGGAACGGTAGGGCAGCCCGAGCACCTCGGCCGCCTGGAGCCCGACGGCGTCCTCGATGTCGTAGCGGTTGTAGTTGCGCTTGCCGAGGTAGGAGGCGACCACATCGATGCGCGTCGCCGACGCCGGCCCGCCGCACCGTCCGCGCAGGCCCAGAAGGTCGTTCCAGGGCACGGAGCGCGCGGGCCCGGCGAAGCGTTCGAGCTCGGCCTTGGTGTGTCCGATCCCGTCCAGCGTCGCGGCGAGCAGGAAGACATCGTCCACGGTGCGCAGATCAAGGAGTCGGGCGTCCGGTGCCTCAGAGGCGAACCAGACCTCGCGGTGGCGCAGCCGCTCCACGGTGCCGAGCCCGCGCTCCTCGATCTCCCGCGCGGAGACGTCCTCCAGCCCGCGCAGTGTCCGCACCATCAGCCGCACGCTCAACGTCCGCTCTTCCTCCCACCGTCCCGGAACCACCCAGGAAGAGTACCGACCGCTGGGCAGGTCAGTGCTCCACGAGGCTCTCCGGAGTAGGAAGGTCCTCCAGCAGGTGCTCAGGCGCCGAGAGCCGCCACGCCTCCAGGACGAGTTCGCTCAGCTCGTCCAGGTCGATCTTGTCGAGGTGGACGACGACCCAGCCGTATCCGCCGGCGGTGAACTGGACCTCGAACACGTCGGGCCGTTCGGCGACGAGGGCGAGCTGTTCGGAGAGCGTCTGCTTCAGGCCGACGGTCCTGGTGCGCGGCCACAGGTAGCCGAACTTCTTGTCATGGACGCTGAAGGAGGTCCACTGAGCGGACTCCTTGTGCTCCACGTCGGGCAGCGCGTTCAGGAGCCGAAGGAAGCGTTCCATTTCAACACCCATGGAAGAAGACAACCACAAGGGACCCACAGAAGGCGGACGAGGCCCCGCTCACCGGCCCCGGCCTCATCGCGCCATGGCGGCCGCGCTCCTCCTGCCGATCAGGAACCAGCAGAGGGCGCCGAGGAACGGCGCGCAGATGATGAAGACGGCCCACACGAGCTTCATCCCGAAGTCGAGCCGCGAGGTCAGGCTGCCGAGGAAGGCGGCGACGATGAAGACGACGTAGGCCAGCATGGCGAGCCCGGTGAGGGCGAGGAGGGCGACGCCCCCGTACTGGGCGAGAAGGTCGGCCGGCAGGGCGGCGTCGAGGACCTGCATTGCGGGAAGTCCAATCGGTTCGAATCCAACGTCCCCCTCACGCTAGGGACCCGCCCCCTGCCGTCTCCTCAGCCGGACGGACGGTTCTCCCCTAGAACGGAAGTCGGTGGTGGGCGTGAGGGCACCTCCCAACGTCGGTCGCTCAGAGGTGGAAGGCGGTGGTCGCCTCTAGGTCGGCGCGCCCGGTGGTGACCCGGTTCACGGGGGCGTTCTCGTCGGCGTAGCCGAAGGAGACGCCCACCAGCAGTCTCCCATCGGCGACCTCGAGTTCGTCTCTGACGGTGTCGGCGTAGAAGCTGAGCAGGCCCTGTGGGCAGCTGTCGACGCCGTAGGCGGCCATGGCCAGAAGCAGCGTCTGCATGTAGGCGCCGACGTCGGCGGCCAGTCGCGCCCCGCCGTCGCCGGTGACGAACAGGAACGCGGCGTGCGGCGCCCCGTAGAAGCGCAGGCTCTTTGCGTCGTAGGCCGCGCGTGCCGCGTGGTCGTCGGCGCCGATGCCCAGAGCTCTGTACAGCCCGGCGCCGAAAGCCGCCCGCCGTTCCTGGTGGACGGGGGTGTACATGTCCTCGGAGTACGGGAAGTCGACCGACGTGCGCCGCTCGGAGTGGGCGGCCTGCAGGGCGTTCGCCAGGCGTTCGCGCCGAGCGCCGCCGACCACCTCGACCCGCCACGGCTGCGCATTGGAGTTGGACGGCGCGCTTCCCGCGAGGGCGAAGATCGCGCGCACCGTGTCCTCGGGGACGGGGTCGGGGCGGAACGCGCGTGTCGCGTGGCGGCCGCGGATCAGCCTCTCCGCGTATCCGCTCAGTTCGGTGAAGACCGATTCGCTCATGGGGCTCTCCTCAAGTCTTAAGTAAACACATCCGTTTACTTCGAGAGGAGTGTAGTCGACCGCTTCGCCTGAAGTAAACGGGTGCGTACACTTGCCCCATGAGCACGGTGACGACGGCGTCCCGACGGCAGGGGCGGGGAGGGCGCGAGCGCATCCTGGCCGCCGCCGCCCGGCTGTTCGCGGTCCAGGGGATCAACGCGACCGGCATGGAGCAGGTCGCCGAGCAGGCGCCGGTCTCCAAGCGCACCCTCTACGCGCACTTCCGGACCAAGAGCGACCTGGTCCTCGCCCACCTGCAGGACCTCGCCTCGACGGGGCGCACCCTGGAGGGTGTGCTGGCCGACGAGGACATCCCTGCCAGAGAGCGGATCCTCGCCCTGTTCAGCCTTCCCGCGGACGACACGGGGCCGGTGCGCGGCTGTCCGTTCATCGACGCCGCCGCCGAGTTCCCCGATCCGCAGAGCGCGGTCCACTCCTACGCCCGCGAACGGAAACTGCTGATGGTGCGGTCGGTGACCGAACTGCTGACGGAGCTGGGGTGCCGCGAGCCCGCCGCGCTCGCCGAACAACTCGTGACGCTCGCGGACGGAGCCGCCAGCCGCGCGATGGTGCTGGGCGACGGGGACTACGGGCGCCATGCACGGGCGGCGGCGGAGGTCCTCCTGGACGGTGCGCTGCCGCGCACGGGCTGACGGGGCGCGGCGGCCGCGGGGCTCTGTTCAGCGTGTCCTGTGGTGGGCGAGGAGCCGGCCCATCAGGCGTGACAGCGCGGCCCGCTCATCCTGGGGGAGAGGGGAGAGGAGGTCTTCCTGGACCCCCTCGATCACCTTCTCCAGCTCCTCCAGGCGCTGTGTCCCGGCGTCGGTGAGGGAGACCAGGTTGCGCCTGCGGTCGTCGGGGTCGGGGGAGCGCTCGACGAAGCCGTGCGCGGCCAGCTCGTTGATCGCGGCCACGACGTCGCTCCGGTCCATGTTGCTGCGCTGGGCGAGTCGGATCTGGCTCGTCGCCCCGAACTCGTCGAGGGCGGCCAGGATCCGGTAGTGGTACCCGCGCGCCCCTTCCGCGGAGAAGGCGTCGGCCACGAGCCGGTGGACGTGTACGGACAGCTGGGAGATGAGCCAGCTGGGCTTGCCGGCCAGGCGTTCAGGGGTCTCGTCCACGCGGCCACCGTAACACTGTTGGCAGGGCCAATGAAGGTGGTTATGGTTGGCGGCGCCTATGTTGGCTTAACCAGCGAAAGTGGGGCCCGTGGACGCGACGACGACCGACCGCGCCGAGATCACCGAGCTCTTCGCCCGTCTGGCCCTGCTCTTGGACCAGGGGCGCCACGAGGAGGTGCACCGGGTCTACGCCGACGATGTGGAGGTCCGGTCCCCGAAGGGCGGGGTCCTGCGCGGCATCGACGAGGTGGCGGCGTTCCTGGACGGCGCACGGGCCGCCGGTGAGAGGACGCACCACGTGCACGGCGACGTGCTGGTGGACGGCCCGGCGGACGGGGACGGCGGGAGGTGCGGGCCACGTCCGGGCAGGTGGTGTACTTCCACCGCCCCGACGACCGACTGCACCGTTCCGCCGGCCTGAGAGTCAGGTGCACCGCGGCGGACACCCCGGCGGGCCGACGCTTCACCAGAGTGGACATCGCCCTCCTGTGGACCTGGGAGGCCCCGGGGCAGGAAGAGCAGGCCTGAAGCGGGAAAGCCCCCAGATCTGCACGCTGATCGCACTGCGCCGACCTGAGGGCTCTGCGGTGGGCCCCCAGGGGATCGAACCCTGAACCCGCGGATTAAAAGTCCGCTCCGCTGCTGGTTGAACCGCTGGTGAATGGTGGTTTTGTCCAATTTTGAGTGGGACCCGCCGCGCCCACCACTACCGAAGTCGCGAGGCCCTCGCACGCTGAACACCGCCACGAGGCGAGCACCTCGCGTCCGAGAACCTCGACAGGAGGCCTTCCCCGGGGATGGGGCACGCTGTCCGCCAGCTACAGAGCGAACGCGGAGCGATCGGCCGACGAGCTGTGGTGCAGACCGCCCTCACCCACGCGGGGGTAGTCTCTTACCTGGGCCCTTCGCCATTCCACGAGCGTCCAGTGGACACACCCCGTCGCGCCGGGCCCCGCCCGGTCCGGCTTCGCTTACTGGGGGTAGCACGTTGAGCCGGACCAGCCCAGCTTCATTGGGTAAACTCCAGTTTCACCACCGAATCCAGATCTTCCCGTGACAGCACCACCTTCTCGGTGAACTCCTCGCCGTCGGGGACCGACTCGGTGCTCACCTCCAGTTCGAAGAACTCTCCGCGCGGCACCTCCTCAACCCGGAAGTCCATTACGCACTCATAAGGATCCAGCGACGTCACCTTGCCGATCTGTGCGGGCTCACCGTTGGCCTCGGCCTTGCCCTCGACCCGGGACTCCGCATCCCCCTCGGCCACGATGCCGCCGTCATCGTCGCGCAGTACATATGAGGTACCCACCCACGCGCAGAACCGGTCATCGTGATTCCGCCCGATCGACCCCGAGCTGGTCGTGACCTTCACGGTGAACCACGATGCGGACAGCGATGACGACGTATCCTCGTCCGGATCTGCCTCCCCCGAACCGCCGCATCCCGCCATCACCAACAGCGCCGGCGCACCGGCCAACACAAGGAACCGCATCGTCGAAGGTCCTTCCATCGGCGGATCGTGGCACCCTCAGAATGCACCCAACCAATCCACCACGACAGGTGGTTACCGGATTATTTCTCTAGGCCTCACGGAACATACCCGAGCCGCCATCCTGTTTCGTTCAGCTGGACGCCAACCACGAAACGCTACGCAATTTGACCATCCAGGCTGAGATCGACGCGGCAGGGTGAGTGTGAAGCTTATCGCGAACCATTTATGCGTGGGCTGGGGTTCACGGAAAACAGCTTACTGAGAACGTCTATCACCCAATTAAGTTTATCATAGACCCATTCGATCGCTGGTGGAAGCAGTATTGTTGCAATGATAGTTGAGAGCCATTTGCTTCTGCGAGAGCTTATGGGGGCTCTGCCAGTGAATCGTGTTGCAAATGCTGTCAAGATATAGATGAATCCGATTGTGGCAACGGGGACTGTGAGAGTGTTTCTGATATGTGCATGTGAGGTAAATTCTCCTCCACTGACTATCAAAAAGGATGCCACGATGGCTGAGGATAGGATCAACATCCAGCGCTTGAATCCGAAGTGCCAAAGATTGGCCATCTTGGGGTGTCTGTATGAAACAAGTTCATGGAAGCGATCTGCGATGTCATGTACCTGAGGGGATGTGTCGTTGGTCTTTATGTATGCCAATGAGTCGCCGAGCCTAATTTCAAGTTTTGGGTTTTCTGTAAAAATCCATACATGCTTACGGTCTCTGCGCTTCATTAGCGCCAATGCATCTGGCGTGGTTAGCCAATAAGCGGGCCTATCTTTCCTTTTGTTCTTTTTTCTGTACACATTTCCTGCTGCTATTTTCATTGATTCGGTATTTTGCTTTAGGAAAGCTAGCAATCTTTCCAGTTCGTCGATGTGCAAGCGAGTGCTTCTGATGGGTCGGTAGTAGTCGTTGATCGTCGGGTCTTCGTCATCAGCGAGAGGTTCGAACTGTGTGAGAGGCATAGCGCTGATGGTCGCACAAAGACCTTGTATGGGATGGAGGTTGCCACATCTGGCCATGACCGCGGCTGTACTTCCTCCAAAGAGGTTCTCGAGGTACTTTTCCGCGTGGTATTGAAGGTTCTCGTCGAGGTGCGGGTTCATCGGTGGTGATCGCGCCGCGCACGGCGGCGCCGGGCCCGGGAGGGGCGTCCATGCTGACCACCACCGCTATCGCCACCGAGACCGTTCAGAGCACCGGGCCGCTGTGGCTGGTGCGGCCCCGCCCGCGCGGGGCAACGGGACCCGCTCGGGCGTTCGGAGGACGCCGACGCGCCGCTGGCGCGCCTGCAGGGGTGCCAGCGCCCCGGGCAGGGCACCGGCCCCAGGGCGGCTACCAGGGTGATGCTGCGGGGGCGGCGCAGGCGTTGCTCGCGGCACTGCGGACCGCCGGGGTGGGGCGGGTGTTCGGGGCGGCGGACGCCCGGGTGTCGGTGGTCTCGCTGCCGGGCGGGGTCACCGTGTGGGTGCGCGGCGGAGCGTTCTGCTGGCGCGGCGCCGACGGCGCCCAGTGCACCCACCCGTGGGCGGATGCGCAGGGGGCGGCCCGGCGGCTTGTGGACGAGCTTGCCGCCTTGCTGCGAGCTCCGGCCGCAGCCTGACGCCCGGGATCTGGGCGGCGGTCCAGAACGCCTTTCGGCGGTCCGTGCCGTGATGCAAACGAGCGCCTCCTGGACGACATGACGGTGTCCAATCGGTGCGGTTCAGAAGAGCGTCGCCTCATCCGGTTCCGCGCCCACAGGGACTTCGCCCTGCTCCAGTAGCTTCCCGACCGTTGGTACTTCGGGGAAGTCCTGCGCCAGATGCTGTAGCAGAACTGCGGCCCCGACCGTGTCCCATAGGGCGCGGTGCGGCCGACCGTCCGGCACCAGCTCTCCAACGAGGCCGCGCAGGTCGAACCGGTCCAACAGGGCGCCGAGCCCTCGCGGGGCCGCAACCCCCGTGTTGCGTGCCAGCTTCAGCGTGTCCACCAGACCGGCGGGGCGCAGCCCCGGGTGGTGGCGGTGCAACAGCTTCCACTCCACCCCTACGTTGTGGCCCACTAGGCACACCCCGGTCACCCTGCGCTCCAGCTACTGCCCCACCTGCTCAGGGGATGGTGCGTCGGCGAGTACCTCGTCGGTCAGCCCCGGTGAGATCCACGGGCGCTTGGGAACCGGCCGCCCCGGGTTAACCAGGGTCTCCCACGCGCGGGCCATGTCGGGGGAGCCGCCGTGCAGGGGCACCAGCGCGACCTCCAGGATCGCCTCGTGCTCCTTGTCCTGGGCGCCGGTGCCTTCCAGGTCCACGGCCACGAGGGGCGCATGGGTCCAGGGCTGGTCCTGCACAGCGCGGCTCTTTCCTCAGGCCTCAGTGATCCCGAGCCGTCCCAGGTCGAGGCGTTCTGCCCGGCGCGCGAGCAGGTACAGGTGTCCGGCGCTTCGCTCCTGCTCCTTGACCAGGGCGAACCCCTGTGTCCTGTAATACGTGACAAGCTCGGGGAAGAAACACCCCCGCCGAACCCACGTGCGCCCCTGCCGTGCCGCCCGGTCCACCGCCCACAGCGCGATCAGCGTCCCGGGCTTGTGTGCCTGGTAGGCGGGGTCGGTCACGGTCGTGAACAGGTAAAGCGCAGGTTCCGCGGCCTCCTCGGGGGTCCAGTCCTTCGGGGGTGCCTGGTCCATGACGGTGGTGCAGCCGACGATGCGCCCGCCGTTTTCGAGAACCCACATGGTGCCGCTTCCGGCCTGTCCTGCCAGGTCCTCGACCTCTCCGCGCCAGGATTCCAGTCCGTGCTGTTCCTGCCAGTCGCAGCGCGCGGCGATCATCTTCGCGACGTCGGCGGTGTCGGCCGTGGTGGCGGGGCGCATGGTGAACATGGCGTGTCCTCTCAACGCAGGAAGGCGGTGGCGCTCATGTGCAGGCTCAGCACTTCCAGGGTCTTCCCGTCCCGCTCTTCGCTGTAGGCCCCCGCGGTCAGGTTCTCCACCGCCGAGCGCAGCCCGTCCGGGTCGACCAGAGCGTCGTCGAACAGCGGCGATCCGTCGGCCAGCATACGAGCGAACAGCTCCGGCGCGTGGGCCGTCAGCGCGTGCTCGACGACCTCGGCGAAGGACTCGCGCTCGACCGGGTGTACGACGTCCTCGCTCATGCCCAGCGACGCCAGGCGCCGACGCTGTACCTGTTTCAACTCGCGCCAGGCGAACGGCAACTGCTCGCCGAGCTCGACCATCGCCGGGTCGGCGAACGGGTGCACCGGCCACAGCCCCTCCCACAGCAGGATCGGCGCGGTCGTCTCCAGCGACAGCAGCGTCATGGAGTTCACCCGTGCCGGGGGCGCGATCCCGTCGTCGGCGAACTCCAGCACCTGCCGTGCGCGCGGCCCGACCCAGGGCAGGATCTGGGCGTCGCTGATGTCCCCGGGCCCCTCGTGCGGCTCCTCCTTCTGGGTGAGGGCGACCATCTCGTCGCCGCCGAGGCCGGTCACGACCGTGCGGGCGCCAGCCTCGGCGACAGCACGCGCCATCATGGTGAACGGGTGGTGCAAGGGGTCCTCCGTCGGCGACACCGGGTGCCCGGCGACCCAGCGGCACCCGGGCGCCAGCGGCGGGTACTCCATGGCGTAGATGACGAGGTCGGGGTCGGCGAACCGCACGCGCTCGCGCATCTCGGCGCGGCGCCTGATCTGCTGCTTTCGCCCCGGCCCGCCGATCAGCAGGGTCGCTGTGGGGAACAGGCCGGGGTGGCGCTCGGCCCCGCGGGTGGCCACCGTGCCCGAGTCGAACCCGCCGGTCAGGTGGAACAGGGTGGTGGAGTCGGCCCAGGGGCGCCGGTCCATCGCCGCGTCCATGGTCGCTAGGAACACCCCCACGACATCGGCGTCCGGCGCAAGCCGACGCGGAACCCGGTGCAGGGCGGGCTCGGTCTCTACGAGGACGTGGTCGGTCGGCCACGGCGAGGTGGCCGCCATGACCGGCTGCTCGGAGCGCACCGGCCGCCGGATCGTCCGCCGGGTCGAGGCGGCGCTGGAGCTGGCCGGGGTCCGCCCGGCCCCCGCCCCGGCCGAGCGGCCCGTGGCCGGACACGGTGACCGCCCGGCCGCTCCTTACCAGGGCGAGCTTGTGGCCACGGCCGCCTGGCCGGGGTCGGTGAGGTGACGTGGGTGACCGGCCCCGGTCACCTCCTGACAGACCGCACCCGCACAGTTACCGTCGTCTCATGGCCGATGCCGACGTTGACCGTCTCACCGCCTTGGCCGTGCCCGACTGGGATGAGGAGTTCCGCGCCGTACCGCGCGAACACTTCATCCCCGACCGGGCCGTGGCCGGCCACCAGTTGATCGACCGCAGCAGCGACCCCGACCGGTGGCGGGAGGCGGTCTACAGCGACACCACCATCCTCACCCAGGTGGACGACGGCGCCGCCCCCCTCACGCCGGACACCACGGGGCTGCCCACCAGCTCCTCGACCGCCCCCGGCCTCGTGCTGGACTTCCTCCGGCTGCTCGCCCCCCATCCCGGCGACCGGGTACTGGAGATCGGCACCGGTACCGGATGGACCGCCGGTCTACTGGCCGCGCGCCTGGGCGAGGACCGGGTGACCACGGTCGAGGTCGACGCCCAAGTCGCCGCGCATGCCGAGGGGAACCTCAAGCGCGCCGGACTCGCGCCCCGTCTCGTCGTGGGCGACGGCGCGCAGGGGCACCCTGAGGGCGCGCCCTTCGACCGGGTGCACGTCACCTGCGCCGTGGCCGGTATCCCGGCCGTGTGGGCAGAGCAGCTGCGCCCCGGCGGCGTGATGGTCCTGCCCTGGGCGCCGGTGCAGGTGAGGGCACACACGGTGGCCCTGACGGGCCTGGGCGGCGGGCGCGCCGTGGGGCGCTTCTACGGCGACACCTCGTTCATGATGCTGCGCTCCCAGCGCCGACCGATCCCCCAACCGAATGGCCACCGCCGCGACTCCATCGGCCGCGTCGACCCGATGCGCATCGCCGGCGCGGACCGGGGCCTGGAGGTGGTGGCGGCGGCGCTCCTCCCCGGGGTCGCGATCGACGCCCTGGGCGCCCCTGACGACCGGATCGGGTTGTGGGACCCGGGCACCGGCTCCTACGCCCTCGCCATCCGCACGGGCGGGGAGGGGCCCGACGTGGAGGAGAGCGGCCCCCGCTCCTTGTGGGCGGAGCTGGAGGAGGTCTACCTGGAGTGGCTGGGGATGGGGTCCCCGGGCCGCGACCGTCTCGGGCTGCTCGTCGACCGACAGGGGCAGCACGTGTGGCTGGACCGTCCGGACAACGTGATCGGAGGACGCGATGGGTGAGCACCGCAAAGAGGTCAACTGCTCGGGTTGCGCCGGGCGTGGGCAGGTGCAGCAGTCCCAGGACGGGACCGTAGTGATGGTCCCGTGCACGATGTGCGGCGGGACCGGCAAGCAGCCGTAGGCGGTCGTCCGCATCCCCAACCGGCGCCAGCGACCGCTCTTCCGCCGTGACCGCCTACCAGGACGCACGCGTGGCCGCGGCCACCTGACCGGACACAGCCGCCGCTAGGTGAGCGCCGCAACACCCCTTACGATGGCTTCGGGATGCTTCAGGTAAGCATGCGAGCGGCCCCCGGCATGTGCGCCGGGGGCCGCTCGTGTGTGGTCGGTCAGATGCGGTCGGCCTTGAGGTCCTCCAGGAACGCTCGCCACTCGGTGGCCGGGAACTGGAGATGGCCGGCGCCCGGATGCTTGCTGTCACGAACAGCGGATGCCCCGGGGGCGTCGGCGACCTCGACGCAGTTCTGCGTCTTGCCCTGGGAGTAGCTGGACTTCCGGAAGACCAGCCTGTGGGATGCGGCAGGCATTGGTGTTCTCCTACTGGGATGCGCTGATCAGTTCTTCGAGGAACTGTTGGGACTCTTCCACGCTCAGCGCCGAGGCGTGGACATGGTCGTAGACCATCTCGCAATGGTCGACCTCGACCGGGTCCTCGTAGAACAGCTCGGACATTACATCTTCCCGGTATACGACCGGCGGGTCCTCCGGGAAGTCCAGGATCACGAACGACCCAGCGGTGGCGGCGTGGAGGCCGGCACTGTCCGGGAGAACCTGGATGCGCAGTGACGGCCGCTGGATGTCGACCAGGTATCGCAGTTGCTCCTCGCGGATGTCGGCGGGGATCTTGCGCAGGGCGGCCTCGTCGATGATCGCCCAGATGCGCGGCGCGTCGGCCTTCGCGAGGATCTGCTTGCGCATCTCCCGCGCCTCGACGCGGCGGTCGATGTCGCTGGGGTCGGTGACGCCGTGGCTGCTCATCACGGCGCGGGCATACGCCTCGGTCTGGAGGAGGCCGGGGACGACGAGGGCCTCGTAGGTGCGGATGCGGGACGCTTCGATTTCGAGACCGACGTAGGTCCCTTTGCCGACAACGTCGGAGTAGCTGACCCACCATCCGCGCTGGCGCGCCTGCTTGGCGAGGGTGAGGTAGGCGTCGCGCTCCTGCGGATCGGTCACCTTGTAGATGTCCAGCAGGGCCTCGACGTCCTTGGGGTCGGGCCTGGTCCACTCGTTGTTCTCGATCCGCGTGAGCTTGCCCCGCGACCACTTTCCACCACGGCGCTTCGCCTCAGCGGTCACGTACTCCGACGTGTAGCCGCTCGCCTCCCGTAGTTCACGCAGGCGCCGGGACAGGCGCCGACGGCGGAGGGGAGGGCTGCTGGCCATCGTCGGGTCGCTCCTCGTCGAAGTGGCTCTCGCCTGTGATCCTACGCCGAACTTCCCACCAGCAGACAAATTAGTACACCGCCCAACCTTGACCTCACTGTGCAGGTTAGATTCTCGCACCGACTTCAAACATGGGCATTGAGAATATAGTCCGGGCTGTGTGACGATGGCTCCACCTGAAGCAGCCGGGCCTTCCCACCCGGCGACTCCCGAGGAGGCACGTATGGACGTGTCCGTTTTGGACTCTTACCAGCGCTCCGAGCGGGGCGCGCGCCCGCAGTCCCCGCCGGCGCTGAGGCGGCCGGGGCGCCACGCCGCCCGAACCCGCAGCTACGGCACCGATCGGATCCCCGGGTACGGTCGGTTCTGCGAGGTCGCCAGCCGCCACCGCTCCGACTGGTGGATCACCTACGACCATGGGTCCCCGACCCCGTACCGGGCCCAGTCCCGCCGTGATGAGGACACCGTCATCACCACCAGCAGCGTGGACGTCCTCGACGACGCGCTGGCCGCGCTTACCGGCGTGGCATACGCCCGCCCCTACGTCCCCGCCACCTCGGCGGATGCCGACGAGCGGCGACTGCTCGCCGACACCATGCGGGAGGTGGCATAGATGCCCACCGGCGACCAGCAGTGCGGGCAGCGCCGCCCCGGGTGGGGTCCCGGCGTCGGCCGCCACCGCGTCCCCTGCACGCTGCCCTCGGGACACCACGGCGACCACCGCGACGCCTCTTCCCAGTCGTGGAGGCCGGGGTGGGCGGACGATACCCTGCGCGCTCCCGAGACCCTCACTGCGCGGGAGGCCGCCGCCCGCCTCGGCGTCACCCCGGGCACCGTCCGGTGCCGAGTGCGCACCGGCCAGATGCCCGGCCAGCGGTCCGAACGGAGCGGCTGGTACTGGGTGCCCGCCGACGGCACGGGGAGGGCGGCGTGATGACCCGACAGCTCTACCCCCGACCTGTCCCCGCCGTGTCCTCCGCCGAGGCGGCCGACCTCGACCCCGTCCCGGACGCGGGCGTGGTGTGGGCCTACCTCGACGCCGAGACCGGCGACGCGGTCCTCACTCTGACCGATGACGCGCGCGGCGGTCTCCGGCTCCGTCCCGGCCACGATGAGCACCAGGCCGTCCTCCAGGCCCTCCTCGACGTCGCGATGACCGGCGCCCGCACCACCGAGGACGAGGACACTGCGGCGTGGTGGCGGGCCGTTGTCTACCAGGGCGAGGCGATACTGGATCACATGCGCGGGGTCCGGCGCCTGCCCCGGGTGGCTCCGGAGGGTGAGGAGTGACGACCGGTGCCCGACTCCTCAGGCCGCCCCTACCGCACATGCCCGCACTGCGGCACCAGCTACCCGGCCGACCAGCCCCGCCCCTGCGGCTGCAGGTGATCTCCCCCCTCTACAGACCTGCCGCTGACCTGCGGCAGAAACAGAGAGGGGGACACGATGGATCCTGAGGAGGTCAGGATGCAGGTGCGCATCACGATGTCCGCCGACCAGGAGCAGGCGTTCTGCGCCGAGCACGGCCTGGAGGATGGCGACGCCACCCGCGAACGCCTCGCCGTCGTCGCCGACGAACTCGGCGGCCTCGGAACCGAGTACGGCTGGTGGAACGCCGACGCTGTCCGCGTCACCTGAGACTGCCGGCCCCGGCCCGAGGGGGCGGGGCCGGCACCCGCACTGAGGGCCGGGCGTGACTTCCCCGTGCCCGGCACCCGGCCCCCGTCGGAAGTGCACCCGCCGTGCCATCACGCCCCGCCCTCGGCCGGGCGGCGCGGCAGGCAAGCCACCGCACAGGCCGCCCTGCGGACCTTGGCAGATCGAGTCGGTGCCCCACAGGACATGCCATGTGCCCGCCACCGATTCGGATGCTGCGCCCTCAGGAGGCTTACCCCCTGCAACTCCGACGGCTTTCGGGCCTCTACCCCCGAGGAGGACATAAGACATGGATACCGAGTTGACGCGCCCTCCGATTCTCGTGTTGGGGACCTCCGAGCGCGTCGGGTCGAACTGGGTCCTCGACTCCTTGCGAGCCTCGACGACCCAGCACAACGAACCCCTTCGGCGACAGCTCGGCAGAGAACACCCCTTGGCACCGTTGAGCAACGCCCCGACCGGTCACGTCGCCCGTTCGCCACTGGCTACCCACTGGGCCGAGGCGTTCCGCCGGAACAAGTACCACGGCGGACCCCACGTCA
Source organism: Nocardiopsis baichengensis YIM 90130 (assembly GCF_000341205.1). NCBI lineage: Bacteria > Bacillati > Actinomycetota > Actinomycetes > Streptosporangiales > Nocardiopsidaceae > Nocardiopsis > Nocardiopsis halophila. The sequence continues at coordinate 82,616 of NZ_ANAS01000033.1, read as the reverse complement.
TCAAAGAGACGAACCTCTACTTCACCGCCCCGGGCTTTCTCAGCATGTTCCCGGACGCTCCTGTGGTCGTCGTGTCGCGGTCCCCGCCCCGGGAGATCGCCGACCGCCTGAACCGCTGGGTCGCCGGCCTCGGCGACCGCGGGCGCCCCCCCTGGCCGAGCTCGACCAGGAGGCGATCACGCTCTTGTCATAGCCCGATCGCCGACTTGGGCCCCATGTACGAGCCGGCGCCCGGGAACCCGTCGTCGACCAGACGGGCGAAGGTCTCACTGAATCCCCGCTCGGGAAGCTCGGCGGTTTTCACGAACTCCACACCGCGAATCGGGCGGGTGTCCAACCCTTCGGCGATTTCGCCGAGAGACCCGCCCACTTTACGCACCTCGAAAGTCATGTGAATGACGTGAAGGTCCTTTTGGGGAACGATGTGGTCGCACACGTAGAGAAGTCGCCCGACTTCAACTTCGATACCCGTCTCTTCGCGCATCTCGCGCACCAAGGCGTCGCCGAGCGCTTCGCCTTCCTCGACCCGCCCACCGGGCAGACTCCACCGCCGAGGCCCGTCGGTGTCCTGGTCGAGCAAGAGAACTTGCCCATCCTCCACGAGGAGGCCCGTCACTCGTGTATCCATACCGGCACCCTAGCGAACGGGGCGTACCAATGGAATCGGTCAAGGCGAAACGGAACTTTGCGGTGATCGCCGCCGGAGGACTGGGGACGCGCCGAGCCGATTGGTCCCGGTTCCTCCCGAAGGAATACTTTCCGGTTCAGGGGCGACCGGGAATTGCGCTTCTGCTAGAGGAAGTCGCGGAGCTGGGAAACGTGCGGGCCGTAATGGTGCACCATCCCTACTACGCAGCGTTCGCGGCCTGGGCGAGCCGCGTCCTGAACATGCCCGACACCTATGACCGGCTCGCCTCCACAGCCCCAACACCCCAGCGGTGGCCCGAGGTGGCCCTCGACCTGATCCCCCAGAGCGGCCCCTACAGCGACATCACGTCCGTGCTCAACGCCGACGACTATCTCGACCGTCCGAGACATCTCTACGTGCTGTACTCCGACAACCTGTACCCCGGCGCGCGTCCCGTGGCGTCCCTGGGCGAGCTCGGCGCCGAGACGGCGGTGTTCGCGCGCCCCTACGCCCGAGCCGAAGCCGCACACCGCGGCGTCCTGGTCTGCGACGGTGACCACGTGGTCGGACTCGTCGAGAAACCCGACGCCCTGACAGCCCAGGAGCTCGAAGCCCGGCACGGTCGAGCGAACCTCGCACTTCTCGAAGGTCGGGCGCGGGTCAGCCGCGCCTTCCTCGACTTCCTGCACACGTACCGGAATCCGGACGGAGAGCCCAAGCTCTCACTGGCCGTCGCCGCCTACGCCCGAACGGCGCCGGTCCGGGTACTGCGTGCGGATACTCCGGTGACCGACCTCGGGTCCCCGCTTCCCAAGGCTCACTGACGCTGGAAACGCCCCTTCCTTCCGGGGCCGACATAGACCCCTCGCGTGCCCGTTGTTCCGTCCTGGGCGTGGGGGAACCAGTAACCCGCACGACCGCTTCGGAAAGGACTGTCGTGACGCCCCCCTTGAGAAGACCACGCCCACCAACCACGTTCCGCCCCTGCGCTTCGTCTGGTTGGAGATCACCGGCAAGTGCCAGTTGGCGTGTACCCATTGCTACGCCGACAGCGGCCCCGACGGCACCCACGGCACCATGACCGCCCAGGACTGGCGACGCGTCATCGACGACGTCGCCGAGGCCGGCGCCGGGATGGTTCAGTTCATCGGTGGCGAACCGGTGCTTCCCCCCGATCTCGGCGAGCTGATCGAGCACGTGCTCGACCGGCGTCTCGAAGTCGAGGTCTTCACCAACCTCGTGCACGTCCCCGCGGAACTGTGGGAGGTCTTCGAGCGCCCCGGCGTGCGGTTGGCGACGTCGTGGTACTCCGACGACCCCGACGAGCACGCGAAGATCACCCAGCGCCCCACCCACGCGCGCACGCTCGCCAACATCACCGAGGCCAAGCGGCGCGACATCCCCTTGCGCGCCGGTGTCATCGGTGTTCTGGAGTCCCAGCGAAGCGACCAGGCGAGCCGCATGCTCGTCGACCTGGGCCTCGACGAAGTCCGCTACGACGACCTTCGCGGCGTCGGCCGCGGCGCCCGGACCGACGCCGAGCCCGACACCTCGGTACTGTGCGGGCGGTGCGCGCACGGCAATCTCGCCGTCGCTCCGGACGGCACGGTGTGGCCGTGCGTCTTCACCCGCTGGCTTCCGGTCGGCAACGTGCGAGAGCAGTCGTTGAGCACCATCCTGAACAGCGACCGAATGGCTACCGTGGTGGGTGAGCTCCAAGCGGAGTTCACCGAAGCGTCTACGTGCGTGCCGAAGATGTGCGACCCGCAGTGCGGACCCTCGTGCAGCCCGGCGTGTCAGCCCAAGGGGGACTGCACCCCCGCGGGCAACTGCGCACCGAACTACCGGTAGAGGAACAGCGTGTTCGTCCAAGGCATCGACCTCCCCGAAGGACTCGACCCCCCGGACCCGAACGACTGGCCGTACACGGTGCCGGCCGTCGGCCGACTGCTCTCCGAACCACTGGAGTTCCACGCGCCGGTTACGTTCCTGGTCGGCGAGAACGGCTCGGGCAAGTCGACCCTGGTCGAAGGGATCGCCGAAGCCTACGGACTGGACGCGCGCGGCGGTCGCGCCGGACGCAAGTACGCCAACAACCGCCCCAAGACGCCGCTGGGCGAGCGGTTGCGCCTGGACCTGACCCAACGCGGCGCCCGGCAGATGAGCTCCGGGCGCCGCTCCCGCACCGGCTACTTCCTGCGCGCCGAAACGACGTTCGGGTTCGCCGAAGCCGTCTCGGGCATGCACGGCTACTGGGACGAGAACCTGTCCGAGCACAGCCACGGCGAAGGGTTCCTGATCATCCTGAACGCCATGTTCGACAAGCCCGGCCTGTACCTGATGGACGAACCCGAAGCGGCGCTTAGCTTCATGTCCTGCCTTCGCCTGGTCGGACTCATGCACGAGCTCGCCGAGTCCGGCTCACAGATCATCTGCGCCACGCACAGCCCGATCCTGTCGGGGACCCCCGGCGCCGACATCATCGAAGTCGGCGACCACGGCGCGCGCCGGACCAAGTGGGATGAACTGGAGATGGTCGACCACTGGCGCCGCTACCTGTCCGGCCCCGGCAAGTACCTTCGCCACATCATCGACTCATGACCACCGCCCAGACACTCGCCGACCAGCGCCACCGCGCCCGCATGCGCGACCTGCTCGCCCGAGCGGCCGAGGGCTTCGGGGCGACCTTGGCCGGCGACGCGGTGTTCGGGTGGCGCGACCGCAGCATCGGCGCGCCCGCCACAGGGCGCCGCGGGGACATGTGGGTTCGCGTGACGACCGAGCACATGAGCTGGGCACATGGCGAGTTCTGGACCGGCAACGCCGATTCGTCGTCGATCACGGGCGTTCCCAAGCCCGAGGTCGTCGAGGTCACCGAATGGGATGAGGCGCCCGAGCGCGTGCGCGCCGAGCTGATGCCCCGCCTTCCCGGGCGCGTGTGTTCGCCGACCGCCGAACTGCGCGACGACCCGCGGCTCTCCGACGCCTGGTGGGCAGACCTACGGGGCGCACTCGACCGGGTCGGGCGGACCCCGACGGAGCGGATCGCGGTCGCCCAGGAAGACATCTCGCGCCGGTTGCTGGTGTTCTTCGGTGACGCCATCGACCCGACGGTTCAGGTATGGCGCACCGTTCACGCGGACCTGCATTGGAACAACGTGCTCGGGCCCGAGCTGGGCATCCTCGATTGGGAAGGCTGGGGGCGGGCGCCGGCCGGACTCGACGGCGCGACCCTGTTGTGCCACAGCCTGTTGCAGCCGGGGACCGCTGGAAGGGTGCGGGAGGTCTTCGCCGACCAGCTCGACACCCCCGACGGCGTGCGCGCGCAGCTCTACGTTATCGCTCGTCTTCTGCTGCGCATTGAGCGTGGCGACGATCCGGAACTCGCTCCGCTGCTTCACGGCCACGCCCGAACGCTGTTGAACCGCGACCGATAGGGCTCGGGCTCGACGAAAAACCAGCTCGCGAAGTGAGCCCTGGGTGACGGTCGAGCGCCATCGTCGCTGCTAACAAGCCGCGGACGCGCTTACCGGCCTCGCTCAAGAAGAAGAGCGACAGAGTCTGTTCACGAGCCTTGCAGAGGGTTCTCCTGGAACCTGGCGGATCGATACCGCACCAGTGGCGGACTTCCGCCCCTACAGGGAACAGCCGACCTCGACCGTTTGGTAAGCGCGACCGTAGGTTCCTCCTCTGTGGGCGGGCCGCTGATGCGGCCTGAAGGCCCCCTTGGGCCTTGGGTTGGGTACGACGTGGGTTCGGCTTGGGCTTTCCCTTGGGCTTTGGCTTGGGATTAAACCCCAAGCCCCAGTCGGGCGACATCACAGCAGGTCAGACCGTATTCAGGGACATTAGTCGGGAGCCCTGACTCCTACAACGTAGGTGTAGTCCCTCCATCGTGGGCGGGCCGCCGCAGCGGCCGAGGTCCGCTCGCTACCCCGGGCGCCTGTGGTTCCAGTGCAGCCCGCCTGTCTCTCAGCTACCCGTACCTACCCTTCCTCCAATAACTCTTCTATTGGCGGATGGATCATATCCATTATCAATGTCGGCGCGGCCTTTTGGGTGTCGATGATCTCCCGCGTGTGGCGCTCCCTGGGAAGTTCGGAAGTTTCTAATCGTGCGGGGCTCTAAGTGTGCGTGCGCGGATCTAGTCCCGTGGAGGTCCGCCGAAAAAATTCCACGGCTTGGCTTCCCGTCGGGGCTGACAAACTGTTCCATTCGACGTGGACCATGCGGGTGCGTTCATTGGAAATGCTGTCAATGGTGGGCGGAGAAGAAACGGGGTACCCCGTGCGCCCCAAGGGGACGGCCCCGACAAGGGGGCCGCCTGTGCCTCCTCGCGGGGGCCGAAGGGTGCGCGCGTGTCCAACACCGGGGTCCGGAGTGGCTCTATAGGCGGGTGTGAGGGCGAGCAGGAACAGGAACGCAGCGGGGGCGACGCGATGCCGTGCAGGCGAAGGCCGGAGGTCACGTCCTGGAGCCCGGTCCATTGGTAGCGCCGAGCTCTCGTTGACCTCGAACCCCAGCCGGGCGGCGCTGGGGAGGCGGGTGAAGATGAGGCTGCCTGCAGTCCGGCCTGGGATGGATCGGTCCCTGGCGCTGGGGCCGCGCGTGGGGCCGACAGCGGCGACGACACCGCCCCGGCGCCCCGGGGCGAGCCTACGAGGCCCGCCGTGCCGGTGAGGCCGCTGTGGGGCGCTGGTGGGCGGGTGGTCGTGACCGGCGGGGTGGGGGGCCGTGGCTGCCCTCCTGCCCGTCACCGGGGCCGGGCTGGCCCGCCCTCCCGGGGCCGCCTCGTATCGGCACCGTGTCCCCGATCGCGCCCAGCAGCCCCCGTGCGCCGAGGTCCTCGCCGAGCGGCGGGGGCGGGCGAGGTTCTTCGGCCGGTCCGCTGGATACCTCGCCTGATCCGCTTGCGACCTGGTGCAGAGAAGAGCGCAGCTGACCCCTGGCCCGCCACCCCGGCGGGCACCAGCCCCCGCACAACCCCGGCCACCAAGGGGTTTCCTGCCCCCAGGTGGCCGTGGGGCGCGTGGGGTGCTGGATGGAGAGACGTCGACTCGGAGAGCTGATGGCCAACACCGAAGGCACCACCTTCAAGCGGTGTACCTGCCGCGACGAGCGGTCCGGGAAGCTGCTCGGCGCCAAATGCCCCAGGCTCAAGCGGCCCAGCGGGTCCTGGAACTCCGCGCACGGCAGCTGGGCCTTCCAGATCGAGCTTCCCCGCACCAGCGACGGGGGACGCAGGCAGGCCCGCCGCACCGGACTCAACTCCCAGACTGACGCGCTGGACGAGCTCGACCGCGTCAAAGCCCTGCTCGATCTGGCCGACGGCGACGAGCAGGCGGCGGTGCGCATCGCCGACCTGATCCAGAAGGCAATCAGGAATCGGCGCGGCCTTCCCAGCGAGGCCGAGGCCCGCAAGCACATCGGCGCCGGGGCCGGGGTGCGCGAGGAGATCCCGACCCTGGCCGCGTGGCTGGGCGAGTGGCTGGAGGGAAAGAAGAAGCTCGCGCCGGGTACGCGCCGCTCCTACCAGGGGCACATCGACAACCACATCGCCCCCAATATCGGGTGGGTGCGCCTGGACCGCCTCCAGGTCGGGCACGTGCAGGCGATGTTCGACGCCGTCGCCGAGCACAACGAGCACATCCGCGCCTGCAAAGAATCCGAAGACCCCAAGCTTCAAGCGTCGGTGCGGGGGCGGCGCATCGTCTCGGCGGCGACCAAGCAGCGCATCCGCGCCACGCTGCGTTCGGCCCTGAACGCGGCGATCGCCCGCCCCGACCTTCCCGTGCAGATCAACGCGGCCTCGCACGTGGCCCTGGAGTCGGCGCCGCGGGTGCGGCCGATGGCGTGGACCGCAGACCGCATCAAGCACTACCGCGCCACGGGGAAGGTTCCCTCGCCGGTGATGGTGTGGACCCCCGAGCAGACCGCCGCCTTCCTGCTACGTGCCCGCAGGGACCGGCTCTACCCCCTGTTCCACCTGATCGCGCACAAGGGGCCGCGCCGCGGCGAAGCCGTCGGACTGGAGTGGGAGCATGTGCGGTTGGCCGACGGGCAGATCGACATCCGCACCCAGGTCGTCCAGCTCGGGTGGGAGACCGTCACCTCCACCCCCAAGAGCGAGGCCGGCAAGCGCACCATCACCCTCGACGCCAAGACGGCGAAGGTGCTGAAGGACTGGCGGCGCCGCCAATCCGAGGAGCGCCTCAAAGCGGGGGAAGAGTGGGCCGACGGCGGGCGGGTGTTCACCCACGCAGATGGTGCGGGTTTGCATCCGGCGTGGGTGACCGACCTGTTCCACCGCATCGCCGCCGAGGCGGGCCTGCCGCCGATCGGGCTGCACGGCCTGCGTCACGGGGCGGCGTCGTTGAGTCTGGCGGCGGGGGTTGATGTGAAGGTGGTCTCGGCCGAGCTCGGGCATGCGACCACTTTCTTCACCCAGGACACCTACCAGACCGTGCTCCCGGAGGTCGCGCGGGAGGCCGCGGAGGCAACGGCAGCGATGATCCCGCTGGACGGAGCCGCCGTGCGGAACTGAGCCGGAGTGTGGCCCCGTCCGCGCCGTGGTGAGACACCCGGGCGGGGCCCCGGCCGTTCGGACGGCACAGTGCCTTGTGCGTTCGCGCGGGGACGCGCTACGAGCGTCTGTCTCAGGAGCTCACGGGGACGGCTTTCTGCTGGCGGGTGGCGAAGAAGATGGCGGGAACGATGGCCAGGGCGATCACACCCCCGGCGACCGAGAGCAGGCCGTAGCTGCCTACTGCGACGACCATGCCCGAGGCCATGCCGCCTCCGGCGCCGGATACGGCGATGGCCACGTCGACCGTGCCCTGGGTCTTGGCGCGGGTGGCCAGCGGAACGGTGTCGGTGATGATCGCCGTACCCGCGACCAGGCCGAAGTTCCAGCCCAGGCCCAGCAACCCCAGGGCCACGGCCAGCAGCGGCACCGACTGGGGCGGCGCGAACGCGGCCAGCAGGCCCGCCGCAAGAAGGGTGACGCCCGAGGCGGTGGCCAGCGGAAGGCGGCCGAAGCGATCCACCAGGATGCCGCTCAACGGCGAGGGCAGGTACATCGAACCGATGTGCACGGCGATGACCAGGCCCGCGGCGCCGACGCTGTGGCCGTTGTGCTGCATGTGGACCGGGGTCATGGTCATGATCGCGACCATCACCATCTGCGTGATGACCATGACCCCCGCCCCCAGCACCAGGTGGAGGGTGTAGCCGCTCACCTCCGGCTCCCCCGACCGGTCCTGGTCGCCCGATTCCGCCTCGTCCTCGGCCAGGGCCTTGGCGGTGGTGAGCGGGTCGGGGCGCAGCATCACCCACAGCACCACCGCGGCGGCACCGTAGGCGAGCGCGGCCAGGGCGAACGGTCCGGCCAGCGGAGTGATCCCCCAGGCTTCGGCCAGCCACCCGGTCGGCTCGACCAGGTTGGGGCCCACGACCGCGCCCAGCGTGGTGGCGACCAGGACGGTGCTGACCGACCGGCCGCGCCGGTGGGGCGCCGCCAGGTCGGCCCCCGCGTAGCGGGCCTGGAGGTTGGTGGCGGTCCCGGCGCCGTAGACGAACAGCGACACGAACAGCAGCAGGACGCTGTCGGTCGCCGCGGCGGCCACGACGCCCAGTGCCCCCGCCGCGCCGGCGGCGTATCCGGTGGCCAGGCCGGCTCTGCGGCCCGAGCTCTGGGAGAGGCGGCCGACGGTGACGGCGGCGGCGGCCGAGCCGATGGTGAACAGTGCGCTCGGCAGGCCGGCCAGGCCCGTGCTGCCGAGCATCTCCTGGGCGAGCAGGGCGCCGACGGTGATGCCGGCGGCGAGTCCGGCGCCGCTGAGCACTTGGGCGGCGACCAGGACGGTCAGGATGCGCTTCTGGGCCGGATGCAGGGCGGTCGGTGTGGTGGTCACGGGGGGCCTTTCACAAGAGGTGAGAAGGGGCGTGTTGTCAGGCGGAAAGGTTCAGGCCCTCCGAGCGCCATTCGAGGACGCCCTCGTCCAGCACCGCTGCACGGCGCCCGTGCTCGTTGAGCATGTGCACCGCCTCGTAGGACAGCACGCAGTACTTCCCCCGGCAGTAGGCGACGACCTCGGCGTCCTCGGGTATCTCGGCGAGGCGCTCGGGGAGCTCTTGCAGGGGGATGGACACCGCGCCGGGGATGTGGCCGGAGGCGTACTCCTCGGCCGGGCGCACGTCCAGGACGACGGCGCTGCCGTCGGAGACGGCGGCGAGGAGTTCCTCGCGGCCCACCTGGCGCACCCCGTCGCCGCCGAGGTAGGTGCGGCGCACCGCCTCCACCTCGGCCCGGTGCCGGTCGGCGACCGCGCACAGCATCGACAGCAGGGGGGCCACGTCGTCGCCGGAGAGGCGGTAGAAGACCTTGGTCCCCTCGTTGCGTGTGGCCACCAGTCCGGCGCGGCGCAGTACCTGGAGGTGGGCCGAGGCCGTGGTGAGTTTGAGCGCCGAGAGGCCGGCCAGCTCCTGCACGGGGCGTTCGCCCTGGGCCAGAAGTTCGAGCAGTTCCAGGCGCTTGCCGCTGGACAGCGCCTTGCCGGTCTGGGCGATGGTGTCGTAGAGATCGGCCTTGTCCATGGCTCCGCTCCGTTAATCCAAGGTTCTTTGGAAGAATAGGCTACGGGAGGGGGTGGACGCCATGGGCCCGCGTTCGCCCAGGAAGCCGTCGAGAGGGGCTCCGATGGACGTCGCGCACGAGGAGAGGGAGCACTGGAGCCAGCACCCGCGGATGTACGGCGACCGGCCCTCTCCGGTCGCCCTCCACGCTGCCGCCGTGCTCGCCGAGCGGGGCGGCGGCAGAGTGCTGGAGCTGGGCGCGGGCCATGGGCGCGACGCGCTGTGGCTCGGCGGCCAGGGCCTCGACGTGACGGCGACCGACTTCAGCCCCTCCGGCCTTGAGCAGCTCGACGCCGCGGCCGCCGAGCGAGGCCTGTCCGGCTCGGTGCGCACGGTCCTGCACGACGCACGCGAACCGCTCCCCTTCGATGACGCGTCGGTGGACGCGGTGACGGCGCACAGGCTGCTGTGCATGGCGCTGAGCACCGACCGCATCCGCGCGCTCGCCGGTGAGGTCGCCCGCGTCCTGCGGCCGGGCGGCGCGTTCGTCTACTCGGTGCGCCACACCGGCGACGCCCACTACGGTCAGGGCGTCTCCCACGGCGACGACATCTACGAGCACGGCGGGTTCGCGGTGCACTTCTTCGACCGCCTCCTGGTCGACGAGCTGGCCCGGGGGTGGGACCTGTCGGAGGTCCACCCTTTCGAGGAGGGCGACCTCCCGCGCCGCCTGTGGCGGGTGACCCAGTGCAAGGCCCCCGCCGACAGGCGAGATCACGGTGCCGGCTTCCAGGGAGAGACGTCGTCGGTGGGGCGGGGCGCAGCGGCGACACGGAGGACGTAGCAGGGGGTGCCGTCGCCGTCTGTCTCCCCCAGGTATTCGTGTCCGGTCAGGTGGCACCACGCGGGCAGGTCGAGCGGGGCGGCAGGGTCGGAGGCCCGAATGCGCACGCGGGTTCCCGGCGCGAGTCCTTGCATTCGCTTGCGCAGTTCGAGCAGGAGCTGCACACACGAGCGGTCTCCGGCGTCTACCAGGACGTCTTCGGGGCGGGGCAATGAGATTTCTCCGCGGGACACAGGTGATGGCCGTTGTGAGGCGGCGCGGCACGAGGGGCTCGGACGTGCCCGCCGTGCCCCCCCCTGCCGGTCAAGCTTCGCCGAAAAGCGGCGTGCTCAGGTAGCGCTCCCCGGTATCGGGGAGGATCGCCACCACGGTGGCGCCCTTGTTCTCCTCACGCTGGGCGGCGAGCGTTGCGGCGTGCAAGGCCGCGCCCGCTGAGATCCCCGACAGAATGCCCTCGGAGCGGGCCAGGCGTCGGGAGCATTCGAAGGCGGCCTCTAGCGACACGGCCTGGACCCTGTCGTAGATCTCGGTCTGCAGGACCTCGGGAACGAAGCCCGCCCCGATGCCCTGGATGCCGTGGGGGCCGGGGTCGCCACCGGAGAGGACGGGCGAGTCCACCGGCTCCACCGCGATGACGGTCAGGTCGGGATTCTTCTCCTTCAGGACCTCGCCGACACCGGTGATGGTCCCGCCGGTGCCGATCCCGGAGACGAAGACGTCGATCTCACCGCCGGTGTCGTTCCAGATCTCCAGGGCGGTGGTGTGGCGATGGACCTCGGGGTTGGCGGGGTTGCTGAACTGGCGGGGCCAGAACCACCCGTGGCGTTCGGCGAGTTCGCGGGCCTTCTCGATCGCCCCGGGCATGCCGTCGGCGGCAGGGGTCAGGACGAGGTCGGCGCCGTAGGCCTTGAAGAGGGTCCGCCGCTCCACGCTCATGCTCTCGGGCATGGTGAAGGTGATGTGGTAGCCCTTGGCGGCGGCCACCATGGCGAGTCCGATCCCGGTGTTGCCACTGGTGGGCTCGATGAGTTGGTGGCCGGGTTCGAGGACACCGCGCGACTCCGCGTCCTCGATCATCGCCAGCGCGATGCGGTCCTTGACGCTCCCTCCGGGGTTGGCCGATTCGAGCTTGCCCACGATCCTGGCCGGCAGGTCGGCGCCGAACCGGGAGAGCTCGACCAGGGGCGTACGCCCCACCAGCTCGGTGACCGAGGAATGGATGCGGGACATCGTTCTCCCTTGCTGTGCTGTCGTCTGATCTCTCAGATGAAGTAGTCGATGGGGCGTTCGGTCGTGGAGCCGTTCTGTGCGATGAGCGGGGGCAGGACGGCGGCCTGGGGTGGGTGGACCGACGATCCGCTGGGGACGTCGCGCAGGACCACTGAGCCGGAGCCGACGACGGCGTCCTCACCGATGGAGACCGGGCCGAGAACGCTCGCCCCGGCACCCAGGACCACCCGGTCTCCGACGGTCGGATGGCGCTTGTCGCCCTTCCCTGAGGTCCACCACCCTTTGCTGCCGAGCGTTACGCCGTGGTAGATCATCACGTCGTCGCCGACCTCGGCGGTCTCACCGATGACCACGCCCATGCCGTGGTCGATGAAGCAGCGGCGCCCGATCACGGCTCCTGGGTGGATCTCGATACCGGTGAGCCAACGGCTCGTCTGGGAGATGAGCCGGGGAACGAAGGGGAGCCCGGTGCGGTCGAGCATGTGGGCGATGCGGTGGGTCCAGACCGCCCAGAGTCCGGGGTACAAGACGATCTCGGCCGCGCGGACTCCCCGCAGCGCCGGGTCCCGGCGGTAGGCCGTCCTCAAGGTCTCGATCACGGTTCTCCTCCTGCCGGAGTCGAGTTCGTGTACGCCTGAACGGTCTGCAGGCATGCCGTGCACAGGGACGGCAGCGCCGAGTAGGGAAGCAGGCGTGCCTCATGTTCGAGCAGGTCCAGGTAGTCGGGGACCCAGGGCATGATGTGCGCGTCCAGCAGCTCCCGCGTGGCGGCGCCCGCCTCCCGGGCGGTCATGAGTCCGGAGGCGGTCCCCTCGTGCTGCTCCTGGAGCAGGTGCCCGAGAAGCGCCAGTTGGATGGAGATGTGGTCGGCGTCGACGATGGCGTCGCCCGGCGAGATGTCGGCGCTCAGGCCCCGGTGGTTCAAGAAGTCCTCCATGGCCTGCGCTGAGCGGCCTCCGGACTTGACTCGGCCCAGGTGCACCGAGGCGTAGGGCGGGCAGGCCGGGTCCGGGCCGATGAACAGGCGGCAGAACTCCGCGGCCAGCTCATCGAGAAGGGCCTCCTGTGGTACCGCGTCCTCGGAGGGCAGCAGGGGAGGAGAGGCGACGGAGAGGAGCCGCCGGTGCGCCCGGTCGTCGACCTCGCGGGCGAACAGTCGGGAGGCCAGGTGCAGGACGGAGACCGCCGCCTGCAGCTCTCGGGCCTCCGGCCGGTGCTCGCGGGTGGTGGTCACAGCTTCACCACCTTCACCACGGTGTCGTTGAAGGACTGGCCGCCGCTCACCGGGTCCGGGTAGATGGGGATGAGGTCGTTCTGGGGCACGCTCAGAGCCTTCTTCCACCACAGTCGGGACAGGTCGGGGTCGTCCGGGACGTCCTGCCCGGGATTGGTGGACTCGTCCTTGCCGTTGGTCGCGAACGGTCCGCCCACGCTGCGCCCGGCGTTGTGGGAGATGGCGATCACCAGCGGGTGCACCCCCTCGGTCAGGCGGACCCGGGTGCGCAGCGAGTTGAACTCGGAGCCGTCCCCCATCGGGACGTGTTCGTCGTCGGGGCGGAAGCTGGTGACTTCGATCCAGTCGCCGTCCTCGATGCCCAGTTCCTTGGCGGTGGCGGTGTTGAGGAGGGCGGGGTTGGTGTGGGAGATCTCCTGGAGCCACTTGGACTGCATGGTGCGGTGTGCGTTGTGCACGTTGATCTTGTAGCTGGTCATGATCAGGTGCCCATCGGTGAACTCCCGCTGGTGGCTGGGGACGGGCTCGTAGATGGGCAGCGCGGCCACGTCGCGGCCGGCTTTCTTCCCCTCGTCGACGGCGAAGTCGCTGCGGATCTCCACTTTGCGGGAGGGGGTGAGGAAACCGCGCTTGGCGACGCCGTCGATGCGGATGCCGACGGCGGTCTTCTCCCCGTCCTCGTCCTGCCGATAGATCACCCCGGTTTCGGAGTCCTCCTCGGCCCCTTCCAGCTCCGCCTCGTCGAGCTCTTTTTCGTACGGCTCATACCAGGGCTCCTTCTCGGGATCGATCCATATCCCGTTCTTCTTCATGTGGTCGAACCCGCCGGGGACGGGGGCGAAGTACTCTTCCAGGTATTCCTCGGTCGTCTTCCAGGGGAAGTACTCCTCCATCCCCCCGCCGATCCGTCTTGCGAGCTCGGGGAGGATCTCGCGGACGTCCTTCGACTCGCCCCGGGGCGGGACCACCGGCTGTCGCAGACCGACGTAGTCGACGAGCCCCTGCGCCGGTCGGGAGTCGATGTCCCAGCGCTCCAGGTACGTCGTCCATGGCAGAACGATGTCCGCCAAGTGGGCGGTCTCGGAGTACATGACGTCGATGCACACGTGGAAGGGGATGAGGTCCTCGTCCTCCAGCACGCTTCGGACGAGTTGAGCTTCGGGCCAGGCCCAAGCGGTGTCGGCGTTGTAGGTCATCAGGGCGGAGACCTTCTGCCGCCCCTCCTTGATCCACAGGTAGATGACCTCGGCGACCTTCATCTGCTTGCCGGGGAAGGCATTGGCCAGGGGCCATTCCTTGGCTTCGGCGATGATGCTGCGCGCCGAGGGCTTTTCGGGTACGGGCTCGGGTTCGGGGATCGCCTCCTTGTCCCAGGAGGAGATGGGATGCCAGCACCATCCGCCCTCCTTGCCCATGCTGCCGACGAGAGCGTTCAGGGCGGTGATGGCGCGGTCGTTGTAGTAGCCGTTCCTGTGGGCCTGCGAGCCGCGGTTGCAGATCGTGGTGCTGCGCGGGGCTGCGTCGGCGAACTCGCGGGCGATGCGGGCGATGTCCTCGGCCGGGACCCCGCTCTCCTCGGCTGCGCGCTCGGGGGTGTACTCCCGAAGGTGGTCGGCGTACTCATCGGCGGAGATGTTGGCCCAAGTGTCGAACCACTCCTTGTCCCACAGGCGCTCCTGGCAGATGACATTGGCCATTGCAAGGGCGATGATCCCGTCGGTGCCGGGCTTGACGCAGAACCACTCGTCCGAGAGCGCGGCGGTGTTAGAGAGCCGGGTCTCGAAGGTGACGATCTTCGCGCCCTTCTGGCGGCCCCGCATCATCCTGATGGCCACGGGGATGTGTCCCTGGTGGGCCTCGGCCCAGTTGGAGCCGAAGTTGAGGATGAAGCGGCTGTTCTCGAAGTCGCCGAGGTCCCAGTCCGACTCGCCGATGGTGGTGGCGATGGCGGCCCGCCGGTTGTTGGAGCACAGCGCCCGGTGGTTGAAGTAGCTCGGGGTGCCGAAAGCGTTCAGGAAGCGCCCGGTGATGTCCTTGGAGCGGTTGCGGCCCTGCTGGAAGGCGAACTCCTCGGGTTTCCCCTTCTCCCTGATGGCCCTCAGGTGCGAGGCGATCTCCTCGTAGGCCTCCTCCCAGGAGATGCGCTTCCAGCGTCCTTCCCCTCTCTTCCCCACGCGTCTGAGCGGGTAGAGCTGGCGGTGCGAGTCGTAGAGGACCGAGGGGCCGGCCACGCCCTTGCCGCAGACCGCTCCCTGGCTGTTGGGGTCCTCGGGGTTGCCGGTGACCTTGAGCAGGCGCCCGTCCTTGACGTGGCCGATGATGCCGCAGGCGGTCGTGCACATCTGGCACATGGAGGGGATCTGATCGGCGACCAGGGGGAGAGCATCATCGCGGATGGGGGTGAGGCTGCGGTGCGCGAATTCGATTCCCCCCAGCCCAGCACCGGCTGCCCCGACGAGGGCCCCCAAACGTAGGAGGTCCCTGCGGCTGATGCCCTGCCGCGCGGTTTCGGTTCCCTGGACTTCGGGCTTGGTTTCGGGCATGCTCGCCCTCCTCTCAGACGGCGAAGACGGTGAATCGGGCGAGTCCAGCGCCTGCGATGATCAGCAGCGCGGATGTGGCGCGGGCCCACCTGCTGCGGGGGGCCGAGGCCAAGAGGAGCATCGGTGCCGCTATCCCCGCACCCAGGACGCCGTAGTAGGACAGCGGGGCCCACGCCCCGGACAGCGCGTCGTCCACAGCCGGTGAGGCGCTGGACTCCCGGGCTGCGAGCACGGTGAACAGCAGGGCCACGGCGTAGACGACGAGCAGGACCAGGGGAGCCGAGCGGACCAGGCCGATGTGCGGTCCGTCGCGCACCGCGGTGTCCCGGTTGAGGAGCTCGAACGCTGCGACCCCCATCAGCAGGGAGGTCGACAGGAAGATCAGCAGGGCGCCGGGAGCCGCCCCCAGAGGGGAGACCCAGGTCCAGGACAGGACGGCGGCCGGGTACAGGGCCAACGCGACGCTGACCACCATGACGGCCCATCGAAGGGCCTGATCCACGCGCTCTGCCGTGCGGTCGAGCGCCGCGATCCCTCGACCACGGGACGCTGCTCGGAAGGAACCGGCCCGGCGCCACTGAAAATAGAGCACCATGACCAGCAGGAGCCCCTTGAGAGCCAGGAGCTTGGCCCCGAGGGAGATGGGCGAGCTCCAGTTCTCGAAACGCGTGATCATCAGGAAGAACCGCTCGGGCCGACCGAGGTCGATCGTCAGCGCGGCCCCTGCCAGCACCAGCATCGCCAGGCCCGCCCAGGCTGTTCGCCACTCGGTGCGCAGGCGGTCCTCAGGTGCGAGCGCCCCGTACCACAGACCCGCCAGGGCGATACCGCTCGGAAGCCCCACCGCCGAAAAGTACACGGCCAGAATCACGCCCCACGGCTCCGGCTCCATAGGCGCCGCCAGAAGCGGGGAGGCCCCAATGGCGGCGTTGCTACTCGCCATCAAGGTCGCTCTCCGTGTCCTGCTGGACCCCGTTGACCGCGATCAACGGGAGGGCTCTGCGCGGGTCGATGTAGAAGACCTTGGGGGTGGTGCCCTCCTCCGGCTTCCACACGTCGGCGGAGTTCTCCCGGAGTCGGGTGGCGATCGTGCTCTCGGGGTCCTCCAGGTCGCCGAAGATCCGGCAACCCGTGGGGCAGGCCTCGACGCAGGCCGGCTCCTGGCCGACCGACGTCCTGTGCTCGCAGAAGGTGCACTTGTCGGCGGTCCCGGTCTCGGGGTTCTCGAAGATCGCCCCGTACGGGCAGGCCGACATGCAGTACCTGTTCAGGTTGCAGTCGCCCTCATTGATCACCACCTCGCCGTTGGGCAGGCGGTCGATCGCCTCCGTCGGGCAGGCGGTGAGGCAGGGCGCGTCCTCGCACTGGTTGCACAGGACAGGGATGAAGTGTTTCCGCGCCTGGGGGTACTCCCCTTCCTCCACGAACTTGACCGAGTCCCTGAAGACGCCGAGGGGGACGTCGAACTCGTTCTTGCAGGCGACTGAACACGCGTGGCAGCCGATGCAGGTGTTCAGGTCGATCAGCATGCCGAACCGGGCCATGCCGCTCCTTAGCAGTCGCGGGTGGGCGGGTGCACGCAAGAGCTGTGGCCCCAGCGTGCACCCGCATCGTCGAAAGAGGTCAGATCAGACGTTGATGACCTTGTCGGCCCACAGGGTCCACTCGGTGAGCTCCTTCATGGAGGAGCGGTGCGCACCACTGACGAGCCCCTCGTCGTCCATGCCTCTGGCGTCCATGCATGTTCCGCAGCAGCCGATCTCCCCGCCTTTGCGGGTAAAGCTCTCGCACTGGCGGGCCGTGTTGTAGAAGCCGTCCGGAGTCTTCTGGCCGGCGACCGCCGCGATCACGGAGTCGCCGAAGAGGAAGACCTTGGCCTCGTGGTCCTTGTCCTTCACGATCTCGTTGGCCCAACGAAGGGCGTTGTAGACGCGTTCGGTCCCATAGGGCGGGTCGTGCAGGACGTAGAGGAACTTCATGAACACTTCCCTTGCATTTCCGGAGGGGTATTCCTTCAGAGGGGGCGCTCTTCACCGGGTCGCCGATCCCATGCGCCGCCTGAAGAAGCGCGAAATCTGATCGACGACGATGACGAGCACAAGGAGCGCCAGGATCAGAGTGGCCAGCTCCTGGTACCGGAACAGCTGCATCGCGACCACGAGCGCCTGGCCGATCCCGCCCGCGCCGACGAATCCGACGATCGCCGACGTGCGGATATTGCATTCCCACTGGTAGAGAATGAGCGAGGCGATGTTGTTCCGGGCTTGCGGGATGATGGAGAGCAGGCCGACGGCCACCTTCGATGCCCCGGTCATCTCCATGGCCTCGACAGGCGCGGGGTCCACGGCCTCCAGCTGCTCGGAGACGAGCTTGGCCAGCAGACCCGCGGCGTGCAGGGAGATCGCATAGACCCCGGCGGTCGGGCCCAGCCCCACCATGGCGACGAAGACCAGTGCCCACAGCAGCTCGGGAACCGACCGGAAGACCATGGCGACGAAGCTCGCGGCCGATGCCAGCCAGGCGGGGAAACCCACGTTGCCCGCCATGAGGACGGCGAGGACCAGGCCCATGATGGTGCCGAAGAACAGCGCCGCGATCGAGATCTGCAATGTCTCCACGGCCGCCTGTGCCACCGAGGCCAGTAGCGGACGGTCCACCTCGGGCGGGAAGAGGCCGGTCAGGATCTCCTGGGCGCCCTCCCAGCCGCTCACCAGGCTGGCGACGCTGACGCCGGTGCCGTTCATAGACCAGACGATCGCGGCCGTCGCGACCGCTAGGACCAGCCAGAGAGTGCGGGACCGGCGCTCATGCGGGATTGCGGGGGGTGCGCTCGCTGAGTCGGGGGGTGTTTCGGAGACGGCGGGGCCCGGTGCCGCGCCACCGCTCGGGGAATTCATGCCGACACCACCCGCTCGTCGTAAATGGCGTCGGCGTCGGCCTCGGAGAGATGGTCGCCATCGAAGCAGATCCGCCCCTGGCGCAGGGCGACGATGCGGGGGAAGCGGCGGGCGATCGCCAGGTCGTGAGTCGAGACGACGACGGTCACTCCTGTGGCTTCCCGCAGGGCTTGAACAGCGGCCCGGGCCGTCACCGGGTCCAGCCCGGACGTAGGCTCGTCAGCCAGCAGGAGCCGAGGCTGGGGGAGGACGGCCCGCACGAGAGCGACCCGCTGGCGCTGGCCTCCCGAGAGGTGCTCCGCTCGGGACTTGAGGAACGGAAGGATCCCCTGGCGCTCCGCCAGGCGGGACACCTGATCCCGGAAGCGTGCGGGCACCCGTCCCCGCAGGATGGTGACCCAGTCCGCGGCGGTCCACCCCGGTGCGGTGCCCAGGACCGCGTTGGTCTGCGCGCGCAATGCCAGGATCAGGTCATTGCCTTGCCGGATCACCCCCGAACTGCGCCGGATCCGTCTCAGGTCGCGCGGTTCGGTCGGGTCGAGGCCGTCCACGCGGGCGGTTCCGGAGAGGGGCCGAACCGCACCCAGCAGGCAGCGCAGGAGGGTCGTCTTCCCCGAGCCGGAGGGCCCGAGGAGCGCCACGTGTTCGCCCCGCTCGATGGTCAGCGAGACGCCGTCCAGCGCGGGGTCGTCTCTTTCCTTGAAGGCGGCAGTGATGTCCGACAACTCGATATGCATGGATTCTTCCTCTAAGAGGTCCCCGTTGAACGGAGAGGTGCTCAAAGGTCGGCTCTGGTGAGGCCGAGCTCTTCGGCGCTCTCCTTGATCTCGTCGTAGTCGGAGGGATCGACGGGCCGGTATTCACTCGTCTGCATCAAATCGAGCAGTTCCGGGTCTTCCAGGCTTTCGAATGTCTCCCGGACGGAATCGGCGGCCTCATCGCCGAGACCGGAGCGCATCACCCACAGGTAGCCCATGACAGGCCGCTCCTCGACGACCCTGAGCTCTCCTTCGGGGATGTGTCCTTCCTCTTCGAGCCGGTGGAGGATCCTGAGTTCCAGGCCGCCGGCCCCCGCCGAACCGTTGGCCACGGCCTGCGCGGTCGCATCGTGTCCGCCGGTGAAGGAGACGCGCTCCAATGGACTGCAGTCGGTGATCTCCTCGGCGGAGCAGTTCGCCCCGGCGTCGTTGAGCATCATCCTCGGATAGAGGCTCCCGGACGTGGAGCCGACATCGCCGAAGGCGAAGGTCTCACCGGCTTCGACGATCTCCTCAGTCGTCTGGTGCGGGCTGTCGTCGCGAACGACAATTGCCGACAGGTACTCCTGTGTTCCAGTCTCCTGGTCGACCTCGGAGACGAGCGGTTCGACATCGGTCTGTTCGAGGGCTTGGGCGTAGGTGAGGCCTCCGACATAGGCGATGTCCACCTTGTCCGCGGCAAGTGCGCTGATGACCCCTGCATAGTCACTGGCCACGAACAGTTCGACTTCGGTCTGGAGTTTCTGTCCGAGGTATTCCGCCAGCGGGGCGTAACGCGCCCGCTGTTCGTCGGGCGCCTCGTTCGGGATGACTCCGACGCGGAGGGTTCCGGGTATTCCCTGTGAGTTCAGTTCGCCTCCGCTGGATTCAGCGCATGAGGCGACGGTCAGCAGTGTGAAGAGCAGCGCGATGGGGGTGGTCCGGCGCATGTCATCTCCAATAGTTCGGACGTGCGCGCGCAACTGAGCCCGCCGTCTTCGTCGGCGGCGGACACAACGAGAGAAGCGGGATTCTCAATGCGGTGGGGCGGGCCGCCTCTCCACCGGGGCACGGGCGTCGTGGGGCGGCCACAGCACGTGCCGGTGGGCCGCTCGGTGTGCGAGCCGACCCGCCGGCAGTCGAGTCATTGTTCTGACCTGGGAAAATCCAACTGCGTGATCTGGTATTCGAAAGATAACTGGAATAGTGGAAGAGGGTCAAGGCGGATAAATATGAGGAATATTCACTTCGCACTCATATTTAGCCCAGCCTCGCAGGGGTCCGTCCTGGATAGCTGGAGGGTCGGTCTGCTCGCTGTTTCCCATGGGGGACTTGTGGCCCAACTCGGCCAAATTGGGTTACGCCTGTTCAGGTGCCCATGGTGTGCTCTGCGGAAATTTCCTTGAAAGGCAGTCGATTGATGGAATCATAGGATGACCATTTCATTCTAGGAAGATAATGACATTTGAAATGCTTGCGCCGTTGATGGCCTGCCGCGTGGCTGTCCGTTGACAAAGAAAGTGGGCGACCTCGTGGGAGTAAGGGGCCACCCGTCGGAGATGCTGCCCGGTATGTGCACGACGGCGATGGTCCTCCCCGGTGACCGCAGAGGAGAGGCCTTCATTCGTGCGGTCCCGGGGTCGGCTTGTTGATGGAGGGGATCTCTGCAGTGAGCCTCTCCCCCCGGAGGGCGTCGTGCCACGACTCTCGGGCCGCGCAGGTGGGAAGGGGAGGGCCGTCGAGCTGGTCAGGCGGCTGGCTGGCCGTAGTGCGTCTTGTGGGGGCGGGGCGCAGCGTGGTGGGCGTTCAGGGACGGCCCCCTGGGGGCGGTCCCTGAACGCGTGAGGGACGGCGATGGGCGCGGTTCGGCTTGTCCGCTGGGCCGGGGGCGAGCTCAGTCCGAGCTGGAGAGCGAACGGGGAGCCGAAGGTGAGGTTCACACCACCCCTGAACGGCACCACGCAAGCTGCTGACCTGCAAGTTTGTGGTGGGCCCCCAGGGGATCGAACCCTGAACCCGCGGATTAAAAGTCCGCTGCTCTGCCAATTGAGCTAAGGGCCCCGAGTGCGTGGCCCTTAGCTGGGCGCACTACTCCGGGCGTCACTTTACCGGAGTGGCAACGGGGATGCACAGCTGAGGATTCCTGGGCAGAGCCCCGTCAGGGCTCAGGGGCTGGGGTCAGGGGACGCCCAGGGGACTACCTGATGTGCGGGGCCCCGCCGGCGGGCAGGGTGGGGGTATGAGCAACGACTGGGAGAAGAAGCGGCTCCGCCGGAGCGCCGAGCACAGGATGCTGACAGGTGTCTGCGGCGGCATTGGACAGTTCATCGGAATCGACGCCAACATCGTCCGCCTCGCCTTCGCGGTGTTCACGCTCCTCGGCGGCAGCGGGATCCTGCTCTACATCATCGCCTGGCTCATCATGCCGGAGGAGGGAACCGACACGTCCGTACTGGAGCACATCATCCGCAACTTCCAGGGCAAGCAGTCGAACCTGTGAGCGGCCGGGCCCGGGGCGGTCACGCGGTGGGCTCGGGGGCGCGCATCCGTGTGGCCGCCTCCTTGGACAGGTGGGCCCAGGGGACGGCCAGGGCCAGCGCCCCCGCCACGCCGAGCAGGCCGGCGCCGGTGACGACCGTGCGCATGTCGGCCACCTCCACCAGGAGGCTGGCGACCGCGATCCCCACGCCCTGGGCCGCCTGCAGCCCCGCCGCCACGAGGCCGAACGCCAGGCCGCGGCCCTCGTCCGGCACGCACAGGACGAAGGCGGCGTTGGCCACCAGCTGGTAGGAGGCCAGCGCGCCGGAGACCACCAGGAGCGCCGTCATCAGCCACAGCGGCGGATCGGCCCACCAGGCCAGCAGCGGCAGCGAGCCGCCCACCGCCAGCGGTCCGATCAGCCGGATCCGGGTCTGCGGCCCGATCAGCCGGGTCAGCACGAAGCCGCCGGCCAGCGCCCCCAGCGACGGCCCGGCCATGAGCAGCCCCGCCGCCCCGGACCCCGCGCCCGCCTCGTCGGCCAGGGGCCCTGCGAGCCCGTAGGGGACCATGTAGAACCCGGCGAGCCAGGCGAACAGCGCCAGGGTGCGCAGCCGCGGGTCGCCGAAGACCAGCCGCGCGCCGTCCCGGGTGGCCCGCCACAGCCCCGGAACCGGCCCCGCCCCGCCGGCGGGGGCCGCCGGCGCCGGCCGCGCCCGCACCCCCATCCGGATGAGCAGCGCCGAGACCAGGAAGGTCAGGGCGTTGACCATCACCGCCGCGTTCGGCCCCACCGCGGCCACCACCCAGCCGCCGGCGATCAGCCCGGCCAGGGTGCCCACGTGCGAGGTGAGGTTGATGATCGCCGAGGCGGCCACGTACCGCTCCCCCTGCAGCACCTCGGCCATCAGGGCGGCCCGTGCGGCGCCGAAGGGCACCATCGGCAGGATGGAGCAGAACAGCAGCGCCCAGATCGCCCACAGCGGCAGCCCCGGCAACCCGATGCCGAACACCAGGGCGGCGCGCGCCAGGTCGGCCGCGAGCATCACGCGGCGGCGCGGCAGCAGGTCGGACAGGCCGGACAGCAGCGGCCCGGCGATGATCTGCGGGATGAAGGTCAGGGCGATGGTCACGCCCGCGGCCAGCGGGGAGGAGGTCTGCTGGTAGACCAGCAGGACGACGGAGATGCTGAGCAGGTAGCCGCCCGCCATGGACAGGGCGTGGGCGAGCCACAGGGTGCGGAACTCGGGGATTCTGACGACCTCGGCGTAGGCGCTCTTCCAATCGGACGGCCCGTCGGACCGCTCGCGCCCCGTGCGCGGATCACCCACCGGCGACTCCCTCGTGGTGCGCTGCTGCGTCACTCTCGGTCGCTATTCGATGACCTACAGTCCCTGATGGTGGCCGGATTTCGCAAGCGGTTCGCCGGAATTCGTCGTGCTTTCGTTGCGCTCCGCCGCCGCGGTCAGCCCCACCCGAGCTCGTGCAGGCGCGCGTCGTCGATGCCGAAGTGGTGGGCCACCTCGTGCACGACGGTGATGCGCACCTCCTCCACCACCTGCTCCGGCGTCTCGCACACGGCGCAGATCTCCCGCCAGTAGATGGAGATCCGGTCCGGGAGCACCCCGGAGTAGAACTCGCCGCGCTCGGTCAGCGGCACCCCCTCGTAGAGCCCCAGCAGCCCGGGCTCGGGCGGTTCGTCCTCCACGGTGATGACCACGTTGTCGATCAGGCTGGTCAGCTCTTCGGGGATGGTGTCCAGGGCATCGGCGACGAGGGCCTCGAAACGGCCGCGGCTGAGTTCGACCACACCCCGTATTCTGCGTGATCCTCCGCGGTCTCGGCCGCCTCGGGCTCAGGGCGTTGCCTCTGCCGGGCGTATGGGCATGATGGATACCGTGTTGCCTCGCTTGAGACCGGTCCTCGCGGCGGTCGGGGACCGCCTCGCCGCGAGGCGGCAGGGCCTGCTGAAGGCCGGACGGGTCGCCGCGGTGGTCGTGGCCGGCCTGGGCGGGGGATGGCTGGGCCTCGCGCTCGGCGGGCAGGTGCTCACCCCCATCGGCCCGGCGGACGTGAGCCTGTCGGTCGGACCGAGCTGGCGCGGCGAGACCGTGGTGGACGTGGCCCCGCTGGGCACCCTGGAGTTCGACACCCATTCCTCCCCTCTGCGCTTCGAGGCCTCCATCGACGAGATCCGCCTGGCGGCCGCGGAGGAGATGTTCGAGGACCCCGAGGCGATCGACCGGATGGGGCGGACCATCGGCGGCGAGGTCAGGGACGGGGTGATCCGGCTCATGGCGCAGTCGGCGGCCTCCGCCGCCCTGGGGGCCGCGCTCGTGGGCCTGCTCGTCTTCCGCGACTGGCGCCGCGCCGGGCTGAGCGCCGCCACCGCGCTCGCCGCCTTCGTCGCCGCCGGGGGGTCCGCCGCGGCGACGTTCAACCCCTCGGCCGTCGCCGAGCCGCGCTACTCGGGCCTGCTGGCCGGCGCGCCCCAGGTCGTGGGCAGCGCCGAGGCCGTGGTGAGCCGGTTCGACCAGTACCGCGAGCAACTCGCCTCACTGGTCGGGAACGTGTCGCGGCTGTACGAGGTGACCTCCACCCTGCCGGTCTACGAAGGGGACGAGTCCACCGTCCGGGTGCTCCACGTCTCCGACATCCACCTCAACCCGGCGGCCTGGAACGTCATCTCCTCGATCCAGGACCAGTTCCAGGTCGACCTCGTCGTGGACTCGGGCGACCTGACCGACCGGGGCAGCGCCGCCGAGGACGCGTTCGCCGGCGAGATCGCCGACCTCGAGGTCCCCTACGTGTGGGTGCGCGGCAACCACGACTCGATGGGCACCCAGCGCGCGGTCGAGGCCCAGCCCAACGCGGTGGTCCTGGACGAAGAGGCGCAGGAGGTGGGCGGCATCGTCTTCTACGGGGCCGGCGACCCCCGCTTCACCCCCGACAAGACCGCCGACAACCCCGACGGCGACGAGCTGCGGGACATCGGCGAGGCCCAGGCCGCGCAGGCGGCAGGGGAGGACCCGCCCATGGACGTGGCGGTGCTGCACGATCCCGCCCAGGCGGAAGCGTTCGACGGCCTGGTCCCGCTGGTGCTGTCCGGGCACGGCCACCGGCGCTGGACCGAGCTGACCGAGGCGGGCACCCGCTACCTCGTCCAGGGGTCGACGGGCGGCGCCGGACTGCGCGGCCTCGAAGGCGGCGTCGACCGCCCTAAGCCCTATGAGGCCTCGGTGCTCTACATCGACACCGAGACCAAGCGCCTGCAGGCCTGGGACGACATCACACTGGGCGGCCTGGGGCTGACGTCGGCCCAGATCGAACGGCACATCGAGGAGGAGCCCGACCGTGCGCTGGCCCCGCCGTCTCCGGCCCCGAGTTCCCCGGCTCCGAGCTCTCCTCCTGCCGGTTCCCCCGAGGCCCCGACGCCGTCGGGCGGCACGCCCGGCCGCGACCCGGGTTCGCCTGGGGCGACGATCTAGAAGGGCCCTGGAGGGCGGGGCGGATGAAACGCTTTGGCACTGGGGGTGAATCTCCCCTATGCTTGACGCGTCCCCGACGACAGGCGACGCGGGCGGTTGGCGACCTCGTTCGTCGTCGAGGCCCCCATCGTCTAGTGGCCTAGGACGCCGCCCTTTCAAGGCGGTAACGCCGGTTCGAATCCGGTTGGGGGTACGGCTCCGGTCGAAGCAGTGCTGAAGGTCTGGCACAATAAGAGACACGGAGAGCGGCCGCTGAGGCGGCCGCGACAACTGGATACAAGGTCCTGTGGAGCAGTTAGGAGTGCTCGCCACCCTGTCAAGGTGGAGGCCGCGGGTTCAAATCCCGTCAGGACCGCGCGCCACGAGAGTGGCGGGGGCCAGGTAGCTCAGTTGGTACGAGCGTCCGCCTGAAAAGCGGAAGGTCGGCGGTTCGACCCCGTCCCTGGCCACACTCGAAGAACACGAAAGAAGCCCCGTGACCTGCACAGCAGGACACGGGGCTTCTTCACGCCTCGGTGGTTGTCGGTGGACCGTGGTGGCTCTCAGCGGGTGGCTGCGCTGAATACGCGCTGAAGTTCAGAAACGCCGGTGCGCCTCCTCGATCTGCCGCTTGGCCCGGTCCTCCTCTCCCACGAGGCACTTGGCATAGATCCGCTTCAGCACAGCCACGCTGTGCCCTGCCCACTGAGCCACGAGCGTCTCCGACACGCCTGCGTTGAGCCACGTGGACACGCACGTGTGCCGGAGGTCGTACGGCCGCTGTGCGAGGGGAGAGGCCACGTCGGCTTCGCTCAAGGCCTGCTCGCGTGCCCAGGACCAAGCGCGCCGGTAGGTGATCGTGGACAAAGGGCCGCCGCGGACACCGGTGAACAGTCGGCCCATGGGGCCCGTGCCGAACTGCTCCATGTGCTCCCACAGCAGCCTGGTCAGCTCGGGAGGGCAGGCGACCGGCCGAACCTCGCCCTCCGCTCGCTGCTTGGGGCTCTGTCGGGTGTCGCGGCTGGTGCCGTCGTCGGTGAACTCCGGCCGCGCGTCCGGGGTGACCTCGCCTACATAGATCGTTCCCCAGTCGTAGGTGACGACTTCGCTTCCGTCCTCGCCGGCCTCGCGCTTCGGGGGCGGCAGGGACAAGTCGCGCTTGTGGAGGTTCACCGCTTCTTCGGGGCGCAGCGCGGCGTAGTACATCGCTCCGAAGAACGCCACCAGCCGCGGGCCGGACTTCATGCCCTGCCGCTGCTCGGTTTCCTCGTACCCGTACTCGCGAACCTTGTCCAGGAGGGACCTGGCCTGCTCCGGGTTGACCACGCAGCGCCGATCAACCTGGTGAACCGTCCGGGAGCTGGAGACCTCCAGGGGGCCGATCGGGTTCCTGTCGAGCAGGCCCTTGTCGACCGCGTGGGCCAGGGCCGCCCTGAGGATGCCGTGATTGCGCCGCTGCGAGCCGATCACCAGCTTCTTGCCGCGCAGGTCACGAATCGCCGCTTGGACGGCGGCTCTGGCCACCTCTGAATCCGCCAGGTCAGCGACCGGCCGTGAATGCGCGGCGACCCATTCCAGGGCGTCCACCACATCCTGAGGACGGTCACCCGCCCGGAAGGTTTTGCTGAACGCGAACCTGCGGAGTGCAGTGCGGAGCAGAGCTGGGTCCGGCATGCCCTGGTCGGTGGTGAACAGCGCGGTCGTCGCCATCGTGAGCGCGAACGCGATGTTCCCCCGGTGCTTTGCGGAGATGTCCGGCCACTTGTGGTCGACGTAGGAGACCGCGAAGTCGTACCAAGTCACCTCTGCCCGCTTCTCAGCCTCCTTCTCGGCTTCGGCCCGGAGAAGGCTCACGGGGAGCCCACGAGTGATGCTGAACCCTTCGCCCCTGCTCTGAGCCTGTACGAGTTGGGAGCGGAACGCTTCGGCCTGAGCGGACGAACCGTGCGGCCGGCGGTGTGGCTTCTTACCGACACGCCAGCGCACGGTGTACGTCCTGACCCGCGCTCCTTCATAGACCTCGGTCTTCCAGATCCGGACCTGGTAGCCCAGGTCGTTGGGGTCGATCATCAGGCGTTGGCCTCTGCCTTCGTCATGAACTTCTCGAACTCGGAGCGGCGGATGCGCAGGCTCCCGTTCGGGAGCTTCGCGCACTTCGGCGCGCGCCCCTTCTTCCGCCAGTCGTAGAAGGTGTCCCGCGAGATCTGCAGTTCCTCGCACACCTGGTCAAGGGTGAGCCAGCCCTGGTGTCCGCGGTTGGTGGTGGGAGCGTTCATCGGGGGGTGACCTCCAGGTAGACGCGGACGTGCCCGGGGGTGTGGGCGGGGAAGCGCCGCTCGCAGGCGGCGCCCCAGTCGGCGGGGAGGCCGGCGAGCAGTCGGTCGATGGCCGCCTTGGGGCCGATCAGGCGGACCAAGACGCGTTCGCCCTTCTCCGTTGCCGAGGTGTCGGACATGATGGGTGTGCCTCTCTAGGTAGAGGTGCGGCCCCGGCGAGTGCTTGCAGGCGATGCCGGGGCCGCGTCGTGTTCACGGACAGGGAAGGCCGGGTCACCCCGGTGAGGTCGAAGGCGGCGGGGCTCCCAGGGCGCACGAGGCGCACTGGTCGCCGTAGCCGGTCCCGCCCTGGTAGCGGCGGAATGTGCGGTGGCAGGTGCGGCAGGTTCCGCTCTCTACCGGCTCCGGGGCAGTGTCATTAGAGAGTTGGGCTGCGGCAGCGTCCGCAGCCCCCGCAGTGTCCGCTGCCGCCTCTGAACAGGCGTTCTGTTCGGTCACTGGTGCGGACGCTGGCTTTGTCGGGTCTGGTGTGGTCGCATGGGCCGAAAAAACGTGTCCGTCCTCCTCATCGCCCACTTCAGTGGGGCGAGCGAGGTGCGGACGCTGCAGCGGGGCTGTCTCTACCCCTGAGGTGAGCGCGATCCGGTAGAGGCGGCTTCGGTGGCGGTCGCGGGAGCGGCCGGCCTCTTCGACGGTGATGCCCACTGCCCTCAACACGGGGGCGTCGCGCTTGAGCTGTCCGGCCGCGCGGGTCGCGTCGACCGGCCAGGATTTGGGCCGCGGTTCGGGGGCGGGCACGACCTCTATGAGCTGGCCGATGGTGCCGGTGAACTCGCCGGCCTCTTCGACCATGGCGGCCACGGCTGCGGTGAAGGGGCGCGCGTCCAGCAGGTCGCTCGTGGTGACCTCTGTTGCGGCGAGGTAGGTGTCCAGGGTCGACCAGCCGGTCACCCGGTCCAAGGCCCCGAGCACGCGGGCGAAGTCGGCCATACGCGGCAGCTCGTCCAGGTGCGTGTGCGGCAGCTCAGCGAGGATCTGGCAGAGCAGGTCCAACAGGGCGGCCAGGATGTCCGGGGCGGCGTCCTGGTAGGCCTGCTGAAGTGAGGCGTCGGTGCGGCGCTGGTCGCGCTTGATGGGCAGGAACTCCACTGGCAGCAGCCGCTCTGTGAGGTCGCTGGCCAGGGCGCCGGTGTCGATCGAGGTCATCGCCAGCAGCCGCCGGAAGGACAGCACGGTGACGTCGTCGTCGGAGTACAGCGCCCGATCGACCACGCCTTCGCCCGTGACGGCCTTGCACAGCGTGTCGCTCAGCCACGGGGCGATCGTGGACACGTTGTCCAGGCACACAGCCCACGAGGCGGCCGCGGTGGTCGCCCACGCCTTCTGGTCCTTGGGCAGCGAACGCAGCGGCGCCGGTGAGGGGTCGATCAGGTTCATCAGCATCGCCAGCGCGGTGGACTTGCCGGTGCCCTGCTCGCCGCGGGCGGCCAGAATCGGGTGGGGCATGTCGGCGATCAGCCCGGAGACCAGCCACCCCACCAGCAGCCGCAGTCCGGGTTCGTCGACGTTGAGCAGGGAGCGCAGCTTGGCGATGCCGGCCTCGGTGCGGCCCGCCTCGCCCGGGGCGGGGATAGGCGAGGTGAGTCCGGTCCGGCGGAACAGCACCGGCGAGTCGGTGGTCACGTGCCAGCCGTCGGGCCCGGCGATGACGCACCGCCCGTCGGCCCCGCCCAAGTCGAGCACCACCCGCCCCTGATGGCTAGCCAGCCGGAGTGCCACGGGGCGCGGTTCCAGATCCATTGCTCTGCCTTCGAGAACGGCGGTGACGTCGGTGAGTGCGGACTGCGAGGGCACCGACCCGCACACGTCGGCGTAGAAGCGCGCGAGGCGGGCGCGCAGGCCGCGCTGGCCCTTGAGGGGGAAGGCGATGTGCCGGGCAGCTCCGGTGCGGGCGGTGGCGTAGGCGCGCCCGTCGGTCCCGGCGACCACGTCGACCAGGTCGTCGGCGAGTTGGATGAGCCGGGTGGCCTGGGAGACCTTCTTGCCCTGTCCTTCCTCGTCCTCGTGGGCGGTCATCTCAGGCGGCTCCTGTTCGTTCACGGGTGCGTCGTGGGACCCTCAGGCCCTTGTTCAGGCCCGAGCGGATGGTGGCGGCGATCTGCCGCGGCGGGTCGGGGTCGCCTCCGGCGGCGCCGGCGGCCTGTGCGGCGCGGGTGAGCACCGCGGTGATCTCGCCGGTCTCCAGCAGGCCTTTGGCGGCGAGCTGTCCGAGGGAGACCGCGGCGACGTACAGCGAGGTGTTCCGCTGGCCGGGGGCGGCGCGGGCGACCTTGGCGGCCTCGCCGCGAAGGGCCGCGGTGGCATAAGCGGTGCGTCGCCGGTCGGCGCCCGCGATGTCGGCGAGCACCGCATCCGCGGTGGCGGTGGGCGGGGGCTTGAGCCGGTCGGCGATCCACCCGGGAAGAGCCACCACAGGCGTCCCTGGCGGGCTGGTCGCCTTGTAGGCGCCGGTCGGGGTGGCCGATCCGGGGCCGACGACGTAGCCGCCGGCCGCGCGGGTGTCGACCAGCCAGCCCAGGCCGCGGCCCCTGTCCCCGGCGGTGTTGCCGAGCTGTAGGCCGGGCGGGGCGGCGAAGTACAGGTGGGCGCCGCCCGAAGCGGTGGCCACGGTGAAGGTGCCCAGCAACTCGCCAGAGTCCGCCCCGGCCTGTTCGGCCAGGGCGGCCAGCACATCGGCGCCGTCGGTGATCCCGGGGCGGTCCCAGCGCTCGGGCGGCTGCTCGCCCGGATCGGGGGTGTCCAGGTCGACCACGACCAGGCGGCTGGGGCCAGTGGCGACGCCGTAGTTCGCGGTCGGCCACCGGTGCCACCAGGCGCGCACCTGGCCGGGGTCGGCGGTGGCGGCGCGAGACCACTTGACCAGCGGCCGGTTCTTCGAACCGGGGGCGAGGGGAAACACGTGCCACCCGCGGCGGGCGGCGGCCAGGGGGTAGTCGACCGGGGCGAATCCGGGCATGACGAAGAAGCCCTCCTTGCGGTGGGGGTATGGGGCCGTCGTGTCTCCCATCCGCCCCGAGCAGGTCTCGGGGCGGCAGGGGCACACGGCGGATGCTTCAGGCGGTGGCGCTGTGCGCCTGGTCGATCAGCCGGAGCAGGTCGGCGGTAGGCATCAGGACGCCGGAGGGTTCGGCCACGCCGTCCTCGGTGACGATCACGTACACGTGTCCGGGGGCAGGCGCGGGAGTGATGGCGATGTCGGCGCCGCACCCGGATTCGGGGTCTTGGTATCGGGCCATCAGGCGGCCTTCCTTTCTGTCTCGCGTCGGCGGCGGCGCTCGATGCGGCGGTCGTCGGGGGTCATGCCGCCCCAGATGCCGTAGCGCTCCGGGCGGGTCAGGGCGTACTCGCCGCACTGGTCGATGACCGGGCAGGCCGCGCACACCTTCTTCGCGCGGCGCTCACGCATGTCGCGCTGCTCGCCGGTCTCGCCGTCGGGCGGGAAGAACAGGGCGAAGGGCTCGAAGCGGCAGCGGCCCTGGCGCCGCCAGTCGTGGGACTTCAACGGGCCTCCTTGGCGGCGCGGGTGCCGATGTAGCGGGCGTAGACCTCGTGGCGCCCGTCCTCGGTGGTGACGTAGCGGGCCTCGAAGGCGCCGGCGGGGCGGTAGGCACGGGCGCCCGTGTTTCCGTTGCCGCACCTGATGGCCGATGCCACAGAGCACGCCGTGGCGCGGGTCGGGTGCTCGCTGACCTTTGCCCAGGCACCCGGGCGGTTGCGCAGGGCGCGGGCGATCTCGGAGTGCAGGGTCCGCCGGTGGCGGGGCCGGTAGGCGTCGGGCGGCGGGGTCTTCACGAAGGTCATCTGCATGGTTGGGCTCCTGTGTGTGCGTTCAGGCGACGGCGGCGGTGTGGCAGTCGGGGCACTCCCCGAGCGAGGTGGGGATGCAGAACTCGAAGATGGTCCGGCAGGTGGGGCAGGTGCGGCGGGCGGCCATGGCCCGCTCCAGCGACGCCAGCACCGCCGCGGACGGGGTGCGCTTGGGCAGGGCGAGGCGGGTGTCGTAGAGCAGGGCGAAGCGGATCCCGCCGCCCCCTTTCGGGGCGCGGCGGGAGCGCCAGGTGACCTGGCCGACCGGTTCCCGCCCGCCGGGCCGGAGCCCGCGGGCGGCGAGCTGTGCCCGGGTGGCCAGGTGGGCCGGGGCCCACCCCCAGGGCCAGGACGGCAGGCCATACCTGGTGCCCTCGGGGTCGTAGAAGCGGGAGAAGCTCACACCTCCCCCTCGCGCATGTCGAGTTCGAGGCTGACCAGCACCGCCTGGTCGTCGGCGGTGAGCAGGCCGCTCACGCGCTCGGGGTGGTCGGCGCCGTCGGCGACGGCGAGCGGGACGTTGATGCCGCAGCGGCGGCAGTACCGGTGCCCGGGAAGGGGTTCGCCCTTGAAGCCGACCTCGCGCGATCCGGCGAGGTCGTCGGCCCACACGTGGCCGTGCTCCTCGCACTCGGCACCGCATTCCTCCCGGACCGTGCAGCCGCTGCACAGCACGCGATCACCGTCGAAGGTCCACTCGTAGGCGGTCAGCACCCGGCGCGCGGTGTCGGCGTCGGAGAAGGTGGTGTCGAACCCCGCGGCGAGGTCGTCAGCCCAGGCGGGGCCGCAGCGGTCGCACAGAACGGCCACCCGCTTCCGGGGGCCGAAGCTGATCAGGGGCATGGTGAGCCTCCTTGGGAACGGGCCCGGCCCGGAGCAGCGCGGTTGCTCCGGGCCGGGCAGGGGGCGGGTTCTAGAACGGGGCCGGGTCGTCGGCGCCGTCGCGGCCGCGCCAGCGCACCGGCGCCGGCGAGGGGGCGGACCTGGGGAGCTCGGGCAGCACCGGGCCCGCGGCGTTCTCGCGGCGCTCGAAGCGCGTGCAGTGGTCGCACAGCACCACTCCGGGCCGGTGGGTGGCCCGCCAGGGGTGGCCGGTGCGCTCGCACTCCAGGCGCCGCAGGCACCAGGGGCAGGTCTCGCGGCCGCCGGGGCCGGTGGGCTTCCAGCCGCCCTCGCCGCAGGCCATGGCTGCGACGGCGGCGCGGTAGCTCTCGAAGAGCACCGGGCCGGCGTCGTCCTCGTAGGGGTCGCCGCACAGGCGGCAGGTGAGGGTGTAGTAGGTGCCGGGTGTGATCGCCATCGGGGGTTCCTCCTTAGAAGGGCGGCTGGTCGCCGCGGCCGGCGGCGGCGCGGCGGGTCTTGGTGACGGTGGCGGTGGCCCACCGCAGTGAGGGGCCGATGTCGTCGACCTCCAGCTCGAAGAAGGAGCGGTGCTCGCCGTCCTCGCTTTGGAAGGCGCGCTGCTTGAGGCGTCCGGTCACGATCACCCGGGCGCCCTTGGCGAGGGATTCGGCGACGTGTTCGGCCAGGTCGCGCCAGGCGGTACAGCGAAGGAACAGCGGTTCGCCGTCGCGCCACTCGCCGGCCTCGCGGGCGAAGTAGCGGGGCGTGGAGGCGACGTGGAAGCTGGCGACCGGGGTGCCGCCTTCCAGCCAGCGCACCTCGGGGTCGCGGGTCAGGTTCCCGGTCAGGGTCAAGGTCGTGTCGTTGGCCATGCCGCGGCTCCAATCGCGGGCGTCGGTCGGTCCCTCCCGCCCCCGGCGCGGGGTGCGCGGGGGCGAGGGGCACCGGCCGGGTCAGGCCAGCAGCTCCTTGGACAGGTCGCGGTCGTCTTCGCAGGGCTTGAAGCCGCCCATGAGGGCCACCACGTCTCCGTTGGCCACGAGCAGGTCGGCCGTGCCGTCGGCATCGGGGGCCGGGACCATGGCGAGGCGGGCGCAGCCGGTGTCCTTGGTGAGGTGGGCGAGGATCCTGGCCTGCTTGGCGAGCAGGACCGGGGTACCGGCGACGGTGTCGGCCGCCGCGGTGGCCGCGAGCCGCTGGCGCCAGGAGGGGAGCGGCGCGCGGTCGACCCACCCCACGGTGATGACGGGGTCGACCCAGTCCGGGCGGATCTCCAGCTGGCCTCCGACCCGGGCGAGGGTGATGGGCTCGCCTTCCTGGCAGCTGCCGTCGCCGGAGGAGATGGTGGCCAGGATGGTGCGGGCCAGGGCCGGGGGCAGCGCCATGCTCATGGGCTCGCCTTCGGCGGGGACCTGCCAGGCGATGATGCCGGCCAGCTCGTCGGGCCCGCTGAGCATGACCCACATCCGGCGGCCGTCGGAGTCCAACTGCATCTCGCTGTCGTCGTAGACGCTGTCCCCCAAGGTGGTGAGCAGCACCTCCCGCGTGTCGAGGGCGGACTGCAGGGTGCGGGCGAAAGCGGCGCTGTCGGGGATGGTCACGGTGGTCTCGGTGGCGGTGGTCGTCACGGGGGCCTCCTTCGATTGCGCGGTGGCGGGCCGGACGGCCCCTCTCGCGCCCCGACCGCGCGGGCCGGGGCGCGAGGGGCGCTGCCCGGAGGTCAGTGGCGTGTGTAGACGGGGCGGCCGCAGCCGTTGCAGGAGGTCTGTCGGTAGACGTTGATCAGTGCGCCGCAGACGCAGCGGGAAGCAGGGGTGGCGAGTCGGAGCAGGGCTCGTACCATGAGGGCTCACCTCCTTCCGGCGCTTGTCGGAAAGGGGATGGGCCCGGGGGCGGCGCGTCTTGGCGGATTGGGCCGCTCCCGGGCATCTTTGTGTCGCCGGACCGGGCGAGGGTGTTCCGGCCGTTCGAAGTCGGCCTGGTCCGTGCGCAGAGCGCGACTGGAGAGGCGACACGGCTCCGGGGCGGTGTCGCATCGGAGTAGAGGGGGTGTCGCCTGTCGGGGCGCCCTGTCGCATAGGGCCGCATCGTGGTCCGCTCAGGCGCCTAGGCAGGCGACAGAACAGACGATCAAGGCGGCGGTCCCTAGCGGGCGGGGCAGATCGGGGCGACACCTGACTGGTCGGGTGCGGCCCCGCCCCGCGCGGGGTGTCGCTTCAGGGGCCGGAGGTGTCGCCGCGCTGGCGCTTGCCCTCTTCCTCCTTGCGCACGGCGGCAGCGAGCTTTCCGGCGTGGCCGCGCGTGCAGCCCAGCCGCTCGGACAGCTCACGCGCGGTCAGTCGCGGGTGGTCCCGCAGAGCCCGGCGGGCCCGCTCGAAGAGCGTGAGGCCGTCCTCACCGCCCTCCGGGCCCGCCTGGTCGTTGGGAACCGCTTCATTGCAGTCGGAGGGCTCCTGCTGGCCGCGCGGAACGCTGTCGTCGTGTCCGTCGCACGGCGCGTCGCCTGCTTCGGGCGGATGCGACAGGTCGGCGTCACCTTCGCAGGGCCCGGTGTCCTCACGCGACAGGAACCGTTCGATGTCGGCGATGCCGAACTGGGCAAGGGCGGCGACGTTGTCGCCCTCGCCGTCTCCCACCCCGACGGGCGCGTCCGGTGTCGCTTCGGGCGCCGCCGGGTGCGACACCGGGGCGTCGCCTGCCGCCTCGCGTGCGGCCTCGGGCGTCGCCTCGGTGGCGATGTCGGCGACGGTCTTGGGGACGTCGGGAGTGAGGGCGTCGACCAGTTGGAAGGCGCGGGGGAGGTCGTGGCCGTTGCCGAGCATCCACAGCACATGGGCCGGGGTCTGGGACCGCCAGGCGCTGCCGTGCTGCTGCTTGAGCATCGACACCGCGTACTGGCGGGCCTTCTCCAGCTTCAGGGCGGTGGTGTAGCTGGTGATGCCCCAGCCGAGCATCAGCCGCATGACCTTCAGCGTGGAGACCGGGTGGGCGATGAGCCGCCCGGCGGGGATGCGCTCGGGCAGCTCGCCGTGGACCAGCCCGGCTACGTGGCGGATCCAGGCGGCCACGCCTTCGGAGATGAGGATGATGACCAGGGGCGGCCCGGCGTGCCCGAGCAGTTCCACCCAGCCGGCGTGCTGACCGGACTGGCCGACGTTGAGCAGCACGGTGATGCCCGAGAGCAGGTAGGCGCTGTAGCGGGCGAGCGGGTGCCGGCGCCCCTGCCACTCCATGACCAGGTCCAGGGCCAGGAAATAGATGATGACCGCGTCGATACCGACCGGGAACATCCACCGCAGGTCCCCGAACGGGGTCGCCTGCAGCCAGGTGGCGGCCTGATACAGGGCGGCATAGGACATGGCGAAGGCGAAGCCGATCAGCACGGCCGCGGCGGCCAGCACCACGACGGTGACCAGGGTGTGCATCGCACCAGCCCGGGCCTCGCGCGTGGCCTGAGCGTTGGGCGCGGGGCCGCTCGGGGCGTTCTCCGGCGGCTTGTGTGTCTTGGCGATCTTGGTCAGGTACTTCTTCAGCAGTCGCTGGCCGACCACGGCGGCCGCGAGCGCCACAGCGGCGATCAGCCACCAGGGCGGGCGGACCGCGACGGCGGCCAGCGCGGACAGCAGTTCCATCAGTCCACGTCCTTGTTCGGTGTGTCGGAGGGGACGGGGAGCGCGCGGTCGATGGCCTCCAGAACGGGAGGGCTCAGAAGCGACCAGCGGCGCAAGTGGCCGCGGTGGGTGCCCTGTTTCTGGTGGTCGCGGGTCTCGCGTTCGCCGCGCTCGACCGCGCCCGGCGCCGCCTTCCACACCTGGCCGCAGGCGCACACCAGGTGGGCGTGCTCGGGGGCATCGGGATGCCAGACCAGCTCGCGCCTGCTTTCGGGGCAGTCCGGCTTCTGGCACCCCCAGCCGGGGCAGTCGACCCACCCGCAGAGCCGGACCCCGGCCAGGAGGCGCTCTTCAGCGGTCCCGCACGGGTGTCCCATGCCGGCACCTTCCATCAGGGCGAAGGTGCGGGCGAGGCGACCGGCCTTGTGAGCGTCGGCCAGCAGGCGCTCGCGGCCCTTGAGCAGCGTGCGCAGCTCGCTGTCGGCCTCGCCCAAGCGCCGCTGCAGCCCGGCGGCGGCACGGCGCTCATCCTGCAGGCGATCGAGCAGGTCCATCGTCGAAGCGTGGTGGTCGGTGCGCGCGGCCTCCAGCTCTGTCCGGGTCCGCTCCAGCTCGTGCAGGCTGTTCTCCAGTGCCTTCAGGCGGCCGCGGGTGGTGATGCACAGCATCAGGCCACCTCCCCTGCGGCCGTGTCGATCCGGTCGCGGTACTCGGGCGCGCACCACACCTCGACTCCGATCCCGTTGACCACGGTGATGGTCGTCGGGGTCTCGCCGCGCTCCAGCACCACGTCGGTGCCGAAGAAAGAGGCGTACTCGCGCACCACCTGGTGGGACCGGGCCTGGCCGACCAGGGCGGGCACGTCCTTGGGCCTGTCGAGCTTCACGTGCGGGTGAACCCCGCTGCGGATCGACCAGGAGACGACGGGCAGGTCGTTGGGCAGCAGGTCGGCCAGTACGGCGGCGGCCCGGCGCTGGCAGTCGCGGTCGACCAGGGCGTCGCGGGCGGGCAGATCGAGAAGGGACACCAGCATCAGCACGGTCCGGGTGTCCAGACCGGGGGTCAGCGTCGGCATACGAGTCCTCCAATAGGTCCGGTGATCGAGGGCCCGGCGGCGCCGTGACAGCACGGCGTGACACGGGCGGGGGCTGGGGGAGGGAGTTACAGGTCAGCGGCCTGTCACGAGCCGTGGCAGGGGCCGTGACACGGCGCATGACACCGGCGTGACAGCGCCGTGGCACCCGTGCGTGACAAGATCATTTAGCGTTGCGCGCGCTTCCCACGCGCAGCCGAGCCGTCCCGGGCGGCGGGGCCACGCGTGTCACGCGTCGACCCGGGGCCGGTCGGGTTCGGGCAGGGAACCGGGATCTTCGATCAGGAACCCGTCGTCGGTTCGGGAGAGCGCCTTGATCTCTCGCAGCTCCTTGAGGACCTTGTAGAGCCACCCGCGGCCGTTGCCGGTCTGCTCGCGGATCTCCCGCAGTCCGGGGTCGGAAGCAGAGAAGGCCGGCCGACCCTCTTCGGCCCTCTGGCGGATCCAGTCGTAGACCATCTGGCGGGCCTCAGTGGGGCTCACCTGGCGTTCGGGCGCCTCCATAGGGGTCTCCAGGGCGGCGGCCTCTTCGAGTGTCAGCTCGGGGATCTCGTCATCGGGGCCGGCCACGATCTCCGGGCTGGGGTCGTCGGTGGCCAGGTACTCCCCGACGGGGTCGCCGTCGTCGAGGATTTCTGTGATGGCCTCGTCGGTGCTGACCAGCACCTCCCGGTCGCCGCCGGGCCCGACCGGGCCGATGATGCCCTTGCGCTCCAGCGCTTCCAGAAGCCTTGCCCGCTCGTGCGGGGCGACGTGCTCCAGGTCGATGCGCTGTGTGGCGACGATCCGCTCTGCGGCGGCCGCGAGCCCCTCCAGGGAGTCCTGGGTTTCCTCTCCGGCGCTCTGGTCGCCGGCCGCCTCTGAAGGGCCCGTGGGCATCGGGTCGGGAAGGTCGGCGATTCTGGCGGTGAACTGGTCCACCCGCTTGGCAGAGGCCGGGTAGTCGGCGACGTGCGCGCTGATGGCCTTCGAGGCCACAGCGCCGTCGCCCCAGGCGTAGGTGCGCAGCGGCATGGCGATATGGGTTTCGGAGATGGACGGTGCGTCCAGGTAGGCCATGCCGGGCCGCTTGGATCCCCACAGCTCCGGGCGGGCATCAGCGTCCTGCTGAGCCTCGGAGAGCCCGAACCCGGCATCGGAGGAGGTGGCCACCCCGAGGCACATGTGAGCGAGCTGGCCCCGGGCCAGAGTGGGCATCTGGGAGTAGTCGCTGCGCTGCAGGCTCATCACCACAGTGCCACCCGCCGAACGCAGGGCCTTGAGGATGCGCAGCAGCTTGTCGCCGCCCTTTTCCCCGAGGGCGTCGATGATGTCGGGCACCTCTTCCAGCCAGATAACCCAGTAATCCAGGCCGCAGCCCTTCTCCCACTTCTGCAGGCCCTTGGAGGCCAGGAAGTCGGTGCGGGGCTTGATCTGGCCCTCGATGTCGTTGATGAGCTTGCGGGCGCCGCCCGGGGCGGTCTCGAAGCGGTGCATGGCCGGGCGGAACGGCCCCAGGGTCTGGTCGCCCTTGGTGATGTCGGCGCCGAAGACCACGGCGTCGGTGCGGGTGATGATCTCTGCCAGGTAGTTCCAGGCCGATCCGATGGACTTGCCCGAGCCGGACATGCCCATCACCTGCAGGTGGTGGCCGATGATGGTGTGCAGCACCGGGTCGGCGTCCTGGAAGAGCCCGATGCGCAGCGGATCGGCGATCGACCCGCCCGGCTTGGAGGGACCCTCCCAGGGCAGCGGCCGCTTCATGAGCGTGGGGTCGGTGATGGTCAGGTGCGCCTGGTCGGCGCGTTCCTCGTTCGCGGCGACTTGGACCGACCCGGCGGGAAAGCCCATCCCCGACTCGATGTACTCAGCCTTCTTCGCCACGTCGTCCACGGTCTTCTTGCCCGGGGGCAGGGACAGTTCGGCCTTGATCTTGTGGTCGGTGACGGCCCGGGTGCGCGCTCGCGCCCCCTCCAGCCCGAAGGTCCCCTTGGCCTGCTCGAACAGGCGCGACAGCGGGTCGCCGTGTCCGACGTCGTCGGGGTTGTTCAGCCGGATGACGGCGCGGATGTTCCAGCCGGCGGCCAGGGTGATGCCCCCGAAGAACCAGGCCCCGAAGGTGACCGCGGCGAGCGGGCCGGTCACCATCGCCACGGTGGCCCACAGGGCTGCCCCGCCGGCGGTGACCGTGGAGTGCACCCGCCCCAGAAGCCCACGGCTGTGGGAGACAGCCCAGGTCAGCCCGGCCAGCACCACCGACGACAGGGTGCCGGCCATCGCTGCCCACGTCACCGCGGGCGGCTCGCCCCACTTGGCGTGCCCGAGGGCCCCCAGGGCCAGCATGAGGACCAGGACCAGCCACGGCGGCGCCAGCACCAGGGCCTTGGAGGCAGCGGAGGCGGCCACCCGCCCCATGGCCTCGTCCCCTCCCAGTTCGATCGTCTGCTTGCGTGCCATTACAGGTCGACCTTCCTGCTCTTGCCGTCCCGTACCAGGGCGGGCTCATGGATGAACTGCTTGCGGTACTCCGCTGAGAACTTGATGCTTTCGGCCGAGATGCCCTGAGCCAGCTCCTTGGCGCGCTTGAGCTTGCGGGCGACCTTGCGGGCCCGCAGGCTCACGTCCAGCCCCAGCAGCAGCGGGTGGCCCTTCAGCGCCTTCATGGCCCGACGTGCGTCACTGGCGCCGCTGTCCAGCTCGGACGCCAGGTCCCGGGCGAGCTTCCGGGACTTCTTGGCGTACTGGTTGACCTGCGGCCCGATCTTTCCCCGGAAGTCGATCTCCGAGAGTTCGTCGATCCGGGCCCCACCGGACTTGGTCATCGTCAGCCCTTCTTGTAGAGGAACTGCTTGCGGTACTCGCGCGCGAACTTGCGCCCTTCGGTCTCCAGCCCCTTGGCCAGCTCGTTGGCTCGGCGAAGCCGCTTGGCCACGCGGCGGGCCTGGAGCTTGGCGTCCAGCCCGAGCAGCAGCGGATTGCCGTGCAGCCGGGACATGGCGGCCTGGGAGTCGCCGGCCGCCATCTCGTACTCGAAGGCCAGCTGCTGGGAAAGCTTCTTGAGCGCAGTCGCGTAGTCGCTGAAGGCCTGCTCCAGGGACCCCTCGAAGGGGATCTCGGCAAGCTCCTTGATGCGCTGCTCGCTCACCTGCGCACCTCCTCTTCGTCGATGACTTCGGCGTCGATCACCTCGGGGTGGGCCGCGCGCTCGTAGGCGTCGGCCAGCCAGCGGAGGAACGCGCGCACCGACAAGGTGAGCGGGCGCGTCCCTGCCGCGGCGGTGACGAGGGCATCGAGGGCGGTCAGGGCCAGAACCGCCAGGAAGGCCGCGATGGCCAGTGCGGAGCGCAGCCGCGCGCCCTGCGGCGGGCCGTCGGACGCGGCGAACCGGACGCTCTGAAGCGGATAGCTCCGGCGGCACATCACAGCCCCCTGCTCAGGGCGCGGAAGAAGGGCTTGAGCGCGACCTCCCAGAGGGCGATGCCCACGGCCGCGCCGAACAGCGCCATCCACACCGGTGAGCCGGGTTCCAGGCCGGTGAGGTTGTCGAGCAGGGACCAGACCAGCCAGGCGAAGAGCAGCAGCACGGCGGCCGCGGCCAGGGGACGGCTCGCCCCGGTCGACCGGCGCGGGCGCGTGCGGGCGGCCATCACAGGGTCCCCCATTCGAGCTCGAAGGTCGGGTCGCCCAGGGGGATGCGGTGGGTCATCAGCTCGCGGGCGGCGGCTTCGGGCCGGTTGTTGTCAGCGGCCGGCGACCAGTCCCGGGCGCGGATGACCGCCCAAGGGCCAGTGCCACTGTCGTCGCTGATGGCGACCACGTCGCCGCGGATGATCTCCATGTCGGGTTCGGTGCCGAGCACGTTGCCGTCGGCGTCGCGGACCAGGCGCCTGGTGTGGTGGCGCACCACCACGGGCGTGCCGGAGACCAGGGCATCCAGGACGGCTTGGACAAGGTCGGTGATGCGGGCGCGAAGGGTAGGCACGTTGGCCTCCTTGAAGGTTCTGTTCAGCGGCATCAGGAGTGCGGGCGCATAAGCACCCACGTCAGGACGATCAGCGCGGCGAGTCCGAGGAGCGGCAGAAGCACTCCCATGCGTCCCTCCCGGCGGTTCAGGCCGCCCGCTGCCGCCACGAGGCGGCGGGGGCGGGGGTGGTGTCGGGCTTCGGCTGCTGCTCAGCGGTCATGTCGGCCAGCGCCGTCACGCGGGCGAGGAACTCGTCGAAGGGCTCTCCCAGACGGCGGGGAGCGGCCATCTCCCGATAGAGCTCCGGGGCGATGGCGTCGGCCGGGTAGTCGGTGTCGTCGTGCGGGAACAGGGCGTTCGCGTCGGCGCTCATGAGTCCTCCAGATGGGGTTTTCGGGCAGGGCAGAGCAGCGCCGGGGGCGCTGGTAGAGGGCAGTGAGTAGAGGGCGGCAGGCGCCACCGGGGTTATGCGGCCAGGTCGGTGACCAGGCGAAGGCGGGTCCACAGCGAGCCGTGGTTCAGCAGGAAGGCGAGGATGCCGGGTCGGGGCGAGGGGCCCCAGCCGCGGACGGTGGCCTCAGCGTTGGCCATGTCGGTGTCGAGGACTTCGGCCACGTCGGCGGCGTAGGCGGCGACCAGGGCGTCGGCCTCCAGGGCCGCGATGTCGTCGGCGAGGTCGTTCAGCTCGTCTTGGCTGGGCTCGCGGGGCTCGGACCGCTGCGGCTCGGGCTGCTCAGCGGCGGGAACGTGGGTGCGCGGGTCCTCGCCGATGGTGCCAGTGGCCTCGCGCGGCAGCAGTGCATGGTCGATGCCAGCCTCTTCGGCCAGCACCCGCAGTGCGGCCTCCTGGTCGGCGGTGGCGACCTCGCCGTAGAGGAGGGCCTTCAGCTCGTCACGGTCGATCGCGGCCAGCAGGGTGCGAGGGGGCGTGTCCGAGATGGTCATCAGGCTCTCCAAGGCATAGAGGGGTCCTCACCAGGGGCGGCGTCTTCCCGCTCCGGGCAGG
This sequence comes from Nocardiopsis baichengensis YIM 90130, assembly GCF_000341205.1. NCBI lineage: Bacteria > Bacillati > Actinomycetota > Actinomycetes > Streptosporangiales > Nocardiopsidaceae > Nocardiopsis > Nocardiopsis halophila. Next base: position 41,345 of record NZ_ANAS01000033.1, on the reverse strand, counting down.
TACTGATGACTGTAGGTACTTATTGCATAAGCGTCAAGACTTATCGCATAAGTTGGAGCGAGAAGCCGATCCGCAGACGCGACACCAGGGGCGATACCTTTGGGCGGGAGCACACATATGTCGGAAGGCGGTCCGGATATGCCGAACCTTGAGCAGCCGCGGGCCCGGTACAAGCAGGTCGCTGAGCTGCTCCGGGAGGCCATCCAGCAGGGCGAGTACCCGCCGGGGTCGACCCTGCCGAGTCAGCCAGAGCTCGCCCGCCAGTACGGGCTCAACCAGAGTTCGATCAGCCGAGCCGTCGCGATGCTGCAGGCCGAAGGCTTGATCCGAACGGAGCACGGCCGCGGGTCGGTCGTGCTTGACGTCCCCACCGTGAAGCGTGTGCGGCGCATTGACAAGGACTACCGAACCGAGCCCGGGGGAAGCGCCTACGCTGACCAGGTCTCTCAGTCAGGACGCACTCCTCGCGCTCCCCTCGTCCAGTGCGAAGCGATCCTTCCTCCAGCGGACATCGCCGAAGTACTGCAGCTCGATGAGGACCAGGAAGCGCTCATCCGCAAGCGGCACATGCTCGCCGAAGAGAAGCCGGTTCAGATCGCGACTTCCTACATCCCGATGGATATCGCCGGCAGTGTCGACCTCGCCTTCCCTGACACTGGCCCGAGTGGTATGTACGCACGGATCGCTCAGCGTGGGTACGGACCGGTGCGCTTCACCGAAGACATCGATGTGCGGCCAGCGGAACCGGACGAAGCCGACTTCCTCAATCTGGCGCCCAGCCAACCGGTCTTCGCGATCCTGAGGACAGCCTTCGACGCCGGCGACCGGCCTGTCGAAACCTGCCTCAACGTTCTGTCCGCCGCACAATGGCGCCTGACTTACTCCTGGCGCCAGGAGGGAGACGCGTGAGCGACACGCCGCGTCACAGCGTCAGCGTCACCGGTGTCGTGGTCCGCTCCGACGGCCACGTGCTAATGATCAAGCGAGCCGACGACGGTCGCTGGGTGCCGCCAGGCGGTGTTCTGGAGCTTGACGAGTCGCCGGAGGCCGGCGTCATCCGCGAGGTTTTGGAAGAGACCGGAGTCGAGGTCAAACCAGAGCGCCTGATCGGTGTCTACAAGAACATGAGGCTTGGAGTGGTCTCCCTGGCCTTCCGCTGCCACCCGGTAGCCGGCGAACCGCGGGCGACCGACGAAGCTTTCGTCGCCTCGTGGCTGAGCGTCGAAGACGCCATAGATGCGGCACCTGAGGCGCGCGCAGTACGTGTCACCGATGCGTTTCGGGAGGATGGTCCGTTTGTCCGGGTCCACGATGGGACGTGGCTTCTCACTTGAGCCGACTAAGTTGTCGAGCGGCGTGGTGTTTATGTGCGTTATCGCACATATCTTTGAAAAATGGCCACAGGTCTTGTCCGTGGCGATTTTCCTCTATGGTTCTTCTTTTTATAAACCACTTCCCGGCTTCTTCTAGTTGAAGGAAAGTGGCGCCCCATAATTTCATCACTTCTCTTTCCTTGATGTGTCCCTTCTCTTGATAGAATCCGACAATGTCAAGCAATGCCATGGCGTGGTTGATCAAGTCCCTTTCCTTGTCGATTGGCATCCGACCTCGCTTTTTTGCTTGATGGAGTAGACGCCTCCCTTTTTGTGCGTCCAGCTGTGTCATCTGGTGATGTAGGCGCAGGAATAGCTCTCTTTTGTCTATTTTGCGCGAGTAGATAAAAGCCAAGATGGAAGTCGCGGCGGCCGCAATGGAGGTGATGATTGCGATCAAGGAGAGCCAGGTGATCCCGCTCATTTTTGCCTCGCCTTGCCGACTAAATGTGCCAATACCTGATTGTAGTGCTTCTTTGAGGTAAATTATTTCAAGCTTTAGTAAATATCCAGGATATATTTCTTTTGGTTCGTCGATCCGCGGTGGCCTTCGTAGGATCTTATGCTTGGTTGGCGTGGTTTGTGAGGCGGGGCTTCATGCTCTTGTTCAAGCTAGCCATTGGGGGTCCCTGCTGTTCAGCGGCGAACGAGGGCGTTTCAATGTGGACGCTGCGGACTCTGTGCGAACACTGATCTGATCTCTCAGCGTCCGCAGTGTCCGTGCTGGTCGCTCATGCCATCGCCTCTCCTGTGGGCGCTGCGGACACTGTTGCCCCTTAAAGCTCTAAAGAGACCCCTATGGCTAGCTTCTTGGGGGGTAACGCGGGCGCTGCGCTGAATGCGCGCTGAAGGTCGCTGCTCTGCTGGAGAGATCTGGGGGGTGTGCAGTTCAGAGCGCTATTCGGTGGGGAGTGTGCTATCGCCTGAAAAGCGGAAGGTCGGCGGTTCGACCCCGTCCCTGGCCACTCGTAAGAGAGTGTGACAGACCCCGTGATCTGCAGGAGCAGACGCGGGGTCTTTTCGTGTGCCCCAGGGGCGGGCCCGAGCCCTCACAGGGGCAGGCCGGGGATCGGGAGTTGGCCCTCGGGGACGCGTAGGGGGCCCTGGAGGCGGAGGCAGCGGCGGCAGGTGACCGGGGCGGTGCTGCGCCGCAGCCGCATCGGGTCGGGGGCGGCTCCGCAGGCGGGGACCGCGACCAGGACGCCGAGGCGGTGCAGGTCCTCCAGGGCGTGGACCACGTCCGAGCCGCCCACGGTGGCGTTCACGCCGACGAGGGCCGAGCGCCTGCCGTGCAGGCGGGCGGCCAGGTGGTCCGCCCCCGTGTCGGGGAAGAGCGACAGAGGGGCCTCGGCGTCCCGCATGTGCCCGAACCCTACCCCCGGGCGCCCCGTCCCTTCCGCCGTCCCCGCCGCGGCCCTTTTGGGAAGGCGCTTTCCGTGCTAGCTTCCGTCCTCCCCCGGAGGTGGGAGCGATTCCCCCCCCCGCCCGCTCTCAGGAGGACCGACCATGCGTTCCACCGAGCACCCCCACGACCGACGGCGCCGGCCCCGAGCCCTGCGCCGTCCCCGGCGCGGAGCCCGCGTCCTGGCCGCGGCCGCCGCGGCCATCGGCACCGGGACGGCCCTCGCCGCCGCCCCGCTCCCCGGCGCAGGGGAGGCGTCCGCCGCCCCCGCCGCCGCGTGCGGTGACGGCGGCTTCCACGCCGAGGCCGTCCGCGACGGCGACACCTGGACGTCCCGCAACGGCGGCGACGTCGTCTACCAGGGCGGCGCCATGCTGGAGGCCATGCGCGCCGCCGTGGACAGCCTCGACCCCGGCCGCACGGAGCAGCAGGGCGTCGTGGTCCGCGGCTCCGGCAGCATCCCCGCCGACGCCTCCCTCGACCTGCCCAGCCACACCTCCCTGGAGGTCTGCGGCACCATCGACGTGAGCGGCACCCCGACCGGGAACAACGCCGCGGTGCGCATCCGACACGCCCGGGACGTCTCCGTCCCCCACCTGTCCGTGACCGGGACCCCCTACTTCGGCGTGTGGGTCCGCACGTCGCAGAACGTGCACTTCGGCCAGGTCGGCCTGCACCTCTCCAGCGGCCTGGGGATGCGCATCGACAGCCGCGACGACGACTCGGTGCGCGAGGCCCGCGACATCTCCATCGACGACGTCCGCGTCTCCGGCACCGACAACCACGGCGTGGAGACCTACGGCGTCGACGGCATCGACATCGGCACCGTGACCGCGCGGAACACCGGGTACTCCGGCCTCCTGCTCAACGACACGGTCAACGCCTCGGTCGACCGGGTCGACGCCGAAGGGGCCGGGACGGGCACCGGTTACGCCGCCTTCCGGATGGCCAACCGCAACGGTCTCCTCGACGGCGGCTACCCGGCCAACATCCGTGTGGGCGAGGTCCGCGCGCGCGGGGGCGGCAGAGGTCTGTTCTGCGTGTCCGAGAGCGGAGGCGCCGTGATCGAGCGCGTGGACATCGCGGACACCGGAAGCAACGCGGCCTTGATCGAGAACTGCCACAACGTCACCGTCGGCACTGAAGGCGGCACCATCGCGGGTCCCGGGGACATCCGGATCGCGGCCCGGAGCGAGTTCGCCAACACCTCGGACGTCACGTTCGAGAACCTGACCCTCCGGGACACCGCGTTCAACGAGAGGCCGTGCGCGGTCAACACCGTTCTGCGGAACATCACCTGGGACGGCAGCGCCGACAACTCCTGCTGACGGCCGCGAGGGGCCGGACACGAGAGGGGGTGTTCCGCTCCCGAGGGGGGAGAAGGAGCGGAACACCCCCGTGAGGGGAACGGTCTCGGGTCAGCAGTACTCGTCTTCCTTGTCGATCACCCGGTACGGGCAGTCGGCGTAGCCGAGCAGGTCCAGCACCGCCTCGCGGTTGCGGGAGGTCTCGCGCGGGATGATCTCGTCACCGGGGTAGAACCCGCCTCCCCAGTGGCTGGAGGGGTACATCTCGAAGGTGTAGTTGAAGATCCGCTGTTCGCCCCAGAGCCAGTCGTTGATCGTCCCGTCGGTGATGTACAGGTCGCTCGACTGCTGCGGCGTGTACCCGTTCGATCCGGCCATGAGGCGGCCGAGCTCGGCATGGGTGTCGTACTCGTCCCGGCTCATCCCGGGCCCGGTCTCGTCGTAGGTGTAGCCGTAGGGCCAGAGGATGAGCTCGCCGTAGGTGTGGAAGTCGATGGCGGCCGTGATCTGCTGCTCGCCGCCGACCACGCGGCTGCGGACGAAGTCGGCCACCTGCCGGACCTCGGGTGCCGACTCGGGGGAGGCGCCCCGGTAGGTCTGCGAGGACGGGCTCGAGGAGGAGCCGCCGCAGCACCCCCAGTTGTAGTCCCAGTTGCGGTTCAGGTCGGTGCCCACCGACCAGGAGCCCTGGTTGGGCTGGCGGTTCTTGCGCCAGCTCTTGTAGGACCCGTCGGAGATGTCGTGCTCGGCGCCGTCCGGGTTGAGGTTGGGCAGGATCCAGATCTCGCGGGTGTCGACCATCTCGGTCACCCGCGGGTCCGTCCCGTAGTCGTCGGTGAGCATGCCCAGCAGGTAGACCGCCATCTCCACGGTCAGGTGCTCGCGGGCGTGCTGGGAGTGGGTGAACAGCACCTCGGGCCGGTCGTGGTCGGTGGCCACGTCGGAGGTGATCTTGACGGCCATCAGGTCGCGCCCCTCATGGGAGGAGCCGACGCTGACCTTCGCGGCGATGTCGGGGTGGTCGGCGACGGTCTTGTCCACGACGTCGGTGAGCTCGGCGTAGTCGTGGTAGTCCGAGTCCGAGGGCGGGAAGTCCAGCGCCCCGGGCCCGTCCTGGCCGGGACCGGGCAGCGGGGTGACCTCGTGGCCGAGGCCGGCCACCGCGTCGGCCTGTCCGGGCGCGGCGGTCACGACCACGCTGTCCTCGTTCACCTCGTCCACGGCGGCGCCGGTGGCGGCGATCTCGGTGCGCTCCTCGGCCGTGTCCGGCCCGGCGACCAGGTACCGGCCGGGGGCCTCGGCCGAGGCGGGTGCGGGGGAGTCGGGTGCGGGGGAGGCCGCCGCGGTTCCGGCGGCGGCGGTGGTCAGCAGGAGGGCGGCCGTTGCGGTCGCCGCGAGGGATCGGCGTGCGTGCATGGTGCGGGGCCTCCTGACGGGTGTGGGGGACATGCGTCGGCGGAGTCCACCCGTCAATTGGAGGTGCGCACGCGCGCGGGGGTCAACGATCGGGGACGAAAACCGTTCAACCGTTGAACAGTCGTCTCACCGGACCCGCGATGACAGGGCCGTGTGCCCGGACCGGCGGCGCCGGGTGGCCTGATGCGGCCACCCGGCCGGGGGTCATCCCGAGGCCGGCTGCGCCACCGGCGCGCCTTCGGAGGCCTGCACCAGGACGAAGCCCCGCCCCTCGAAGGAGATCTGGAAGGCCTCGCCGCTGCCGCGCCCGATGAGCGCCCCCGCCTTGGCGGTGCGCCGCACCCCGGTCGTCAGCGAGGTGGACCAGGCCACCGCGGCGTCGGTGTCGGCGAAGGTGGGCTGGTCGACGTCGAGCAGCACCGGCGAGCCGTGGCAGGCGACGGCGATGCGCCCGTGCCCGCTGAACACGGTGTTGAAGAGTCCGCCGGCGGCCATGCCCGCCCCCTGGACCCGCTGGATGTCCCAGCTCAGCCCGGGCTCGAAGGCCAGCACGTTCTCCCCGTTGACGGTGAGGGAGTCGCCTTCGAGGTCGATCAGGTGCACGTCCCAGGCGTCGCGGGCGAGGAACACGTCGCCCCGCCCGCTCACCGTCATCAGGGGCGCGCCCTCGCCGGTGAACGCCTTCTTGAGGAACCGGCCCATGCCGCCCGAGCCCTTGTAGGCGAAGTCCACGTCGCCCTGGTAGGCGACCATCGCGCCCTGGCGGGCGATGAACTCCCCGTCGAACCGGACTCTGAGCATCTTCGGATTCTGGAGCGACATGCCCGGCTGGTCGTTCTCGCGTGCCTGCTCGAACAGAGGACTGCGCATGGGTGACCCCGTCCCTTCCCGAAGGGCGTGTTCCGGGGCACGGTGCCCCGACTCCCTGGACGCGCCGAACGTACCAACGGTTCCGCCGGGGCTCCCGGGCCCACCGCGCGCAGGCGTGTACTTTATGCGCAATGGTGATCACGGAGAGTCTTCGTGGGTGGGCGGCGCGGGTGCGGACGGCGGCGGTCTCCACGGCGGCCGTGCTCATGGCCGCCGCTCCCGCCGCTCAGGCGTCCCCGGCCCCCGACGCACCGCGCACCGCCCCGGTGGCCCCCGGCGTCGACCTCGCCCTGGACCGGCCCCCGGGCCAGGCGGGCCACGCCCTCTCCCTGCTCACCGCGGACCTGGACGCGGGCGCGCAGGTCCACTACGTCGACGGCGGCGCGGTGGCGGGGACCGCGCCGGTGGCGGACATGGCCGGCGCCCATCCCGTCCCCGGAGGCCGCAGTACCGTCGCCGCGCTCAACGGGGACTTCTTCGACGCCGGGGCCTCCTCCGCGCCCCTGGGTGCGGCCGTCCAAGAGGGCAGGGCGCTCTCCTCGCCCGCACCGGACCGCCGCCACGCGGCCGTCATCGGCGAGGACGGCCGCGGGTCCGTGCGCGAGGTGCGGTTCACCGGAACCGTGCGCACCCCCGCCGGCGCGGTCCGGCTCGACGCACTGAACGCGCCCCGGATCCCCGAGGACGGGCTGGGGCTGTTCACCGAGGAGTGGGGGACCGCCTCGCGCACGCGGGCCGTGCGCGGCGCCGACCGGGTCGCCGAGGCGGTGCTGGCCCGGGGCGCCGTACGCGAGGTGCGCGCGGGCGCCGGGAAGGGCCCCGTCCCGGCGGGCGAACGGGTGCTGGTGGGGCGGGGCGCCGGGGCCGACCTGCTGTCCGGCCTGGACGAGGGCGACCCGGTCACCGCCGAGTACCGGATCGAGGCCGGGGGTGAGCGGCCCCGGACCGTGCTGGGCGGCCGCCGTGTGCTGCTCCGGGACGGCCGGCCCACCGGCGCCGACGACGGCGCCCGCCAGCCGCGCACCGCCCTGGGCTTCGGCGCCGGCGGCACCCGTATGGTGGCGGTGGCCGTCGACGGCCGGGTGCCGGGCGCCCCCGGGGCCACCCTGGGCGAGGTGGCCGAGGCGCTGCGGAAGGCCGGCGCCACCGAGGCGATCGAGCTCGACGGCGGCGGATCGTCGGCCCTGCTGGCCCGCGACCCCGGCGGGCGGCGGCTCAGCGTGCGCAACCGCACCGGCGAGGCGCCCCGGGAGGTCCCCAACGGCCTGGTGGTCACCGCCCCGGCGGGCGACGGCGCGCCGTCCGGGCTGTGGCTGCGGCCCCGGCTGGACCACCGGCCCGGCCACGGTGCGGAGGCGCCCGCGCAGGACGACCCCCACCGGCTCTTCTCCGGGATGCGCCGCACCCTGGAGGCCGGCCTGCACGACGCGGCGTTCGGCCCGGTCGCCGGTGGAGCGCGCCCACCAGGGCTGCGGCTGTCCGCGCCGGACGGAACGGTGCACGGGAGCGCGTTCCGGGGCGGGGCCCCGGGGACCGTACAGGTGACGGGCGAGGCGTCCGGAGTGCAGGGGAGCGTGGAGCTGGAGGTGCTTCCCGGCCCGGAGCGCTTGGAGGCCGCGCCTGACCGGCTCTACTTCCCGGGGCGGGGGGACTCCGATGCGTTCGTCGTAGCGGGGGTGGCGCCGGACGGCACCCGCGCTCCTGTGGAGCCGGGCGACTCCCACGTGCGGGCCGACCCGGACCTGGTGTCGGTGGAGCGCCATGAGGACGGCAGCTTCGAGGTGTGGCCGGGGACGGACAAGGGGGCGGGGGAGGTCACCGTCGAGGCCGGTGGCGCGCGCGTCGAGGTGCCGGTGTCGATCGGTTCGGCGACCGGGAGCCTGGCCTCCTTCGAGGACGGTGACGCGTGGACGGCCGAGGGCGTCCGCGCGGACGCCTCGCTGCGACCGGTCGAAGGAGGGCACGGGCACGGGGTCGCGGTCCGCTACGACTTCACGGAGCCGGCCCGGACGAGGGCGGCCTATGCGCTCCCGCCGGAGCCGATCCCCGCGCGCCCCGCGGCGTTCGGGTTCGGCCTCCAGGTGAAGGGCGACGGCAAGGGGGCGACGGTCGCTCTGGCCGTGGTCGACGCCGAGGGCGTCCGCCATCCCCTGTACGGCCCCCGGGTCGCCTGGAAGGGGCCGCGGCAGGTGGAGTTCGATGTTCCCGACGACGTCGTGCAGCCACTGACCGTTGAGTCGGTGTACCTGGTTGAGACGGACGGCGCTCGCTCTTACAAGGGCAGGGTGGTCATCTCCGACCTCACGGCCGAGCTGGGGCTCGTTCCCTAGAGGGCCGAGGGGCTCGGCGTGTTCGGGGGCTGGGCTGTCGGCGCGTCGCTGGGCGGGTCGCTCGGCGGATCGCTGGGCGGGTCACTGGGCGGATCGCTCGGCGGGTCGGAGGGCGGATCCGAAGGCGGGTCGCTCGGCGGGTCCGTGGGCGGATCGGATGGCGGGTCCGTCGGAGGATCGCTCGGCGGCTCCTGGGGCGACGGCGAGGTGCTGGGGGTGGCGCCGGGAGAGGCGCTGGGCGAAGCGCTCACGGGCGGGCTCGGCGACGGGCTCGGCTCAGGGGCGCGCTCCCGGCCCTCGTCGGCCTCGTCCCGTGCCTCGGTGCTGCCGCCCTGGAGGGCGTCGGCGGGCGACGTGCCGGGGGAGCCGCCGGGAGCGACGGGCGCCGCCTGCTCCGGGGGCGCCTCGGGCCCGATCACGCCGTTCAGCACCGCCCAACCGGCGAGCCCGCCCATGGCGAGCAGCCACCCGGCGGAGACCGCCAGCAGGAACCGCTGCCGCCTGCGCGCCCTCTCGCGGTCGGTCAGGTGCGTCCGCTTCGGCGCCCGTTCCGCGGGGAGCGGTGCCTCCGCGCCCGCAGGGGCGGGCGTCACCGCACGGCCGGCTCCGTGCGCGTTCGGGCGCCGGGGCAGGCTCGGCGGTTCGGGCACGGGCGGGGGTTCGGACGCCTCCACCACCCGGATGCGCTCGGCCGGCCCCGGCACGGGCGCCCCGTCCGGGACCCGCGTCGCGGGGTCGTCCGCCGCACGCGCCCCCGCGCGGAGCACCTCCTCCTCGCCCGCGCCCCCGCCGGCGGGGAGTCCGAGCAGCGCCCGCAGCACCGCGGCGGCGGCGGGGCGCCGGTCCGGGTCGTCGAGGAGGCAGGCGTCGGCCAGCCGGCGCAGCGGTTCGGGGACGCCCGCGGTGTCCGCCGGGGCGCCGCGCAGCCGGTCCGGCACCGCCACCAGGTCCTCGGTGTCGACCGGGAACCGCCCGCGCGCGGCGAAGGCGACCACCTCGGCCCAGGCGTAGACGTCGGCCGCGCACGCGGCGGGGGACGGCGTGCCGCCGCCCACCACCCGCGGGCCGTCCGGCCCCAGCACCACGTCGCCCGGGGTGAGGCGGCCGTGCGCGGCGCCCGCCCGGTGCAGCGCGGCCAGCGCGGTGGCGGCGGCGACGGCCACCCGGTCCAGGGCGGCGCCGCACAGCGGGCCGTCCCGCTCGACCGCGGAGGCCAGGTCGGGGCCGGGCACGTGCGCGGAGGCGGTGTAGGGGGGATCGGCGCCGGGCTCGGCGGCGAGCAGGCGCGGGGTGCACAGTCCCGAGGCCGCGCGCAGAGCGGGGGCGGCGGCCGCACCCGCTGCCCCGACCGTGACCGCGGCCGGGGTGCCGTCCGGCCCCGCGGCCAGGTAGACGGTGCGGCCGAGCCGCGCGGTGACGCGGTAGGGGCCGATGCGCTCCGGCGCGGTCGCCGCCGCCACAGGACCACCTCCGGTTCGTCCGCTTCGTCCGACTCCTCACTCCATGGGACGCTCTCCTCCGCCCCCGGCCCTGTCTCCCCGGGGCGACATTCCCCTTCCCCCTCCGCTCCGCTGCCGGACGTGTCCGTAGGACAGACCTGACAGAAGGTGTCAGGAAGCGCCGCGAGCCTGGAGGGGACACGGAGACGAAGGGGGCATCAGGACCATGGACCGACCACTGGAGGGACGGGTCGCGCTGGTCGCCGGGGCCACGCGCGGAGCGGGCCGGGCGATCGCGGTGGAGCTGGGCCGCGAGGGGGCCACGGTGTACGCCACCGGCCGGACCACGCGCACCGCACGCTCGGAGATGGGGCGCCCAGAGACGATCGAGGAGACCGCCGAGCTGGTGGACGGCGCCGGGGGCACCGGTATCGCCGTCCAGGTGGACCACCTGGTCCCGGACCAGGTGAAGGCGCTGGTCGAGCGGATCGGTGCCGAGCAGGGCCGCCTGGACGTGCTGGTGAACGACGTGTGGGGCGGCGACGTCTACCTCACCGAGTTCGGGCGCCGCCTGTGGGAGCACGACCTGGAACAGGGCCTGCGCATGCTCCGCCTGGGCATCGACACGCACGCGACCACCAGCCACTTCGCGCTGCCGCTGATGATCCGCCGCCCCGGGGCGCTCGTGGTGGAGATGACCGACGGCACCACCGAGTTCAACGCCGGGTACCGCGCCGACGTCGGACTGTTCTACGACCTGGTGAAGACCTCGGTGCAGCGCCTGGCCAAGGCCCAGGCGCACGAGCTGCGCGACCACGGCGGCGCGGCGGTCGCGGTCACCCCGGGATGGCTGCGCTCCGAGGCGATGCTGGATCACTTCGGCGTGTCCGAGGAGAACTGGCGGGACGCGGTGGCCAAGGAGCCGCACTTCGCCATCTCCGAGTCGCCGGCCCTGGTCGGCCGGGGCGTGGCGGCCCTGGCCGCCGACCCGGACGCGGCCCGGTGGACCGGGACCACGGTCTCCAGCGGCCACCTCGCCAAGGTGTACGGCCTGACCGACACCGACGGCAGCCGCCCCGACGCCTGGCGCTACATCTCCGAGGTGCAGTACGCCGGCCGGGAGGCGGACACCACCGGCTACCGGTGAACCGGCGGCCCGGGGCCGGTCAGCCCAGGCCCTCGCGCCACAGGCGCTCCATCTTGCGGCGGTCCCGCTTGGTGGGGCGCCCGGCTCCCCGTTCCCGGCGGGGCGGGGGCGCGAACGCCTGCGGCGGCGCGGCCGCGGTCGGCTCGGGCGTGTTGTCGACGTAGCACCGGCGGGCGATGGGCGCCCCCACCCGCTTCTCCAGGACGTGGGCGACCTCGACCACGCGGGTGGTGCCGTGCAGCCGGACGCGCACCTCGTCGCCGGGGCCGACGGCGGCCGCGGGCTTGGCCGGGCGGTCGTTGAGCCGCACGTGCCCGCCGCGGCAGGCCTGCGCGGCCTCGGCCCGCGTCTTGACCAGCCGGACCGCCCAGAGCCACTTGTCGATGCGGGTGCTCTGCGGCCCCTGCGGCAGCGGGGGCCCGTCGGCGTCGGCGGGCTGGTCGGACACGGTGCGCCCCTTCCTGCTCGGCGGTCCTCGGGCGGCACGCGCCCTCCCCCGAATGCTAGGCGCTCCCCTCGCCGTCCGGCCACGCCGCCGTGGGGCCCTCGTCGGCGGAGGAGGGGACCCAGGCCCCGCTGGGCTCCGGCTCGGCGGGGGCGTCCGTCCCCTCGTGCGGCTCCTCGGGCTCCTCTCCGTGCGGCTCCTCGGGCGAGTAGTCCGGGGTCTGCTCCGGCGTGTCCTCCGGGGCCTCCTCCGGCGTCCCTTCGGGATCCGGCTCAGGCGTGCCGACGGGGTCGCCGGCCCCTTCCGGCGTCGGCTCGCCTCCCTCCCCGGGGGCCTGCGGCTCCTGCCCGGGGTCCTGTTCGGCCGGGGCGGTGTCCCGCGCGGGGACGGCGTCGGGCAGGGTCCACCACCCCGCCTGCGGGAGGCCGTTGGCCAGCACCCACGCGGCACCGCCGACCAGCAGCACCGCCAGGACGGCCAGGACCACCGCGCCCGCCGGCCGCCGCCGGCGCCGTCCGCGCCCGCGCGCCTCCCGGGGGGCGGTCGCGGTCGGCCCGGTGGGCGGTCCTGCGGGCGGTTCTGCGGGCGGCGCAGTGGACGCGTCCGGGGCCGTCCCACCGGAGGCGAGGGGCGCCGTCGGGGCGGGCGCCAGGGGGACCGTCGCGACCACCGTGCGGCCCGCCGCCGCCGAGGCCCCCTCCCGGAGCACCTCCGTGACCGCCTCGGACGACGCCTCGGCCTCCGGCCCCGGGTCCCGGCCCACCAGCGCGCCCAGGACGCGCACCGCGGTGGGCCGCCGTGCCGAGTCCTTGTCCAGGCAGGCCTGCAGCAGCGGCCGCAGCCGCTCGGGCACCGCCTCCAGGTCCGGCTCCTCGGTGACCACCCGGTGCAGCACCTCGTGCACGCTGTCCCCGTCGAAGGGGCCCCGGCCCGACGCGGCGAAGGCGATCACCGCCGCCCACGCGAACACGTCCGCCTCCGGCCCCACGCGCGCGCCCCGGATCTGCTCGGGAGCCATGTAGGCGGGCGTGCCGGTCACCGATCCGGTCTGGGTGAGGGTCGCATCGCCGGTCCGGGCGATCCCGAAGTCGATGACCCGCGGCCCGTCCGGGCCCAGCAGCACGTTGGCCGGTTTGAAGTCCCGGTGCACCACCCCTGCACTGTGGATCGCCACCAGCGCGGTCGCCGTGGCCACCGCCAGCCGGTCCAGGGACGCCCCGGTGCGCGGCCCCTCCTTGTGCACCGCAGCGCGCAGCGTGGGGCCGCGCACGAACTCGCTGGCGATATAGGGGGGATCGCCCTCCACGTCGGCCTCCACCACGGCCGCGGTGCAGAACGGCGCCACGCGGCGCACCGACTCCAGCTCCCGTGCGAAGCGCGCGCGCTGCAGGTCTCCGCCCTCCCAGGAGCCGGACAGCACCTTGACCGCCACCTCGACCCCGTCGGGGCCGGTGCCCAGGTACACGGTCCCCTGGCCGCCGCGTCCGATCTGGTCCGTGATCCGGTAGGGCCCGATCCGCTCGGGCATCCCACCGCCTTCTCCTCCGGCAGGTGTCGTCATCGCGCCTTCCCCTCACTCCGCGTCTGCCTCCATAGGACGTCGGTAGCGGCGCGCTCCTCCTGTGCCGAACGGCGACACTTGCCTTACCCCTCAGCTCCGCAGCAGCGGGACCAGGGCCGAGACGTCGTCGGAGGGGTCCGCACCCTCGTCGAGGGCGGCGGTGCCGCCGCGCGTGGAGTACTCGCTCACCGGTTTCGGCCGCTCCCTCAACACGGCGCTGGGACCCCTGGGCGACTGGGGGGAGGAGCACAAGGAGCGCATCGAGGAGCTGCACTCCTGACCCCCGGAAAACCTTTCGACGCCCCGCCGCCGCGCTGGCAGGCTGACCGCCATGGGCCACATCGACGTCGCAGGCGTCTCCTACCGGCTCCCCGACGGGGGAACTCTTCTGGACGAGGTCTCCTTCCGGGTGGGCGACGGCATGAAGGCCGTGCTCGTCGGGGCCAACGGGAGCGGCAAGACCACCCTGCTGAGCATCATCGCCGGGGACGCCGAGGCGCACGAGGGCGCCGTCACCCGCAGCGGGCGGATCGGCGTGATGCGCCAGTTCATCGGCTCCCAGGCGGCCGGGGCCCTGCCCGCGGACGCGACCGTGCGGGACCTGCTGCTGTCGGTGTCGGCGCCGGGCGTGCGGCGGGCCGGCCGGGAGCTGGACGCCGCCGAGGCGGCCATGGTGGAGGACGACACCGAGGCCGTGCAGCTGCGCTACGCCCAGGCCCTGTCCGACTGGTCCGACGCCGGGGGCTACGAGGCCGAGGTGCTCTGGGACGTGTGCACCGTCGAGGCGATCGGCCTGCCCTACGCCCGCGCCCACCGCCGCGGGCTCGGCACGCTCTCCGGCGGCGAGCAGAAGCGCCTGGTGCTGGAGGCCCTGCTGCGCGGCCCCGACGACGTGCTGCTGCTCGACGAGCCCGACAACTACCTGGACGTTCCGGGGAAGCGGTGGCTGGAGGAGCGGCTGCGGTCCACCCCCAAGACGGTGCTGTTCATCAGCCACGACCGGGAGCTGCTGGCGGCCACCGCCACGCACGTGGTCACCCTGGAGGGCGGCAAGGGCGCCGGCGCGTCGGCGTGGGTGCACGGCGGCGGCTTCGAGAGCTACCACCGGGCCCGCGAGGACCGGCACGCCCGCTTCGCCGAGCTGCGCCGCCGCTGGGACGAGCGGCACGCCCGGCTGAGCGCGCTGGTGCGGCGGCTGCGCCAGAAGGCCGCGAACAACGACGACATGGCCAGCCGCTACCGGGCGGCGCAGACCCGGCTGGCCCGGTTCGAGGAGGCCGGGCCGCCGCCCGAGCCGCCCAGGATCCAGCGCATCGACATGCGCCTGCGCGGCGGGCGCACCGGCGTGCGCGCGCTCACCTGCACCGACCTGGAGCTGACCGGCCTGATGAGGCCGTTCACCGCCGAGGTGTTCTACGGCGAGCGGATCGGGGTGCTCGGCTCCAACGGGTCGGGCAAGTCGCACTTCCTGCGGCTGCTGGCCGACGAGGGGTCCGTGGAGCACACCGGGACGGCCCGGCTCGGCGCCCGGGTGGTGCCCGGGCACTTCGCCCAGACCCACCACCACCCCGAGTGGAACGGGCGCACGCTCGCGGCGATCCTCGAAGAGGACCACGCCATGCCCCTGGACCTGGCCGCACCGGCGCTGCAGCGCTACGAGCTCGTGCACCGGCGCGACACCCGCTTCGACTCCCTCTCCGGAGGGCAGCAGGCGCGCTTCCAGGTGCTCCTGCTGGAGCTCTCGGGCGCCACCATGCTGCTTCTGGACGAGCCCACCGACAACCTGGACGTGGAGTCCGCCGAAGCCCTGGAGGCGGCTCTGGAGGGCTTCGAGGGAACTGTGCTCGCCGTCACACACGACCGCTGGTTCGCGCGCTCCTTCGACCGGTTCCTGGTGTTCGGAGCGGACGGAGGGGTCTACGCCTCGGACGATCCGGTGTGGGACGAGGGGCGGGTGCGCCGGGTCCGCGCGTGAGCGGTGGGACAGAGCACTGGAAAACCCCGCTAGAGTGGTGTGCAGCGGACGCGGGGCGCCCCGGAGGGGTGTGACGGCGTCGATGGTCCTGTGGAGCAGTTAGGAGTGCTCGCCACCCTGTCAAGGTGGAGGCCGCGGGTTCAAATCCCGTCAGGACCGCACAGCGGAGGCCCGGAACCGGTCACCGGTCGGTTCCGGGCCTTTCTCGTGTGCGCGCCCCGTGTGGGCACCGGCCGGCCCTCAGGGCTCGGCGGTGCGGAACGCCCGCGAGGTGTACAGCGCCACCGCCAGGG
Organism: Nocardiopsis baichengensis YIM 90130; assembly: GCF_000341205.1. Classification (NCBI taxonomy): domain Bacteria; kingdom Bacillati; phylum Actinomycetota; class Actinomycetes; order Streptosporangiales; family Nocardiopsidaceae; genus Nocardiopsis; species Nocardiopsis halophila. The sequence goes on along the minus strand of NZ_ANAS01000033.1, from coordinate 25,787 downwards.
CCACCGCCGCCAGCAGCACGAAGCCGATGGTGTAGGCCCCCGTGGCCTGGTAGACGCCGCCCATCAGCAGCGGCGGGAAGTAGCCGCCCAGGCCGCCGGCCGCACCCACCAGGCCGGTCGCCGTGCCCACCCGGGAGGGCTCGACCAGCGTGGCCAGGAGCGCGAAGACGCCCCCCGTCCCCAGCCCCAGGGCGAAGGCGATCAGCACGAAGGACAGGCCCGCCGGGAACTCCGCGGGCGGGTGGAACGCCAGGACGACGGCGAACACGCAGGTCCCCAGGAACGAGGCCAGGCAGACCCGTACCGGCCCGATCCGGTCCGAGAGCACGCCCCCGACGGGGCGGGCCACGACCGCCACCAGGGCGAAGCCCGCGGTGCGCAGCCCGGCCTCGGTCTGGGCGAAGGCGTAGGCCGTGGTCAGCAGCGTCGGCATGTAGGTGGTGAAGGCCACGAAGCCGCCGAAGGCCAGGGCGTACAGCAGGGCCATCTGCCAGGTCGCCTTGAGGCGCAGGGCGTCGCGCATCCGGGGCAGCACCGGCTCGGTGCTCGGGGTCCACGACGGCGCGTCGCGGCTGAACGCCCACATGACGGCGCCCATGGCCGCCAGGGCGGCGCACATCGCCAGGTGGGTGGCGAACAGCCCCAGCGCCTTCACCAGGTGCGGGGTGAGCAGCGCCGAGAGCGCGGTCCCGCCCATGCCCGCGCCGAACACGCCCGTGGCGAAGCCGCGCCGCTCGGGCGGGTGCCAGGCGTTCACGAACGGGATGCCCACCGCGAAGGAGGTGCCGGCGATGCCCAGGAAGAACCCCCACAGCAGGAGCATCGGGTAGGAGCCGCCGGAGATGCCGACGAGGAAGGTCGGCACGATGCTGATGAAGCAGACCGCGGTGAACATCGCCCGTCCGCCGATGCGGTCGGTCAGCGCCCCGACCGGGATCCGGCCCAGCGACCCCACCAGCACCGGCACCGCGACCAGGAGCGAGGTCTGGGAGGGGGAGAGCGACAGCTCCTCGGTGTAGGTCTTGGACAGCGGACCCACCAGGTTCCACGCCCAGAACGTGAGCGCGAACGCCGCCGTCGCCAGGGCGAGGTTGCCCCCGGCGGTGCCCCGGGCCGCCGCCCGCCCCCCGGTCCTGCCCGCGGTCCCGCTCATGCCGACGCCCCTCCCCGAGATGGTTCCGGATGAATTCAGGCTAAGCCGGAACGGTGTCGCCGCCCCGCAGGACCGGGACCAGTGGACCTGGCGTGTCGCGCAAATGCTTTGAGATCTTCGACGGAAGTGGTTGCATTTCCAGGGCGCGCGGTCTCGGGAAATCCGGTGCAATGCAAACGGCAGGTGAGATTCATGTCCAGTAACGGTAAATCCGCTGGTCGATCCGGTAGTGCCGGGGATCTCCTGCTGCGGATCGGAACGTATCTGACGCGGACCCCCGCCACCGCGGATATGCGGGCCGAGTTCAAGGCGGGCGGCCGTGAGGGAGACGTGTTCTACCGTGACCGCTGGAGCCACGACAAAGTCGTGAGGTCGACGCACGGCGTGAATTGCACCGGGTCGTGCTCGTGGAACGTCTACGTCAAGGACGGGATCATCACCTGGGAGACCCAGGCCACCGACTACCCCTCGGTGGGGCCCGACCGCCCCGAGTACGAGCCGCGCGGCTGCCCCCGCGGCGCCGCCTTCTCCTGGTACACCTACTCGCCCACCCGGGTCCGGTACCCCTACGCCCGCGCCGTGCTGGTGGGCATGTACCGCGAGGCCCGCGAGCGCCTGGGCGACCCGGTGGCCGCCTGGGCCGAGATCACCGCCGACCCCGACAAGCGCCGCCGCTACCAGTCGGCCCGGGGCAAGGGCGGCCTGGTGCGCGTCACCTGGGACGAGGCCCTGGAGATCGCCGCCGCGGCGCACGTGCACACCATCGCCGCCCACGGCCCGGACCGCATTGCCGGGTTCTCGCCCATCCCGGCCATGTCCCAGGTCTCGCACGGCGTCGGGGCCCGGTTCGTCAACCTCCTCGGCGGGTCGATGCTCTCCTTCTACGACTGGTACGCCGACCTGCCCGTGGCCTCCCCGCACGTCTTCGGCGACCAGACCGACGTGCCGGAGTCGGGCGACTGGTGGGACGCCGCCTACCTGGTGCTGTGGGGCTCCAACGTCCCGGTCACCCGCACCCCCGACGCGCACTGGATGGCCGAGGCCCGCTACCGGGGCCAGAAGGTGGTGGTGGTCGCCCCCGACTACAACGACGCCGCGAAGTTCGCCGACGAGTGGGTGGCGCCCCACCCGGGCACCGACGGCGCACTGGCCCTGGCCATGGGCCACGTGGTCCTGCGCGAGCACTTCGTCGACCGGCGCACCCCGGCCTTCGACTCCTACGTGCGCACCTACACCGACCTGCCCTTCCTGGTCCGCCTGGAGGAGCGGGACGGGGTGCGGGTGCCCGGCAAGTTCCTCACCGCCGCCGACCTGGAGGAGACCGCCGGCGAGGCCAACGCCGCGTGGAAGCCGCTGCTGGTCGACGAGGAGACCGGGCTGCCCTACGTCCCCGGCGGCACCCTGGGCCACCGGTGGGGCGAGGAGGGGGCCGGCAAGTGGAACCTGCGCACCGGCGGGCGCACCCCGCTGCTCACCTTCCACGCCCCCGGCGCCCCCGCCGCCGAGGTGGCGCTGCCCCGCTTCGACACCGCCGACGGGCACGGGCGCGAGATGCGCCGCGGGGTCCCGGTGCGCACCCTGGGCGGGCACACCGTCACCACCGTCCTCGACCTGATGATGGCCCAGTACGGGGTGGGGCGCGAGGGGCTGCCGGGGACCTGGCCGGTGGGCTACAACGACCCCACCCAGCCCTGCACGCCGGCCTGGCAGGAGGGCCTGACCTCGGTTCCGGCGGACCGGGCGGTGCGCATCGCCCGGGAGTTCGCCGCCACGGCCGAGGCCAGCGGCGGCCGCGCCATGATCGTGCTGGGCGCCGGCACCAACCAGTGGTTCCACGGCGACACCATGTACCGGGCGTTCCTGGGGCTGCTGCTGCTCACCGGCTGCCAGGGGGTCAACGGCGGCGGGTGGGCGCACTACGTGGGCCAGGAGAAGTGCCGCACCAGCGCGGGGTGGGCCGCCTACGCCTCGGCGATGGACTGGGGCCGGCCCGCGCGCTTCATGGCGGGCACCGCCTACTGGTACACCCACACCGACCAGTGGCGCTACGACACCTACGGCGCCGACGCCCTGGCCTCCCCGCTGGGGACGGGCTCGGTGGCCGGGCGGCACACCGCCGACCTGGTGGCGGCCTCCGCGCGGATGGGGTGGATGCCCTCCTACCCCACCTTCGACCGCAACCCGCTGCGCCTGGCCCGCCAGGCCCGCGAGGCGGGCAAGGACCCCGCCGAGTACGCGGTGGAGGAGCTGGAGGCCGGACGGCTGCGCTTCGCCGCCGAGGACCCCGACGCGCCGGAGAACTGGCCGCGCGTGCTCACCGTGTGGCGGTCCAACCTGCTCGGGTCCTCGGCCAAGGGCAGCGAGTACTTCTCGCGCCACCTGCTGGGCACCGACTCCTCGGTGCAGGGCGCGGAGGCGGGGGCCGCCCACCGCCCCGCGGAGGTGCGCTGGCGCGAGCCCGCGCCGCAGGGCAAGCTCGACCTGCTGCTGAGCCTGGACTTCCGGATGACCAGCACCACGCTGATGTCGGACATCGTGCTCCCGGCCGCCACCTGGTACGAGAAGCACGACCTGTCCACCACGGACATGCACCCCTTCGTGCACGCCTTCACCCCGGCCATCGACCCGCCCTGGGAGGCGCGCACCGACTTCGACGCCTTCCACGGGCTCGCGCGCGTGTTCAGCGGCCTCGCCGAGTCCCGGCTCGGCGCCGCCGAGGACCTGGTCGCCGCCCCGCACGCCCACGACACCCCGGGGGAGATGGCCCAGCCGGGCGGCACCGTGCCGGACTGGAAGCGCACGGGCGAGCGCCCCGTGCCCGGACGCACGATGCCGAACCTGGTGGTGGTGGAGCGCGACTACCCGGCGGTGGCCGAGCGCATGGCGGCGCTGGGTCCGCTCGCCGAGCGGCTGGGGCTGCCGGTCAAGGGCGTCTCCTTCACCCCCGACCGCGAGGTGGAGTGGCTGCGCGAGCGCAACGGCGCCGTGCAGGGCGGCGTGGCCGACGGCCGGCCGCTGCTGGACACCGACGTCAAGGCCTGCGAGATGATCCTGGCCCTGTCCGGGACCTCCAACGGGCGGCTGGCCGCCCAGGGGTTCGAGCGGCTGGCGGAGCGGACCGGGACCGACTTCTCCGACCTCGTCCAGGCCGGCGCCGAGCGCCGCGTCGTCTTCAGCGACACCCAGGCCCGCCCGACGACGGTGGGCGCCAGCCCGGAGTGGTCGGGCAAGGAGGCGCCCGACCGCCGCTACTCGCCGTTCACCGTGAACGTGGAGAACGCCAAGCCCTGGCACACCCTCACCGGGCGGCAGCACTTCTACGTCGACCACGACTGGATGCTGGAGTTCGGCGAGGCGCTGCCGGGCTACCGGCCGCCGCTGGACATGCACCGCCTCTTCGGGGAACCGGCCCTGGGCGCCGGAGGGGAGCGCGAGGTGTCCGTGCGCTACCTGACGCCGCACTCCAAGTGGTCGATCCACTCCGAGTACCAGGACAACCTGCTGATGCTGACGCTCTCCCGCGGCGGCCCGGCGCTGTGGATGAGCCCGGCCGACGCCGAGGCGATCGGCGCCCGCGACAACGACTGGGTCGAGGCCGTCAACCGCAACGGGGTGATCGCGGCCCGGCTGGTGGTCTCGCACCGCATGCCGGCCGGGACGGTGTACATCTACCACGCCCAGGAGCGCGTGGTGGACATGCCCAAGACCGAGACGACCGGGCGCCGGGGCGGCATCCACAACTCCCTGACCCGCCTGCTGGTCAAGCCCACCCACCTGATCGGCGGCTACGCCCAGTTCAGCTACGCCTTCAACTACATCGGACCGACCGGCAACCAGCGCGACGAGGTCACCGTCGTGCGCAAGCGCACCGGCGAGGTGGAGTACTGATGGCCATCGGACGCGTCATGGCCCAGGTGGCCATGGTGATGAACCTGGACAAGTGCATCGGCTGCCACACCTGCTCGGTCACCTGCAAGCAGGCCTGGACCAACCGCAGCGGTGTCGAGTACGCCTGGTTCAACAACGTCGAGACCCGCCCCGGCCAGGGGTACCCGCGCCGCTACGAGGACCAGGAGCGGTGGAAGGGCGGGTGGGTCCGCACCCGCTCGGGCCGGCTCAAGCTGCGCGCCGGGGGCCGCCTCAAGAAGCTGGCCACCCTGTTCGCCAACCCGGTGATGCCCTCCATCCACGACTACTACGAGCCCTGGACCTACGACTACGGCCACCTGATCACCGCCCCGCTGGGCGACGACATCCCGGTGGCCCGGCCGCGCTCGCTGCTGACCGGCGAGCCGATGCAGGTCTCCTGGAGCGCCAACTGGGACGACGACCTGGCCGGCGGCCCGGAGCTGGCCTCCCAGGACCCGGTGGTGCAGCGGGTCGGCGACAAGGTCCGCTTCGAGTTCGAGCAGACGTTCATGTTCTACCTGCCGCGGATCTGCGAGCACTGCCTGAACCCCTCGTGCGTGGCCAGCTGTCCGAGCGGGGCGATGTACAAGCGCGTCGAGGACGGCATCGTCCTGGTCGACCAGGACAAGTGCCGGGGCTGGCGGATGTGCGTGACCGGCTGCCCGTACAAGAAGGTCTACTTCAACCACAAGACCGGCAAGGCCGAGAAGTGCACGCTGTGCTATCCGCGGATCGAGGTGGGCATGCCCACCATCTGCTCGGAGACCTGCGTGGGGCGCCTGCGCTACCTCGGCGTGGTCCTCTACGACGTCGAGCAGGTCGGGCCGGCCGCGGCGGTCGAGGACGAGAAGGACCTCTACGGCTCCCAGCTCGGGGTGTTCCTCGACCCCGACGACCCCGAGGTGCAGGAGGCGGCCCGCCGCGACGGCATCCCCGAGGCCTGGCTGGAGTCGGCCCGCAGGTCGCCCGTGTACGCGCTCATCGCGCGGCACCGGATCGCCCTGCCGCTGCACCCGGAGTACCGCACCCTGCCCATGGTCTGGTACATTCCCCCGCTCTCACCGGTGGTGGACGCGGTCGGGGCCGCCGGCCACGACGGGGAGGACGTGCACAACCTCTTCGGCGCCATCGACGCCCTGCGCATCCCCGTGGAGTACCTGGCCGAACTGTTCACCGCGGGCGACCCGGGGCCGGTCGAGCACTCCCTGCGCACCCTGGCCGCCGTGCGCTCCTACATGCGCCGGATCAACCTGGGCCAGGAGCGCGACGAGTCCATCGCCCGGGAGGCCGGCACCACCGGCGCCCGCATCGAGGAGCTGTACCGGCTGCTTGCGCTGGCCAAGTACGACGACCGCTACGTCATCCCCACCGCCTACGGCGTCGACGACGCCGACCGGGGGGTGATCGAGGAGATCGGGTGCAGCCTGGACTTCGAGTCCGGGCCGGGCATGGGCGGGATGGGCCCGGCGCACGGCCGCGCCCCCGCGCCTCCGTTCGGGGAGGCATCCGGGCGGCCCGACCCGGCCAGTGTGGAGACCTTCCACGCTCTCAGGACGCGCCAGACCAGCGACGCCCCCGCCGACCGTGCCGACCTGAAGGGCCGGGTGAACCTGTTGAACTGGGACGGAAACGGCCGGCCCGAAGGGCTCTTCCCTCCGCGAGGGGAGGAGCGGTGATGCGCGCACGGGACGCCGCGGTGGTCCGGCGCGCCGCCGCCCTGCTGCTGGACTACCCCGACCGGGGCATGCTGGAGCGGCTCCCGGCGGTACGCGCGGCCGTGGAGGAGCTGCCCGCCGGACCGGCCCGTGAAGGGCTGGCCGCGTTCTGCGCCCACGCCTCGGCGGCCGGGGAGCTGGAACTGGGCGCCCACTACGTGGAGACCTTCGACATGCGCCGCCGCCGGGCGCTGCACCTGACCTTCTACACCGACGGGGACACGCGCAGGCGCGGGCACGCCCTGGCCCGACTGAAGGAGATCTACGCCGGGTGCGGCTGGCGGCCCGGACCGCAGGAGCTGCCGGACCACCTGTGCGTGGTGCTGGAGTTCGCCTCCCGGGGCGACACCGAGTGGGGCGAGGCGCTGCTGCGCCGCTTCCAACCGGGCCTGGAGCTGCTGCGCGCGGCCCTGCACCGGCACGGTACGCCCTACGCCGGGGTGCTCGACGCGGTCGCGGCGACCCTGCCGCCCCCGGCGGCGGCCCAGCGGAGCCAGGCGCGCCGCCTGGCCGAGCAGGGGCCGCCCGCCGAGGACGTGGGCCTGGAGCCCTACGGGGCGCAGCGCACCCCCGTCGATCTGGGGATGCCGGGGGTGGGAGCGCCGTGAGCACGGTCGAGCTGATGCTGTGGGGCGTCCTGCCCTACGTCGTGCTGGTGCTCTTCGTCGGCGGTGCCCTCTGGCGCTACCGGTACGACCAGTTCGGCTGGACGACCCGCTCCTCCCAGCTCCAGGAGTCCCGGCTGCTGCGCATCGGCAGCCCGCTGTTCCACTTCGGCCTCCTGGTGGTGATCGTCGGCCACGCGGTCGGCCTGGTCGTGCCGCGGGAGTGGACCCGAGCGGCCGGGGTCTCCGACGCCGCCTACCACGCCGTGGCCCTGGGGCTGGGCGCCGTCGCCGGGCTGTGCACCCTGGCCGGGGTGGCGCTGCTGGTGTGGCGGCGCCGCACCACCGGGCCGGTGTTCAGCGCCACCACCGCCAACGACAAGGTGATGTACCTGGTCCTGGTGCTGGCGATCGTCGCCGGGCTGGCCACCACCCTGGTCTCCACGGCCGCCGAGTTCACCGGTGCGCACGAGCCGGACTACCGGACCACGGTCTCGGTGTGGTGGCGGAGCATCTGGGTGCTCTCCCCGGACGTGCCGGCCATGGCCGCCTCCGGCGCCGCCTTCCAGGTCCACGCCCTGGTCGGGATGGCGCTGTTCGCGCTCTTCCCGTTCACCCGGCTGGTGCACGCCTTCAGCGCGCCGTGGTTCTACCTCTTCCGGCCCTACGTGGTCTACCGCTCGCGGGACGGCCGCACGGGCCCGGCGGTGCGCGCGACACGACGGGGATGGAGCTGACCATGGAGGACCTGCCGTCGATGCCCCTGGAGGAGTGGGCGGCGACCAAGGAGACGCTGCACCGGTTCGAGCAGATCGTGGGCAAGATCCGGCTCGCGTCCAGCCCGCGCCGCAACCACTGGTGGCACGTGCCCTTCCGGCTGACGGGGACCGGGCTCACCACGCGCCCGATGGGGGTGGTGGACGGCAACCCGCTGTTCACCGTCGACTTCGACTTCGTGCGGCACCGGCTGACCGCCCGCACCGAGGAGGGGCGCGAGGCCTCGTTCCCGCTGGCCGGGCACAGCGTGGCCTCCTTCTACCGGGAGGTGCTCGCCGCCCTGGACACCCTGGGCGTGCACGTGGAGATCGCCCGCCCCTACCCCTACGACCTGCCGGACGCGGCGCGGCCGTTCGCCGAGGACACCGAGCACGCCGCCTACGACCCGTTCTGGGCGAACCGGTACTGGAGGGTGCTGGGCCGGGTGGGCGGGGTCCTGGAGGAGTTCGCCGCGGGCTACTCGGGAAAGACCAGCCCTGTGCACCACTTCTGGCACACCTTCGACATCGCGGTCACGCGCTTCGGGGGCGGCGCGGTCCGCCACCCCGAGGAGGCCGGGGCGCTCGTCCGCGAGGCCTACTCCGAGGAGGTGGTCAGCTTCGGGTTCTGGTTCGGCGACGAATCGGTCCCCGAGCCGGCCTTCTACTCCTACACGGCGCCCGAGCCCGAGGGGCTCACCGGGGCGCCGCTCCCCGACGGCGCCGAGTGGCTGGACGGCGCGCACGGGCACCTGGCGCTGCTGCGCTACGGCCGGGCGCGCGCGGCCGCCGACCCGCGTGCGGCGGTGCTCTCCTTCTACCAGGCGGCGTACGAGGCGGGGGCGCCGCTGCTCGGGTGGGACACCGCGGGCCTCGCCTGCCCGGACGGGGTGACCGACCCCGACGACAAGCTGAGGAGCAACTGGTGGCAGACGTGAGCCTGACGGTCACCGACGTCCCGGCCCGGCGGCGCTACGAGGCGCGGGACGCGGGTGCGGGGGACGCGGTGGCCGGATTCGCCGAGTACCTGCTGGCGGGGGAGATGGTCGTGTTCACCCACACCGAGGTGGACCCCGCCTACGAGGGGCGCGGCGTGGGGAGCGCGATCGTGCGCTCCTCCCTGGACGACGTGCGCTCGCGCGGCATGGTGGTGCTGCCGCTGTGCCCCTTCTACAAAGGGTGGATCGAGCGCCACCGCGAGTACGCGGACCTGGTCTACAAACGCCCGGAGAGCACGGCGACCGACTGACCGCCGACTGACCCTCCGAACAGGACGGGTGACCCTGCGCAGGAGATCGGGGCGGCGGACCGGGCGTGAGGTCACAGAACGGTAGTCATCCGGCAACGCGTGCGGGAATCCGGTGTTCCCGCCCGGTACAGGGGTACTGAGGGCAGTTGCCCACCTCACTCCCCCTGCAAGCAAAGGAGCCCCAGGGTTTTGGAGACCGTAAACGACCTCCTGGTGAGCGCCACAGACGCGTTCTGGATGTACCTTCTCATCCCCCTGCTGGCCCTGTTGAGCCTCTACTTCACCGTGCGGCTCGCGGGCGTGCAGATCCGCCTGGTGCCGGACATGGTCCGCCAGCTGCGCGGAGATCCGGAGACCGCCCCCGACGGCAAGAAGGCGATCTCCCCGTTCCAGGCCTTCTCCATCTCGGCCGCGGCGCGCATCGGCACCGGCAACATCGTCGGCGTCGCCGGCGCGATCGCCGTCGGCGGCCCCGGGGCCGTCTTCTGGATGTGGATCATGGCCCTGCTCGTGGGCGCCGCGAGCTTCGTGGAGTCGACTCTGGCCCAGCTGTACAAGGTGCGCGACTCCACCGGGTTCCGCGGCGGCCCCGCCTACTACATGCAGCACGGGCTGCGCGCGCGCTGGCTCGGGGTGGTCTTCGCCATCCTGATCACCATCACCTTCGGGTTCGTGTTCAACGCGGTGCAGTCCAACACCATCTCCGGCGCCGTCCAGAACTCCGTCGAGGTGACCGGCGCGTCGGTCCCCGGCTGGCTGGCCCCGGCCATCGGCGCCGTCCTGGTCGCGGTCACCGCGCTGGTCGTCTTCGGCGGCGTCCGACGGATCGCCCACGTCACCCAGGCGCTGGTGCCCTTCATGGCGCTGGTCTACATCCTCATGGCACTGGCGGTGGTCGCCCTCAACACCGACCAGATCGTGCCCGTCTTCGTGCTCATCTTCGAGAGCGCCTTCGGGCTGCGCGAGGTCGCCGGGGCCGCCCTGGGCACCGTGATCGTGCAGGGCGTCCGGCGCGGCATGTTCTCCAACGAGGCCGGCCTGGGGTCGGCCCCCAACGCCGCCGCCAGCGCCTCGGTGAGCCACCCGGCCAAGCAGGGGCTGGTGCAGACGTTCGGCGTGTACTTCGACACGCTGGTCATCTGCACCATGACCGCGTTCCTGATCCTGGTCTCCGACCCGGTCTACGGCGAGGAGCGCGGCCCCTCCATGACCCAGGACGCCCTTCAGGCGAGCCTGGGCGGCTGGTCCGTGCACGCGCTGACCTTCGTCCTGCTGCTGCTGTGCTTCAGCTCGGTGCTGGGCAACTACTACTACGGCGCGGCCAACGTGCGCTTCATGAGCGGCAGGCCGCAGGTGATGCTCGGGTTCCAGCTCGTCTTCCTGGTCGCGACCTTCCTGGGCTCCATCGGCCAGGTCGCGCTGGTGTGGAGCCTGGCCGACACCACGATGGGCCTGATGGCGCTGGTCAACCTGGTGGCGCTGGCGCCGCTGGCCGGCGCCGCCGTGCTGGTGCTGCGCGACTACACCGACCAGCGCAAGCAGGGGGTGGACCCGGTCTTCACCCGTGACCGGATCCCGCAGATCCCCGGTGTGCAGTGCTGGGAAGGCGAGGGCGAAGAGGTCAAGACGCTCCGCTGACCGCCTCTCTTCCTCCAAGGGCGCCCCTCTCCCGGAGGGGCGCCCTTCGCGTTCGCCGGGGCGGCGGGGCCGGGGAATCCGGCAAAGCGCGGATAAGACGACGAATCATGGCAAGACGGACGGCGGGATGATGCCGGAACCGTCCCGACTCGCTAGTGTTCTTCCTCACATCTGTGTGCCTGTTCCCAGGGGGACTGGATGACCATCGTCTCGATCGAGCCCGCCACCCCGGACCGCTGGAACGACCTGGAGCGCATGTTCGGCCCGACCGGCGCCTACGGGCACTGCTGGTGCGCGTTCTTCCGCCGCCGGGCCAAGGACTTCTCCGAGAGCCTGTCCTGCCCGCCGCCCGAACGGGGGCGCACCAACAAGGAGACCCTGCGAAGACTCACCCTCGACGGCAGGATCCCCGGGCTGATCGCCTACGACGGCGCCGAGCCGTGCGGCTGGGTGGCGGTCTCCCCGCGCGAGGCGTTCATCCGCCTGTCCCGCTCCCGCGCGCTGCGCCCCGTCGACCCCGACGAGCCCGGCGTGTGGGCGGTGGTGTGCTTCTGGCTCCCGCCGCGCCGGCGCAAGCACGGGCTGGGGACCCGCCTCCTGGACGCCGCGGTCGAGTACGCCCGCGCCGAGGGCGGGCGCGTCCTGGAGGGGTACCCGGTGGACACCGCAGGCGGGCGCGCGCCCAGCGCCGAGGTGTACACCGGCACCGTGCGCATGTTCCGCAAGGCGGGGTTCGGCTGCGGCCCGCACCCCGTGAGCGGGCGCCCCATCGCCCGTCTGGACCTCAAGGAGGGCTGAGGCGCCGGGGATACCCGCCCGGGGTAGGCCTCACCCCTCGGCGAGGCCGCGGATCCCGTCGACGGTGGCCCGCATGCCCTCTTCCAGCATGGTCAGGCGCTTCTCCAGGATCCGGCGCGCACGCTCGGGCCGCTCGGCCGCGAGCTCGTCCATCGGTCCGGGGTCGGGGCCGACGGCCATCGACTGGCGCAGCACGGTCCCGCCGTCCTCGGCGCGCAGGTCGAAGCGCCAGGTGGCGACCCGGCGCCCGTCGGGGAGCAGGACGTGCCAGGCGAAGGCGTGCGGCTCGTCGGCCTCCGCCACCTCGCTGGTGGTGGTCCACTCGCCCATGTGCTCGTTGTGGTTGCGGCCCGAGAAGCGCGCCCCGACCCGGGGGCCCTCGGCTCCGTCGAGCCATTCGGCGCTCTGCAGCTCGCCGCTGAACCGCGGCGGAACGGTGATGTCCGAGGCCAGGGCCCATACCCGCGCGGGGGAGGCGGAGATGTGCGCCTCGACCGCCACCGTCCGGTCCTCAAGGGAGTACATGGGGGAAATGTAGCCGCCGCCCCCGCCGGCGCGGGGGGCGGACCCCGGTTCTTTTCATACCCTGGGGGGGTATGGTACCAATGGGGGTGTGGGCGAACGCGGGGCGTGCGCCCCCGGTGATCCCCGATGATCAGGGGTAGAGGAGACGACAGGAGAGCGGCATGAGCGGAACCGATCGGGTGGAACTGGCCATCACCGGCATGACCTGCGCCTCCTGTGCGAACCGGATCGAGCGCAAGCTGAACAGGATGGACGGCGTCACCGCCACCGTCAACTACGCCACCGAGAAGGCGCAGGTCGACTACGCCGACGGGGTCGCGCCCGAGGACCTGGTCGCCCAGGTGGAGAAGGCCGGGTACGGCGCGGCGCTGCCCGCCCCGGCCGCCGACGGCAGCGGCGGCGAGGAGGCGGACGCGGCCGGGGACGACCCGGTACGGCCGCTGCGCGAGCGCACGGTGGTCAGCCTGGCGCTGTTCGTCCCGGTGATCGCCATGGCGATGTTCCCGGTCCTGCAGTTCACCTACTGGCAATGGCTGTCGCTGACGCTGGCGGCCCCCGTCATCGTGTGGGGGGCGCTGCCCTTCCACCGGGCCGCCTGGAAGAACCTCAAGCAGGGCGCGGCCACCATGGACACCCTGGTGTCGATGGGCACCCTCGCCGCCTTCCTCTGGTCCCTCTACGCCCTGTTCCTCGGCACCGCCGGCGAGCCGGGCATGGTCCACCCCTTCGAGCTGACCGTCGCGCGCAGCGACGGCGCCGGCGACATCTACCTGGAGGTCGCCGCGGGCGTCACCTCCTTCATCCTGCTCGGGCGGTACTTCGAGGCCCGGTCCAAGCGCCGCGCCGGAGCCGCCCTCAGGGCGCTGATGGAGATGGGCGCCAAGGACGTGGCGGTGCTGCGCGGCGGGACCGAGCGGCGCGTCCCCATCGGGGAGCTGGCCGAGGGCGACCTGTTCGTCGTGCGCCCCGGCGAGAAGATCGCCACCGACGGCGTCGTGGAGGAGGGCACCTCCGCGGTCGACATGAGCATGCTCACCGGCGAATCGGTGCCGGTGGAGGCGGCCCCTGGGGACCAGGTGGCCGGGGCCACCGTGAACTCCGGCGGCCGGATCACCGTCCGCGCCACCCGGGTCGGTGCCGACACCCGGCTGGCGCAGATGGCCCGCATGGTCGAGGAGGCGCAGAACGGCAAGGCCGAGATCCAGCGCCTGGCCGACCGGGTCTCCGGGGTGTTCGTCCCCGTCGTCATCCTGCTGGCCGCCGGGACCCTGGCGTTCTGGCTCGCCACCGGGGCCGGGGCGGCCGCGGCGTTCACCGCGGCGGTGGCGGTGCTCATCATCGCCTGCCCCTGCGCCCTGGGCCTGGCCACCCCGACCGCGCTCATGGTCGGTACCGGCCGCGGCGCCCAGATGGGCATCCTCATCAAGGGCCCGGAGGTGCTGGAGTCCACCCGGCGCATCGACACCGTCGTCCTGGACAAGACCGGCACCGTCACCACCGGCACCATGTCCCTTTCCGGGGTGCACGTGGCCGAGGGGGAGGACGAGGAGCAGGTGCTCCGCCTGGCCGGGGCGCTGGAGGACGCCTCCGAGCACCCCATCGCGCGGGCCGTCGCCGAGGGCGCCGCCCGGCGCGCGGGGGACCTGCCGGCCGCCGAGGGGTTCGCCAACCAGGAGGGGCTGGGCGTGCAGGGCGTCGTCGAGGGCCGCAAGGTCCTGGTCGGCCGGACCGCGCTGCTGGAGGAGTGGTCCCTGTCCCTGCCCGAGGACCTGCGCCGGGCCAAGGAGGCCGCCGAGGCCGAGGGCCGCACCGCCGTGGCCGTGGCCTGGGACGGCGCCGCACGCGCCGTGCTGACCGTCTCCGACACCGTCAAGCCGACCAGCGCCGAGGCGGTGCGCCGCCTCCGCGGCCTGGGGCTGGCCCCGGTCCTGCTCACCGGGGACAACCGGGCGGTGGCCGAGGCCGTCGCCGCCGAGGTCGGGATCGACCGGGTGGTCGCCGAGGTGCTGCCCCGGGACAAGGTCGAGCAGGTGCGGCGGCTGCAGGCCGAGGGCCGCGCGGTGGCCATGGTGGGCGACGGCGTCAACGACGCGGCCGCCCTGGCCCAGGCCGACCTCGGGCTGGCCATGGGCACCGGCACCGACGTGGCCATCGAGGCCGGCGACCTGACCCTGGTCCGCGGGGACCTGCGGGCGGCGGCCGACGCCATCCGGCTCTCCCGCCGCACCCTGTCCACCATCAAGGGCAACCTGTTCTGGGCCTTCGCCTACAACGCCGCGGCGCTGCCGCTGGCCGCCGCCGGCCTCCTCAACCCGATGATCGCCGGCGCGGCGATGGCCTTCTCCAGCGTCTTCGTGGTCGGCAACAGCCTACGGCTGCGCCGGTTCCGGGCCGTGGACCCCTCCTGATTCCGGCCCGTCCGCAACCCGAATGTCCAGCACAGCGCGCCCCCGCGGTCACGGACCGTGGGGGCGCCCCTGTCGTTCTGGGCCCCGGACCGCTACCGTTCCTCGCGCCCCCCCCCGGCGAGCGAGCGCGAACGGAACCGTGAATTGGCGACCGGCTGCCCCCACCTGGAGCTGTACGACCCCGGCTTCCATGCCGACCACCACGCCGCCTACGCGCGCATGCGCGAGGAGCACGGCCCGGTCGTCCCGGTCATGCTCGAACCCGGCGTGGAGGGACGGCTGGTGGTCGACTACGCGCTCATCACCGCCTGGTGCCGCGACGAGCGCACGTTCAGCCGGGACGCCCGCCGCTGGAAGGACTGGCGCGAAGGGCGCATCCCCGACGACTCCTCCCTGCTGGGGATGATGGGCCACCGGCCCAACGCGCTGTTCTCCGACGGCGAGGAGCACCGGCGGGTCCGCCGCGCAATGGTCGACTCCCTGGCGCCCTTCGAGCCCGGGAAGGTCGGCGCCCAGGCGCGGGCCGTCGCCGAGCGCCTCGTGGACGGCTTCTGCGCGCGCGGCGAGGCCGAACTCATGGAGGAGTTCGCCCGCCCCCTGCCGCTGCTGGTCATGAACGACATGTTCGGCATGGACGCCTCCTCCGGCCGCCGCTTCTTCACCGCCCTGCGCGACATGTGGGACGGGGTGGACGCCGAGCGGGCCAACGCCGAACTGGAGTCGGTGCTCTCGGCCCACATCGACCGCAAGCGCGCGCACCCGGGCGAGGACGTCACCAGCGCCCTCATGCGGCACCGGGCCGGGCTCAGCGACGAGGAGGTCCTGCAGCACCTGGTGCTCATGGTCGGGGCCGGGCACGAGCCCAGCGCCTCCCTGCTGTCCAACGCGGTGCGGGTGCTGCTCACCGACCGCGCGCTGAGCGAGGACCTGGCCGGCGCGCGCACCGGCATCGGCGAGGCGATCGACCGCGTCATGTGGAGCGCGCCCCCGGTCACCAACTACCCGGTGATGTACCCGGTGCGGGACGTGGAGGTCCCCGGCGGCGGCACGCTGCCCGAGGGCACCCCGGTGCTGCTGGGCTTCGCCGCCGCCAACCGCTTCCTCGCCGAGGAGTACGCCCAGCGCCTGGAGGACGCGCCCAACCGCGCCCACCTCGCCTGGGGCGTGGGCGCGCACCGCTGCCCGGCCAAGGACATCGCCACGGCCATCGCCGTGGCCGGCATCGAGGTCCTCCTGCGGCGCCTGCCCCGGCTGCGGCTGGGCACGGCGCCCGAGGAGCTGTCCTGGAGGATCTCCCCCTTCGCCCACGCCCTCACGCGGCTTCCCGTCGCTTTCGACCCCCAGACCCCGGTAGAGGAAGGAACGCCGTGGACCCCGTCCGACTCGTCACCGGAGACCTCCACCCCCAAGCCGCCCGGCTCCGCGAGACCGGAGCCGTCGTCCCTGTCGAACTTCCTGGTGAGGTTGCTGCGTGGTCGGTGACCCGCTATGACGCGGTGCGCGAGGTGGTCACCCACCCGGATGTGAAGAAGAACCCCGTCCACTGGCGGGCCTGGCGGGAGGGGCGGATCCGCGCCGACTGGCAGCTGATCTCCTGGGTCGCCGCCGAGAACATGCTCGCGCGCGACGACGAGGACCACACCCGGCTGCGCAAGCTGGTCTCCAAGGCCTTCACCCCGCGCCGCGTGGAGGGCATGCGCACGCGGATCGAGGCGCTGGTGGCCGAACTGCTGGACGCGATGGCCGCCGGCGGGCCGGTCGCCGACGTCAAGGCCGACTACGCCTACCCGCTGCCGATGACGGTGATCAGCGACCTGTTCGGGGTGGACGGCGGCGCCCGCGACGAGCTGCACCGGCGCATCGGGATGATGTTCGACCAGACCATCACCCCTGAGCAGGCGCTGGAGAACCACGAGGGCACCCAGCGGTTCCTGGCCGACCTGGTGGCGCGCAAGCGCGCCGCCCCGGGCGAGGACATGACCAGCGCGCTCATCGCCGCACGCGACGAGGACAACGACCGGCTCAGCGAGTCGGAGCTGGTCTGGACGCTCATCCTGATCATCGGCGCCGGGTTCGAGACCACCATGAACCTGCTGACCAACGCGGTGCAGGCGCTGCTGACCCACCGGGACCAGCTGGAGGCGCTGGTGCGCGGGGAGCGCCCGTGGAGCGACGCGGTGGAGGAGACGCTGCGCTGGAACACCTCCATCCAGAACGTCCCGCTCCGCTTCGCCGCCAAGGACCTGGTGATCGACGGCACCACCGTGCCCGAGGGCGACGCGCTGCTGGTGTCCTACGGCTCCGCCGGGCGCGACCCCCGGCAGCACGGCGGCACCGCCGACCGCTTCGACATCACCCGTGAGGACAAGTCCCACGTGTCCTTCTCGCACGGCCCGCACTACTGCCTGGGGGCCAACCTGGCCCGGCTGGAGCTGGGCACCGCCCTGCCCGCGCTCTTCGCCCGCTTCCCCGGCATGGAGCTCCTCGACACCGAGCCCGAGCAGGTGCCCTCGATCGTCTCCAACGGCGTGGCCGCGCTGCGGGTGCGCCTGGGCGGGGCGGCCCCGGCCTGAGTCCGGTCCGGCCGTTCGGTGTCCGGAAGCGGACACCGCCTGACGGGTGCGCACGATGTCCCTCGTCGTGCGCTTTCATGGCGTTGCGGGGGATTTAGACTCGCCAGGTGACGGCACGGCCGCGGCGGCCGCGGCCGCGAGGACCCGAGGAAAGCCCCACCCATGAGTTCAGAGCAGACCGCGCCCGGCCACCTGCTGGCCGGGCGCTACCGCCTCACCGAGCTGATCGGCGCGGGCGGCATGGGCCGCGTGTGGCGCGGCACCGACGAGCTGCTCGACCGGCCCGTGGCGGTCAAGGAGCTGACCATCCCCCCGCAGCTGCCCCAGGCCGAGGTCGAGGTGCTGCGCACCCGGATGCTGCGGGAGGCGCGCAGCGCCGCGCGGCTGGGCCACCCCTCCATCATCACCGTCTTCGACGTGGTGGACGGCGACGACCGGCCCTGGATCGTGATGGAGCTGGTGCGGGGGCGCTCGCTCTCCGAGGTCATCAAGAGCGACGGGGCGCTGGACCCGGGCCGGGCGGCCGCCATCGGCCTGCAGATGGCCACCGCGCTGTCCCTCGCCCACGACCGCGGCATCGTGCACCGCGACATCAAGCCCGGCAACGTGCTCATCGCCCCCGGCGACCGGGCGGTGCTCACCGACTTCGGCATCGCCCGGCTGGAGGGCACCTCCGGGCTGACCAGCACCGGCCTGCTGGTGGGCTCGCCCGGCTACCTGTCCCCCGAGCAGGCCCAGGGCGGCCCGGCCACCCCGGCCTCGGACATCTGGTCGCTGGGCGTCACCCTCTACCAGGCGGTGGAGGGCCGGGTGCCCTTCCACCGGGAGGCGGCGGTGGCGACGCTGACCGCCATCGTCACCGAGGAGGTGCCGCCGCCGCGCAACGCCGGCCCGCTGGCCCCGGTGCTGGCCGCCCTGCTGGAGAAGGAGCCCGAGCGGCGGCCCGGCATCGCCGAGGCGCACCGCATGCTGAGCGAGGCGGCCGAGCGGGCCGGGAAGGCCCCGGCCGCCGCGTCCGCCGCCGAGCCCCCGCCGTCCGGGAAGGGGCGCGGACGCCGGTTCGCGGCGCTGGGGGGCGCCGCCGCCACGGCGCTCGCCGCCGTCGCCCTGGCCTTCTGGCTGGGCGACGGAGGGCTGGACGGCGCCGACCCGGCCCCCCGCACGCCCCCGGAGGCGGCCGGAACGCAGGAGCCCGGGCCGAGCGCACCGTCAGCGCAGGACGGCGACCCTTCAGCGCAGGCCGACGAGCCCGAGGAGCCCGAAGAGGGGCCCGAGGCCGACGTCGCCATGGCCCGGTACGAGGACGAGACCGGCTTCTCCGTGGACCTGCCCGAGGGGTGGGAGTTCCGCGAGCGCAGCGGCACCAGCGTCTTCTTCGACCTCCCCGGCGGCGGCTACCTGCAGATCGACCAGACCGACGACCCCGGCGACGACGCCGAGCAGGACTGGCTGCGGCAGGAGGGCGCGATCTCCGGCAACTTCTCGGGCTATGAGAAGCAGGCGATCACGGCCCTGGACGAGCCCTTCGTGGACCGGTACATCAGCGCGGCCGACTGGGAGTTCACCTTCGACGAGCGGCACGCGGTCAACCGGGCCTTCCACACCGAGGAGAAGGGGTACGCCCTCTTCCTCGTCTCCCCGACCGACACCTGGGAGGAGAACCGCGGGCTCCTGGACGCCATCACGGCCTCCTTCGAGCCGGCCGCCTAGCGGAGCAGGTGGGCGGCCAGGCCCGTCTCCCCGGGAGCCAGCTCCGGGCGCAGCACCAGGGCGTCGTCGTAGTCGCCGCCGTTCTGCGACCGGTAGGGGACCGGGTCGGTCTGCCAGGCGGTCAGCACCCGCTCGGCCAGGTGCTTGCCGGCGCGCTCGACGTCCTCGGCCGAGGCGCGGTCGGCACTGTGGACGACGACCGGCGGCAGCACGTCCATCCCCGTGTACCAGAACGTCCCGTGGTTCAGCGGGAACAGGATGTCCTCGATGGCGCCGTTGACCCCGCGCGGGCCGATGGAGGTCTCCCGGGCACCGACGGTCGTCACGGCCAGCGCGCGCCTGCCGGCCAGGGGCCCCTCTCCGTAGCGGAGCGTGCGGCCGGTCTCGGGGTCCTGGATCCCGAACGCGAAGCCCATGGTGAAGACCCGGTCGAACCACCCCTTGAGGATCGCCGGAAGCCCGTACCACCACAGCGGGAACTGCACGACCACCGTGTCGGCCCAGGCGAGCTTCTCCTGCTCGGCCACGATGTCCGGGGCCATGGTCCCGGCGCTCCGCGCGCGCTTGGTGGCGGCGGGCACCCGTAGGCGCTCGGTCGGATCGTGGCCGAAGTCGTCGGGTCCGACCACCGGGTTCCACTCCATCGCGTACAGGTCGGACTCCATGAGGGCGTGGCCGCAGTCGCTGAGCGCGCGCTGGGCGGTGTCGCGCAGCATGCCGTTCAGGGACCGGGAATCGGGGTGCGCGAAGACCCACAGGACGTTCATCGGAGCGCTCTCCTCGCTTTCGGGACCGCATCGATCATGCGGCCCGGGCCCGCCGGGGTACGAGTGGCCCGTCGGCCGACATGCGCAATAATCGGGCCATGGAGCGAACCCCTCGGGAGCGAACACGGCACACGGTGGCGGTCCTGGTCCGCGACGGGGCCCTGCCGATGGAGACCGGCATCGTGCACCGGATCTTCGGCGAGGCGCGGTCCCCGCAGGGCGGACGGCTGTACGACGTGCTCACCTGCGCGGTGCGGCCGGGGGAGGTGCGCACCGACGCCGACTTCACCCTCAACGTGGCCCGGGGGCCGGAGGTCCTGGCCGCGGCCGACACCGTGGTCGTGCCCGCCTCCGACGTCGACTACGAGCCCGTCGGCGGGCCGCTGGAGGGGGAGCTGGCGGAGGCCTTCGCGCGGATCCCGCCGGGTGCGCGGTACGCCTCCATCTGCACCGGCACCTTCGTGCTCGCCGCCGCCGGGCTGCTGGACGGGCTGCGGGCCACCACGCACTGGCGGTCGGCGGCGCGCCTGGCCGAGCTGTACCCGGCGGTGCGGGTCGAGCCCGACGTGCTCTACACCGACGAGGGGGACGTGCTCACCGCCGCCGGGGTGGCCTCCGGCATCGACCTGTGCCTGCACATGGTCCGCCGCGACCACGGGGCGGCGGTGGCGGCCGAGGTGGCCCGCGGGACGGTGGTGCCGCCGCACCGGGACGGCGGGCAGGCCCAGTACATCCGGCGCCCGGTGCCGCCGTCGGCGCGCGGCGGGGCGACCGCGGTGGCCCGGGCCTGGGCCGAGGAGGACCTGTCACGCCCGATGCCGCTGGCCGAGCTTGCGGGCCGGGCCTCGATGAGCGTGCGCACCTTCACCCGGCGCTTCCGCGAGGAGACGGGGGTCTCGCCCGCGCGGTGGCTGCACCGGCAGCGCGTGGACTACGCGCGCCGGCTGCTGGAGGAGAGCGACCTGGCGGTGGACCGGGTGGCCGAGCGGTCGGGGCTGGGGACCGCCGCCTCGCTGCGGGCGCACATCAAGGCCGAGACCGGGGTCTCGCCCACCGAGTACCGCCGGACCTTCCGCGGGGCTACGGCGCACCGGTGAGGCGGCGCAGCGCCGCCATGAGCGCCCCGGTGTCCGGCAGGGCGTCCGGGTCGACCAGCTCCTGGAGGAGGATGCCGGAGAACACCGCGTAGGCGGCGGCGCCCAGCGCCCGGCCCTGCGGGGTGTCCTGCGAGCCCGGGTCCAGCAGCGCCGCGAACTCCCGGTGCGCCTCCTGGTAGGCCGCGCCGAGCGCCGAGCGCAGCTCGGGGGAGAACTGCGCCTCGGCGTAGGCCTGAACGCTCGCCATCAGCAGCTCGCGCTCCTGCGGCGTGCTCGCGCGCATCCGGTCCACCAGCGCGGCCAGTCGCGCCTGCGGGTCCGGCGCCTCGACCGCGTCCAGCGCCTCGGCGACGGTGTCGCCCCACTCGCTGGTCGCCGCGATGACCGCGGCGTTCATCAGCGCGTCCTTCGACCCGTAGTGGTAGCCGATCGAGGCCAGGTGGGCGCCGGAGGCGGCGGCGATGTCGCGCGCGGTGGTGTGCGCGTAGCCCTTCTCCACCAGGCATTTCTTGGCGCCTTCGAGGAGGTCGTCGCGGTGGTTCATGGCGGCATCCTACCTCGGTCCTTGGACGTACGTACATATTGACGGGTGTCTATGACGTACGTACGATCACGGCCATGACGACGACCCGCGACCCCGGCCCCGCCGACCCCGGCGCCGTCCCGCCCCGCGCCGGCCCCCGCGCCTGGGCCGGGCTGGCCGTGCTGCTGCTGCCCGCGCTCCTGGTATCGATGGACATCTCGGTGCTGTTCGTGGCGGCGCCGGCGCTCGCCGCCGCGTTCGACCCCACCGCCGCCCAGTGGCTGTGGATGATGGACGTCTACGGCTTCGTGCTCGCCTCACTGCTCATCGCCATGGGCGGGCTGGGGGACCGGTTCGGCCGCCGGCGGCTGCTGATCGCCGGGGGCGCCGCCTTCGGGGCGGCCTCGGCGCTGCTGGCCTTCGCCCCCACCGCCGGGCTGCTCATCGCCGGACGCGCCCTGCTGGGGGTCGGCGCGGCCACCCTCGCCCCCTCCACGCTCGCCCTGATCCGCACCCTCTTCGCCGACCCCGCGCAGCGCCGGACCGCGGTCGGCGCCTGGACGGCCGCCTTCACCGGCGGCGCCGTCGCCGGCCCCGTCATCGGCGGCGCCCTGCTGGAGCACTTCTGGTGGGGATCGGTCTTCCTCATCAACGTCCCGGTGATGGCGCTGCTGCTGCTCGCGGCGCCGCTGCTGGTGCCCGAGTCCAAGGCGCCCGAGGGCGGGGCCTTCGACCTGCCGGGGGCGCTGCTCTCGCTGGGCGCACTGCTGGGCACGGTCTTCGCGGTCAAGCACGCCTCCGAGTACGGCCCCGACGCCGCGGCCGGGGCCGCCCTGGCGGGGGGACTGGCCTGCGGGGCGCTGTTCGTCCGCCGCCAGATGCGCGCCGCGCACCCGCTGATCGACCTGGGACTGTTCCGCAACCCGGCGTTCGGGGCGGCCGTCGCCGCGAACGGCGCGGTCTCCCTGGCCGCCGCCGGCATGGGCTTCCTCGCCTTCACCTACCTGCAGACCGTGCACGGCCTGAGCCCCCTCCAGGCCGCCCTGTGGGCGCTGCCCACCTTCCTCGGCACGGTCGCCGGGGTCGTGCTCGCCGGCGCACTGGCCGGCCGCCTCTCCCGGGGCGCGGTGCTGTCCACAGGGCTGGCCGTGGGCGCGCTCGGCTTCACCGGGATCGCCGCCGTGGGGCCGGAGTCGCCCGTGGCGCTGTTCATCGGCGCCTACACGGTGGTCACCCTCGGCGTGGGGGCCGTCGGGTCGCTCGCCAACGACCTGGTCCTGGGGGCGGCCCCGCGCGAGCGCGCGGGCGCTGCGTCCGGTGTGTCGGAGTCGGCCGTCGAACTGGGCAACGCGCTCGGGATCGCGGTCCTGGGGACCGTCGCCGCGGCCGTCTACCGGGGCGCCGTGCCCGGGCAGGTCCCCGGGACCGTGGCCGGCGCCGCCGAGCAGGCCGCGGGCATGGGCGCGGCGGGAGACCACCTGCTGGAGACGGCGTTCGCGGCCTTCACCCAGGGCCTGAACGCGGCGGCCCTGACCGGGGCGGCCGTCATGGCGGCCACGGCCCTGTTCACCGCCGTGGCCCTGCGCGGCCGCTGACCGACGTCCCTTGCCAGGGGCGGTCGGCGCGGCGTTCGCTGGACCGTACGGGCACCACGGCATGGGAGGCGCCATGATCGTCCTGGTGGGATACGCGACGGAGCACGGCTCCACGCGGGAGATCGCCCAGCGCATCGGATCGGGGCTCCGGGCGGCCGGAGTCGACGCCCACGTCCGCTCGCTCACGGACGTCGGCGACGTGAGGGGGTACGGGGCCTTCGTCGTCGGCAGCGCCGTGCACGACCGTTCGTGGCTGGACACGGGCCGTGAGTTCGTCCGACGCGACCTCGCCCGTACCCGGTCCCGCCCGGTGTGGCTGTTCAGCGTGGGCATGCCGGACGCGCTGCGCGGACCGTGGCGGAGACTGGCCGCCACGGAGGCGTCGGCCATCGAGGCGGACCTGGCGGCGCCCTTCCCCGTCCGCGGGCACCGGCTGTTCTCCGGGGTGGTCGGGCCCGAGCACCTGTCCAGGGCGGGGCGCCTGGTGTTCCGGCTGATGGGCGGCCGGTACGGCGACCACCGCGACGAGGGGGCGATCGACGCGTGGGCCGCGAGCATCGCCGAGGAGCTCGGGCACCGCTGACCGGGGCCCTGGTCGCCCCCTGGGAAGGAGGGGCCACCAGGGCTCTTCCGCGTCCCTGCCGCCTACTTCAGCAGCTGGCGCGCCATCACCATGCGCTGGATCTGGTTGGTGCCCTCGTAGATCTGGGTGATCTTGGCGTCGCGCATCATGCGCTCGACCGGGAAGTCCTTCACGTAGCCGGCGCCGCCGAGGAGCTGGACGGCGTCGGTGGTGATCTCCATGGCGGCGTCGGAGGCCTGGCACTTGGCGGCCGCGCCGAAGAAGGGCAGGTCGGCGTCGCCGCGCTCGGACTTGGCCGCCGCCGCGTAGACCATCTGGCGGGCGCTCTCCAGCTTCATCGCCATGTCGGCCAGCATGAACTGCACGCCCTGGAACTCGGCGACGGCCTTGCCGAACTGCTTGCGCTCCTTGACGTAGGCCACGGCGGCGTCCAGGGCCCCCTGGGCGATGCCGACGGCCTGGGCGCCGATGGTCACCCGGGTGTGGTCCAGGGTGCGCAGGGCGATCTTGAGGCCCTCGCCGACCCCGCTCGCGCGGCGCTCGTCGGGGATGCGCACGTCGTCGAAGAACAGCTCGCGCGTGGGCGAGCCCTTGATGCCGAGCTTGCGCTCGGGCTCGCCCAGGGTGAAGCCCGGGTCGTCCTCGTGCAGCACGAAGGCGGTGACGTTGCTGCCGCGCTTGCCCCCGGGGTCGGTCACCGCCATGACGGTGTAGTACTTGCTCACGCCCGCGTTGGTGATCCACGACTTCTGGCCGTTGACCACCCACGAGTCGCCGTCCCGGACGGCCTGGGTGCGCATGCTGGCGGTGTCGGAGCCGGCCTCGCGCTCGGACAGGCCGTAGGAGAACATCGCCTCCCCGCGCGCCACCTCCGGCAGGTAGCGTCTCTTGACCTCCTCCGAGGCGCCCAGGATGAGCGGCATGGTGCCGAGCTTGTTCACCGCCGGGATCAGCGAGGAGGAGCCGCAGGCGCGCGCGACCTCCTCGATCACGATGCACGTGGCAAGCGCGTCGGCGCCCACGCCCTCGTACTCCTCGGCGATGTGCGGGGCGTGGAAGTCGGTCGCGCGCAGCGCGTCGTAGGCCTCCTGGGGGAAGGCGCTGTTCTCGTCGGCCGCGGCGGCGTGCGGCGCGATCTTGTCCTCGGCCACCGCGCGCACCGCGTCGCGCAGCTCCTCGTGTTCCTCGGCGGTGGTGAACAGGTCGAAGCTCATCGGCCCTCCCGGGGCTGGGTGTGGCACTGAGTGCCTGATACTGGCATTAAGTGACAGCGTACGTTATCGGGAGGAAGACGGAGGAGGGGCATGGCCGACGGCACGGGTAGGACCGGTACGGACGGCGGCGGGGGGCGCCCCGCCGGGCACGAGGTGGTCGCGGCCGCCGTGCGGCTCTTCGAGCGGCGCGGCTACGAGGCCACCACGATGGGCGACGTCGCCGAGGAGGCGGGGCTGAGCCGGCGCAGCCTCTTCCGGCGCTTCGGCACCAAGGACGACATCCTCTTCGCCGAGCACGAGGAGCTGTACGAGGGGGTGCGGCGCTTCCTGGACGCCGCCCCGGGCGGCGACCCGGTGGCCACGGTGACCACCGCCGCGCGCATGGTCTTCCAGGGCTACGCCGCCGAACCGGACACCTCCGTGCGCCGCTTCCGCCTGGTCCGGGCGGTGCCGCGGCTGCGCGACCGGGAGATCGCGATGACCGCGCGCTACCAGTCCGCCTTCCGCCGGTACCTGGCCGGCGGGGAGCGGGACACCGAACGCGCGCTGGCGGCCGAGGCCGTGGCGGCCTCGGTGATCGCCGCGCACAACCACGTGCTGCGCTCCTGGCTGCGCGAACCCGAGCACCCGGTCCCCTGGGACCGGTTCGACCGGGCGATGGCGTTCGTCACCGAGGGCCTGGCCGACGTGCTCCGCGGCGGGCCCGCGCGGCCGCGTGGAGGGGAGGAGGTGGTGGTCGCGGTCTATCCGGCCGGGACCTCCCCCGACGAGGTCGCGCGCCGGGTGCGCACAGCGCTCGATCCGGGCGATCCGCCCCCTGCGGTAGATTCGCGTGGGCGCATCTGACCAGCGCCGGAACGGACCTGCCGGAGGCAACGGGGAGGCGACACGGTGACCGCGACGACGCAGGGCGAAGGCGCCAGGACCGCTCAGGAGGTTCTGGCCGAGGCGGGTCGGCGGCGCACGTTCG